>JAYYZJ010000012.1:0-187078 GCA_036340075.1 Thermodesulfobacteriota bacterium | reverse complement strand
TCATCATTGCAGTAATTGCATGAGTTGCAGCACTTGTAGCATCAGGATTGGTAACAACATTAATAAGGGCAGGCAAACCGGACTTGATACCTCTTTCTATTGCGGGAGATAAATCATCTGCTTCTGTTACTAATTCACCATATCCTCCCATTGCTTTTACGATTTCATGATAGCCGATAAATGGAAGCTCATGCCCAGGAGGTGTATTTTCTTTACCATATGTAAGCCAATGCTGATGTTTTGTCATTCCCCAAGACTGATCATTACAAACAATGCAGACGAATGGTATTTTGTGTCTAACTGCCGTTTCAAATTCCATTAGATTCATTCCAATAGCACCATCACCAGAAATTAACGCCACTTGTCTTTCTGGGAATGCAACCTTGCTTCCTAAAGCAAATGGCACCCCTACTCCCATACATCCTAAAGGCCCTCCTTTGACATACATTCCTGGCTTTGTGTTTTGATAAACTGAATCAGTCCAAGCTTGCGTGTCACCTCCATCAATACATAACATAGTATTTTCATCAAAAACTTCTTCGATAGATTTGACGACTCTTAAGACGTGTAAGGGCTTTTCGTTGCTATCTTTTAATTTAATTATTTCTTTCCATTGATCTTCTTTCCATTCTCTACAAGTATCCATCCAATTTGTGAAATTAATCCCTGAATCTCTTATGTTGTCGTTTATTTTAATTAAAGCTTTATCAATATCTGAAAGAATTGGTAAATCTGCTGGAATATTTCTTCCTATTTCTTCATTTTCTATATCCATTTGTATAATTTTTGCTTTGGGATTAAAAGTTCTACCCCAACCTATATATAAACTAAGTCTTACGCCCAGCAATATTATCAAATCTGCCTCTGATGTAATCTTCTTAAAAGCATTGGATGCGGATGGACTTGCTTGACCAAGACAATTTTTATGGTCGTCAGAGATTATCCCTCGACCAAAGTTAAGAGTAAATATTGGTAAATCTAATTCTTCTACAAACTCTCTCAATGAATCCTTAGATCCTGAATACCACGATCCACTACCAGCAACCACAACAGGCCTAGATGATTTTTCTAACATTTGAATGAATTTATCTTTTGTAGAATTCGTTATTTCTGGATTTGGTGCAATTGTCATTTGTGGCAAATCAAGTTCATTGCTTGAAATTTTTTCATAAAGTACTTCATGCGGAAAGCCTAAATATACTGGCCCTGGTCTACCCGATATAGACATTTTAAAGGCATGTGCAGTATATTCAGCCAATCTCTTTGTATCATAGACTGTTTTTGCCCATTTAGTAACTGGTCTTACCATAGATTCTTGATCAATATCTTGAAGCGGCAATCTGTCTGCTTCCTCAATCCCTGCTTTTCCAGAGAGAAAGATACAGGGGGAGTTTGACAAAAAAGCTCCAGACATCCCCGTCATAACATTAGTCAGACCTGGTCCAGCAGTAATAAGACATACACCGGGTGATTTTGTAACTCTTCCGTATGCATCTGCTGCCATAGAAGCACCTTGTTCATGATGAGTATCAATTAATCTTACTCCCATTTCTTCACAAGCATTATAAATTGGATTAACATGGCCACCTGCAAGAGTGAAAATATCCTTAACCCCTAAGTTTTTTAAGGTATTAACAATTGCCATCCCACCGTCTATATTTTTTTTCATATCCTTTATTCCAATAAACAGTATAATATAATCTACAGAAAAAAATTGTATAGGAGAATAAAATGAGTGAAGAAAACAAGAATGAGACAAAACAGCCTGACCCTCAAGAAGCCCTAAACGCAATAAGAGCTTCTATTGCAAATGCATTTAATTTAGGATTACAGACTCAACCTAAACAACCTACTGACACAATAGTTGAGATAATCAAAGAAATACAAGAAGTTATTTATGGTCAACTTAAACAAGCATATGGTGAAGAAGTTCCAGAAGATTTTTTAAAAGCAAATGCTGAATTCTTTATTCAAGTAGCAGCAGCAGGGTTTATAATACCAAGAATTTGTGCTCCAGATAAAGATTTTCAAACTAAACTATTTCAACTAATAGAAGATAGGGTATTAGAGACTCAGCGAAAACATGCTGAACAAGCACCACAAGATGATAAAAAGATAATTCACGAAGAAAAAAAGATTATTGTTTGATTAAGCATCCTAGATAAATTATGAATATTTTAGTTACAGGTGCCACAGGATATATAGGTCCGTTCCTTATTAATAGACTTAAGCAAGATGGTCACAATGTAACTATCCTTGTAAGAAAACAAGAAGATTTTAGTACACTTACTTCTAAAGGTTTTAAATGTATCTTAGGAGATCTCGTTAACAAAGAATCCTTAAAGGGAATATTTAATAATATTGATATACTTTATCATTTAGCTAATATTGCATCTTGGTGGCTTCCTAGAAAACAAGACTATTATGATATTAATGTTGGTGGAACAATAAACTTACTTGATGAAGCAAGACAATCTAAGTTGATAAAAATAATTTACACAAGTAGTGTAGCTGCAATTAGACAACCATATGGTGATATAGCAACAGAGTATTCACTACATCAAGGTGACTTTGAAAGTGATTATAGTAAATCAAAATATTTAGTAGAAGTTGAAATCGATAAATACAAAAAGCTTGGACTACCTATCGTTACTTTGAATCCAGGTGTAGTTACTGGGCCCAATGATTTTAAAACTTTTGGTAAAACAGTTATCGCTATATCTAATGGAAAAATGAATTCTAAGTTTTTTCCAAATTCATATATACCTTTAGTTTATATTGATGATGTTATTAATTTAATGATTAAAGCAATAAATATTGAAAATGGAAAAAAATATATTGTAGTAGGTGAAAATATAAAAATTGGAGATGTCTTTGATAAAATTTGTAAAATTATGAACAAAGATAAGATTAACAAAGTAACTCCGGAATTATATTTATATTTCTTAGCTTATTTCTCAGAATTAATTTCCTTTTTTACAAGAAAAAAACCATTCCTTGCTATAGATGGTTTAAAGGCAATCAAGATTGGAGCCATTGCCAGTAATGAGAAATCTATTAAAGAGCTGGGGTTCAATTATCATACTGCTGAAGAGATTTTAGCTAAAAGTATAGAGTGGTATAAAAAAAATAATTATATCAATAATTAAGGATATTTAAGCATATTTTTGGATTATTAATATTTGACATCTTTTTTAAGATTATATAAATTTGCGTTTCTATGGCAAATGGAAAAGATTCACTAAATGGAACGTTGGTAGTAATAGCCGAAAAACCAAGCGTGGCCAAATTGATAGCATCTGCTCTCGACGTTAAGAAGACTGATGTAGCCAAAGGTTTAGATTGCTACGAGAATGAAAACTTTGTTATAACATCAGCTGTTGGTCATTTAGTTGAATATGAAAAACCAAAAAAGAAATGGTCCTTGGATGCTCTTCCTTTAAATGGCCCTGGCGAACTAATTCCTATTGCTAGATCAAAATCAAAACTTACTTTTATAAATAAACTATTAAAAAGAAAAGATATAGTTGGCGCAGTTAATGCTTGCGATGCAGGAAGAGAAGGAGAATTAATATTCAATCAGATTATTAATTATTTGAAAATCAAAATACCTTGTTATCGTGCATGGATGCAATCGATGACTAAAAAAGAAATAAAAAAAGAATTCGATAATCTAAAACCCGCAGATGATTTTAAAGATCTAGCTAATGCAGCATTAGGCAGAACAATAGCTGATTGGAAAATTGGAATGAATGGAACAAGGGCTATGACAGCATGGTCTAGCAAGGCTTACAATGTACCTTTTAACAAACAAGTTGTAGGAAGAGTAAAAACTCCTACCCTTACTTTGGTGGTTCTAAGGGATGAAGAAGTTGATAAGTTTATTCCTTCTTCTTACCATGAATTAGAAGCTACATTTAAAGTCTCTTCTGGTGAATATAAAGGGACATATATAGATAAGGATTTTAACAATAAAGATTTTACTGATGAGGAAAAGAGAACAAAAAAAAGTGACAGAATATTTCAAACAGATAAGGCAGAAAATATAATAAACTCATGCAATAAAAAAGTTGGAGAGATATCTGAATCATCAAAAGAAAGAAAAGAGTATTCAGGTGCTTTGTATGACCTAACCACACTTCAACGTGAGTCAAACAGCCGATTTGGATTTACTGCAAACAGCACATTGAAAATTGTTCAATCTCTTTATCAACCAATTTCAGGAGAGGGATATATAACATATCCAAGGACTGATTCTAGGAGACTACCAAATGATCATGCCGAAGAAGTTAATAAGCTTTTGAATGTTTTTGCACAAACAGAGTATAGTAAACATTCAAAATACATATTAGAAAACAATCTTTTAAAACCGGAAAACAAGAAAATTTTTGATTCAGAGAAAGTATCTGATCACTTTGCAATAATTCCAACTCAAAATATACCAAACTTAAGCAAGTTAAACGAACAACAATTAAAGCTTTATGATTTAATAGTCAAAAGATTTTTTGCAGTTTTTTATCCACCAGCTATAACACTCGAAACTATAAGAGACACTGTTGTGGAAGGAAATATCTTTAGGACATCCGGCAGAATTTTGATAGAAAAAGGATGGAAAGAAGTTTTAGATAATCCTGTACAAGACAAATTAATTAATACTGTTCAGCCAAATGAGGAAGCAAAAGTAATTAACATAGAAAGAATAGACAAAGAGACAACTCCCAAAGCAAGATACACAGATGCAACACTACTTAGAGGTATGGAAACTGCTGGTAACGATATAGATGATGATGAGCTTATGCATCTAATGAAAAACAAAGGTATTGGTACTCCTGCTACTAGAGCTGAGATTATAGAACAATTAATTAGAGAAACTTATCTTTTCAGAACTGAGGATGACAATGGGAAAAAATGTATAACATCTTCTACAAGAGGGAAAAAACTTATAGAGGACTTGCAAATGTTAAAAATTGATCAACTTACTTCTGCAACTTTAACTGGTGAATGGGAATTAAAGTTAAGAGAGATAGAGAAGGACAAATATTCTTATGAAGAATTTATTGAGGAGATTGAAAAATTCAGAGATGAAATTATAGATAAAGCTAAAAATACAAAAGTTGATACGGATGAATTCATTAAAAAACTTGGTATAAATTGCCCTATTAAAAATTTACCAATGTTTGAAACATTTAATCGATATACTACGGATCTTCCCGATGAATCTACAAATATTAATAAAGTAATTTCTGGTAGGCCTATTGCTCCTAGCGAAGCAATAGAGCTAATCAAATCTTATAATGGAAATGAAGGCAGAATCAGATTAACTGGTTTTATAAGTAGATTTGGCAGCTCTTATGATGCTGATGTAGTTTTAACTTCTACAGGGAAATATAAATTAGACTGGGGTCAAGACGAGCAAAAGAAAATCAATCTGAAAGAACTTGAATCCTTAGGGCATTCCAGCGTAGTAGATTCAGAAGTGTATTACGATAATGATTATTATTACTATGGTAAAAATGGAAAAAACAGACTTGCGAGGAGAATGTTGTCACCATATCTAAACTCAGAAGATGAGGAAGAAAGAAAAAAGGATTCCTTGCCTATTGAAGAAGCTGAAAAACTTTTCAAAGATGGAAAAACATCTGTTTTGCAATTCAAATCTAAAAGAAAAAACGCCAGAATGCCTTTCTTTAAAGCGAAAGTGTATCTCGATTCTAAATTTCGCCCAAGATTTGAGATGGAATTGAGAAAGAAGCCTGCAAAAAAGTCTAAGAAATCGGTTCAATAGATTAACAGAAATGATATAATCTTGAAATGTTTGAAAAGATTACGGATAAAATAACAAGCTCCTTTAAGAAATTAAGAGGGAATAGCGTAATCACCAATGAAAATATTGATGAGGCTTTAAAGGAAATACGTTTAAGTCTTTTAGAAGCGGACGTTAATTTCAAAGTAGTTAAATCATTAGTAGAATCGATTAAGGAATCAGCAATTGGTCAAGATGTTCTTAAGAGTGTATCCCCAGGAGAACAATTTGTAAAAATTTTTAATGATGAATTAGTTAAAATGTTAGGTAATGATACCGAATATTTAAATTTAAAAGTTTCCCCTCCCGCTGTGATAATGATGGTTGGTCTTCAGGGTTCTGGTAAGACGACAACTGCTGCAAAGTTATCAAAATATCTTAAAGAAAAAGAAAAAAGAAATCCTTGTATGCTTTCTGCAGATATTTATAGACCTGCTGCTATAGAGCAACTTAAAATTTTATCAGAACAAGTTAGTGTAGGTTTTATAGAAAATTCTTCTGAAGAAGTTGTAGATATTTGTAAGAATGGTTTTCAGACTGCTTACAATAAAGGCTATGACACTTTAATAATAGATACAGCTGGTAGATTGCAAATTGATGAATCTATGATTAATGAATTAAAATCTATAAAAAGCTCTATTCAAATCCATGAAACTCTTCTAATAATTGATTCCATGCTTGGACAGGAAGCAATAAATGTCGCAAAAACTTTCAATGACGAAGTTGGAATTGATGGAATCACTCTAACAAAGCTAGATGGTGATGCAAGGGGTGGTGCAGCTTTGTCTGCAAAATTTATAACTGGAAAGCCTATTAAATTATATGGTCACGGAGAAAGAATGGATATGTTAGAAATTTTTCATCCCGATAGAATGGCATCTAGAATTCTTGGGATGGGAGACATAGTGTCTTTAGTGGAAAAATCTTCTGAAGCTATAGATAAAAAAGAAGCCGAAGAACTTACCGGAAAACTTGATGGTAATAATTTCAATCTAAATGATTTTAAAGATGCAATAAAATCAATGAACAAGCTTGGATCGTTAAAAAGTACTCTATCGATGATTCCTGGCTTGGGTGATCTAACTAAAGATGAAAATGCTATGGAGCAAGCAAAAAAAGAAATGAAAACAACTGTAGCAATTATTGATTCAATGACCAAACAAGAGAGAGAAAATCATGCTATATTAGATGGAAGCCGAAGAAAGAGAATTGCCTCAGGTAGTGGTACCTCAGTTCAGGATATCAATAAGTTGATTAAGAAATTTTTACAAATGAAAAAAATGTCTAAAAATTTAGGCAAAATGAAAAATAAAAAAAATCTGTTGAAATTTAATTAATATTAATCATTATTAAGTGACAGGTGACTTATGATAAAAATTAGATTAGCTCGATTGGGTAGAAAAAAAAGACCGTTTTACAGAATTGTTGCAACCAATTCTCGCTCTCCAAGAGATGGAAAGTTTTTAGAAATTTTAGGAACATATGATCCTTTACAGGATCCCTCTGTTGTGGATTTTAATAAAGAGAAAATAGATGGTTGGATAAGTAAGGGAGCGCAATTAAGTAATAGAGTTCAAAAAATTATTGATCCTGAGAAATATGCTGAACTTGTTAAAGATAAACCGAAAAGACCACCTAAAAAACAAAAGGTACAAGAAGAAGCTAAAGCTGAAGAAGCACCAAAAGAAGAAGTAAAAGAAGAAGCTAAAGATGAAGAAGCCTAGCTAATTTTAGATTTATAAGTATTTAAAAAAACTTAAGCTAATCCAAGTCAATTTTGATATAATTTAAAATATAGAGGTTATGATGGATAAAGTTGGAGAATTAATAAAATTGATTGCAAGCTCTCTAGTTGACAAACCTGATGAAGTAGAGATTCAAGAAGTCTCTGGAGATTCTACCACGGTATATGAATTAAGAGTTGCTCAAGAAGATTTAGGAAAGATTATTGGCAAACAAGGAAAAACAGCGAAAGCAATTCGTGTTCTATTAGGAGCTGCTGCTGCTAAGGAAAAAAGAAGGGCTGTACTGGAAATTATCGAATAGACTTAAGAATACCTTTCCTTATAGGTAATATATAATTTGAAATGCCTGAGTTAGAGTCAAATGAATATTACAACAAAGATCTAGTTGGATCTCTTGTTTTGTCTGAAAATGATGAATGTTTTGGTAAAGTAAAAAGAGTTTTACAGACTAAAGCTGGAGTTATTTTAGAGGTTGTTAATTCAGATAAGCTCTACCTGATTCCTTTTAATGAATCATTTATACTTAACGTTGACACTGGCAATAAATCTTTAAAAATTAAAAATCTAGAGGAAATAGCTTCGCTATGATTTTTAATGTTTTAACTGTTTTTAGAGAACTCTATATGTCTCCTTTGAAATACGGAATTGTTTCAAAAGCAATAAAGACAAAAAAAATTAAAATCAATCTATATAGTTATAGTGACTTTTTAAAAGAAAAGGAAAGAATAGACGACTCACAATATGGTGGAGACTCTGGAATGGTAATCACTTACGATAAAGCTTCTAGAGCAATAGATAAGATAAAAAAGAATAATCCTGAGACTACAATTGTGTTTTTATCCCCTAAAGGAAAATTGCTTAATAATAAATTAGCAATTGAACTATCTAAAAAAAGAAACATAACTTTAGTTTCGGGCAGATATGAGGGATTCGACCAAAGACTCATAGACAATTATGCGGATTTAGAATTATCTATCGGTGACTACATATTATCTGGTGGGGACATTTCTGCTCTAGCAGTTATTGATTCAGTAAGCAGAATGATAGACGGTGTAGTAGGAAAAAGGGAATCTGTAATTAAGGAAACTTTTCAGAACTCCCTTCTAAAGAATTCTGTATATACAAGACCTATTTCATTTAAAAAGAACAGGGTTCCAAAAGTTTTAAGCTCAGGGAATCATAAAAAAATAAATGAATTCAATAGAAGCTCTTCTTTGAATCTAACTTTAAACAGAAGAGAAGATTTGTTAGAAAAAGCAAATATTAATATTCAAGAAAGAGATGAATTAAAAAAAATTAAAGTCGAAAACAATAATTCAAATATCTATCTGGCGTTGGTTCACTACCCAATTCAGAACAAAAAAGGCGAAATCATTAAAACATCTTTAACAAATTTAGATATTCAAGATATAGCTAGGTCATGTAAAACATATGGAATAAAAAAATACTATATTACTCACCCAGTTAAGGAGCAACGTAAATTGGCCGAGAGCGTAATTAATTATTGGGAGGACAGCGAAATTAATCGTACTGAAAACACAAAGCATGATGCCATAAAGTTAATAGAAGTGACAAAAAGTATTAAAGATGCAATTAAATCTATTAGGTTAATACACAATAAAAAACCAAAGATAGTTGCAACAGATGCAAGAATTATGCATAATATGGTAAATTATCCTGAGCTTAAGGAGACAATAGAATTAGAAGACTCTCCTTTTTTGATACTTTTTGGTACAGGTTGGGGGTTAACTAAAGAAGTACTTCAGAATGCTGATTATATTTTGAAACCTGTAGGAGGTTATGATAATTATAATCATCTCTCTGTAAGAAGTGCGGTTGCTATAATTTTAGATAGACTCTTTGGTTGTAAATTTTAGGTGTTAGTATGAATTTGATTGACAAAATAGAGAAAGAGAATATAAAAGAAGTTCCCTTGTTTAAAGCTGGTGATTCAGTAGCTGTTCATTATAAAATTAAAGAAGGCGAGAAGGAGAGAATTCAAATTTTTGAAGGAATAGTTATAGCAAGAAGAGGTACAAGTATAAAAGAAACTTTTACTGTAAGAAAAATTTCATATGGTGTTGGAACCGAAAGAATATTTCCATTACATTCGAAACAAATAGCAAAAATAGAAGTAAAGAAGCAAGGTCGTGTAAGGAGAGCAAAGCTCTACTATATGAGAGGCCTTTCTAAAAAAGCTTCTAGAATTAAAGAAGATACAAGAGAAAGAAGCAAATAGTTCTTAACTTTTTAGACTTTTCCACATACGCTGCACTGAGCTGATTATTGAAAAAATAAGGATTATCGAAATTGAAGCAAGAAGTATAAAATGATTAATATCAAAAAGATTTATACCATAGTAATCTAAGACACTGCTGATTATCCCTCCTATACCCAGATAAACAACTCTTTCTGGTCTTTGCATGATACCAATATTGGAATCTAAATTCATATTGATTGCCACTGCTTTTATATAACTTACTAAAAGGCTAAAGCATACTGTTAAGAAAATAACAAAAGAGAAATACGTAGGAAAGTAGTAAATTAGCAAGCCAAACATAATTGTTATTTCGGAAAAGCGATCTAGACAACTATCTAAGAAAGCACCTTTTGTGGAAACTTTGTTTGTTGCCCTTGCTATTCTTCCATCTAAAATATCAAAACTTGACCCTGCGAGAATAAATATAGATGCAAAGAATATTAATCCATTTGCATAAAGATAAGCGGTGAAAATTGAAACCACAAAAGATATTAAAGTTAAAAAGTTTGGGTTAACTTCTGATTTAATCAACATTTCTTCTATGGGAGATATTGCAAATGACCACCATTCTTTGAAAGAATTAGAAATCATGGTTTTGTCTTTATAGCCTTCTGGATTTTTAGTAGAACTCACAACAATAGAATCAAAATTCTTTGTATCATTAGTAATCACGAAACTAGCCAGAATCTTATAAAGAAGAAGTAATAAAAGTATAGATAATAAAATATAATGTGGCTCAACTAAATATAAATCAAACATAAGATAATCACATTTTATCTGGTGAAGAAACACCTAGCAAATTTAGTCCATTAACCAAAACTATTTTGATTAGAGATAACAATGCTAATCTGCTGTTTAATGTTTCTTTGTCTTCTACTAAAACTTTGGTTGATTTGTAATAATGATGAAATTCTGATGATAAGTCTTGGAGATAAAAAGCAATTTTATGAGGAGCATAATTAGTTGCGGCCTCTTTAACAACTTCTGGGAAATGTAATAATTTCTTAATAAGAATTATCTCTTTTTCCTCGCTTAATAAATGTAAATTATCAAAGTCTATTTTTTTTAGCTGACTTTTCTCCATTATGCTATTAATTCTCGCATTTGCATACTGTATATAAAATACTGGGTTTTCTTCTGAATCGCTTCTACATTTATCTAAATCAAAATCAAAATGACTATCAGAACTCCGGCTTATCATTAGAAACCTAACTAAATCTTTATCAAATTCACTAAGGAGATCCTTTATAGTTGTATAGGTGCCAGATCTCTTTGACATAGAAATATCTTTGTTGTCCTTTATTAATCTTACAAACTGAATCAATATAAAGACTAGCCTGGTAGAATCGTTTGATAGTATATCCATAGCTGCCCTGAGTCTTGAGATATGACTATGATGATCTGCTCCCCATACATTAATCAATAAATCATAATCTCTATTATACTTTCTTTGATGATAAGCTATATCGTTCATAAAATAAGTAGAAGTTCCATCAGATTTTTTTACTACCCAGTCTTTATCGTCGCCAAACTCAGATGTTTTAATCCATTCAGCATTATCATTCAAATACAAGCTATTATGGTCGTTTAATATTTTTTTTGTTTCTTCAAGATACTTAGATTCATGGATATCTTTTTTCTCTGAGAACCAAGAATCAAAAGATATGTTCAAAGTTTCTAAATCTCTAATTATCTCTTCAATTAAGTACTCCTTTGCAAAGTCAGAAAAGAATTCTATATCTGCATTCAACAAAAACTTCTCATCTTTTTCTGATAAAAGAATCTTGGCTAAATCAATTAAATATTCTCCTTTATAGCCTCCTTCGGGCAGTTCTTGCTTTATTTCTAACAAATTAAAAACCCTTGCCTGTAAAGATTCTCCTAGAAGATTAATTTGTGTCCCATAATCATTCAAATAGTATTCTTTAGTTACATCATACCCAGAGAAGGAAAGTATTCGTGCTACAGAATCTCCAACAGCAGCATTTCTGAGATGTCCTAGGTGTAAATATCCGGTTGGATTTGCTGATACAAATTCTATAAGAACTTTCTCATTTCTTTTTTCAGTAGAACCATAATTCTTACCAGATAGATTAATCTCTTTAAGATAATAATAATATGTTTCCAAAGAAATATTAAAATTAATGAAACCGGGAGCAATTACATTGATTGAGTTGAAGGTTGAATCATTCTTGTCTAACAATATATTAGCAATTTTTTCTGCAAGCTCCTTAGAGTCTGTCTTTAGCTCTGAAGATACAACCAAAGCAAAATTTGTAGAGAAATCTCCATGGTTTGAATTTTTAGGAATAGTTAATATTAATTTTGAGAAATCAAGTTTAGAGAACTCTTCGTAATCAACTAAGTAGCCTTTTATTTTATTTAAAATTGCTTCTTGTAACATAATTATTCCAAATGCTTGGTGTAATCCATAGTTTTTAACGAAAATATTTTATTTGAATAATCAATTGTTGATATAGAACCTGATTCAACAGTAAATTCTGTAAAATTGACAAGATTTTTTTCAGAAATTGAACATAACAAAGATGACAATGCAAGATTATGACTTACTATAATAATTGTCTTATCTTCTCTATGTGTCTCGACTATATTTTTCATAAACTTAATCATTCTATTCTTAACTTCTCCTAATGTTTCGCCATTAGGAATTCGAAATTTTTCAGGATTCTTCCTCCACTCGTTTAATTCTACTGGATACTTTTCTCTTAGTGTATGAAATGGTATTCCTTCAAAATCACCTTGGTCCATCTCTCTTAATTCATCAATCAACTCAATAGGTATCTTTTTGTCTGAATTAATTACATTGGCTGTTTCAATAGCTCTTTTAAGGGTGCTAGAAAAGATTAAATCAATATCTAAATTGTTAAAATAGGATCTTAGATTTTCAGCCTGTTTCAGCCCAGCTTGATTTAAACTAAGGTCTGAGATACCTTGGCATCTATTTTCCTTATTCCAATCAGTTTCACAATGTCGAACTAAAATAATTTCCATAGTAGATCAAAACAATTATATTATAAGGATAGTATATACAAATTATTTTATTTTGATTAAAGATTTGATAATTTATCATTCGAGGATAATGTAACTGTAATCATGTCACAATATAGAAAAGGTTATCTTTTTGAAAAAAAAACAAATGCTCATGTGCAGGAAATATTATCAAAATATAAAGAATTAAAATTTTATTCTATAGAAAGCCGAGGTAGTAAAGGTTCTGCTGATATTGTCTTTGGGATATACAACAAAAAGACAAAAGCTAGAATTTGGTTTGGAATCCAATGTAAAAGAGGCTATATATCAAATGCTGAGAAAAAGAGAGATATATCTTCGGTATCAAAAAAATATGGAATGATAATGTTTTACAGCACTCAAGATAAGGAGAAAAAAACTAAGATTGAATTCTATCCGGATTTTGAAAAATGGCTAATCAAATGGATTAGTAATTAAGCAAATGCCTTAATCACAGAATCGTCTATATCAAAATTCGAATACACATTTTGTATATCGTCACAATCCTCTAACGTCTCAAGCATTTTTAACATATGTTCTGCTGGCTTGCCCTCAATTTTTACTGAACTACTTGGTATCATAGAAATTTCAGAGTTAGAAATATTGAATCCTTTTAATTCTAATCCTTTTTTAATATTTTCAAAATCATCTAATACGGTTAAAACAGAAAAAAAATCTTCTTCATTTAATACATCTTCTGCTCCTAAATCTAGTGCAGTATCAATGAGGTTTTCCTCCTCAGTTGGATCCATAGATATCTCTATCCTTCCTTTCTTTTCAAAAATCCAAGATACACATCCGGATTCTCCTAGATTTCCTCCAAACTTTGTAAAAGCTCTTCTAATTTCAGAAACTGTTCTGTTTTTATTATCTGTTAAAACCTCTACGAGAACTGCTACTCCTCCCGGGCCATAGCCTTCGTAGGTAGTCTCAAAAAGTGTTTCACTTTCTAATTCTCCAGTACCTTTCTTGATTGCTCTTTCAATAGTATCTTTTGGCATATTTTCACTTTTAGCATTGGTTAAGACCAATCTTAGCCTAGGATTTGTATCAGGATCCCCTCCACCATCACGTGCGGCAATAGTGATTTCTCTTATTAATTTAGTGAAAATCTTTCCTCTTTTTGCATCAGTTGCAGCTTTTTTGTGTTTAATTGAATGCCATTTGGAATGTCCGGACATAAAAACTCCCTTAATTAGATTTTATCTAAAACATCAATCTAAGACAATAAGTTATTGACTTTTGTCGAATAAAGAATTATATATTACATATTACAAGCTTTTATTGTAGTAAACCCAAATTATTATATTCCAAGGAAAAACATGAACAAAAAGGCAAGTTCTAAGAAAACTGAAATTGAAGAAAAAGAAAAAGTTAAGCCTCCTGGTCTTGATTTAATGAATTTAAATGAACTTCGTGAAATTAAACCTGCTGAGCTTCAAAAAATGGCCATATCAATAAATATTGAAGATGCTGGAAGAATGTCTAGGCAAGATATGATTTATGCAATATTAAAATCTCAAGCGGACAATCAAGGAGAGATATATGCAGAAGGTGTTCTTGAAATATTGTCTGAAGGATACGGATTTCTTAGATCTCCTAAATATAGCTATTTGCCTGGTCCAGATGATATTTATGTTTCGAAATCACAAGTTAGATCATTTAATCTTAAATCTGGAGATACCATTGGTGGATATGTAAGACTGCCTAGGGAAGGAGAAAAAAATCTTGCTCTGCTCAAGATTGAATCTGTTAATTTTGGTGATCCTGATTATTGCAGAGAGAGAATTAGTTTTTCAAATAGAGTCCCACTTCATCCTAACTCAAGGTTAGATATGGAAAGCGAAGCAGAAGAATATTCAACTAGAGTAATTGATATGTTCGTACCGATAGGAAAAGGTCAGAGAGCGTTATTAGTTGCTCCACCTAGGACAGGGAAAACAGTTCTTCTTCAGAAAATTGCTAAAGCAATTACTGATAACAATCCGGAAGTATGTTTATTCGTTTTGTTGATTGATGAAAGACCTGAAGAGGTTACGGATATGGAAAGATCTGTGCGTGGTGAAGTTGTAAGCTCAACCTTTGATGAACCAGCGCAAAGACATGTACAAGTTGCTGATATGGTTCTTGAAAAAGCAAAACGTTTAGTTGAGCATGGTAAAGATGTCGTTATCCTGCTTGATAGCATAACAAGACTAGCAAGAGCTAGTAATACAGTAACTCCAGCGAGCGGTCGAGTATTAACTGGAGGAATGGAAGCAAATGCTCTTCAAAGACCTAAGAGATTTTTTGGTGCTGCAAGGAACACAGAAGAAGGTGGAAGTTTAACAATAGTTGCAACAGCATTAATTGATACAGGCAGTCGTATGGATGAAGTAATTTTTGAAGAATTTAAAGGAACTGGAAATATGGAAATTTATCTAGACCGAAGATTAGCAGAAAAAAGAATATACCCAGCAATTGATTTACAAAAATCAGGTACAAGAAAAGAAGAACTTTTAATTAACGAAGCGGATTTAACAAGAATCTGGCTTCTTAGAAAGGTTTTAAATCCAATGAGTCCTAACGAATCAATGGAATTCCTACTTGATAAGATTAAAGGTTCGAAAAGCAATAAAGAATTTCTAGATGCTATGAATAGCTAAATCCAGATTAGGGTGCTATCTCAGCTAAGATAACACCCGGATCCATTTCAAAACTATCTTCTTCTTCTTTTAGCTGCAGGTTTTCTTCTAGCTGTTGTTTTTCTTTTAACAGCTTTTCTTGCTGCAGGCTTTCTTTTAGCTGTTGTTTTTCTTTTAACAGCTTTTCTTGCTGCAGGCTTTCTTTTAGCTGGCTTTCTTTTAGCTGTTGTTTTTCTTTTAACAGCTTTTCTAGCTGGCTTTCTTTTAGCTGCAGTTTTTCTTTTAGCTGGCTTTCTTTTAGCTGTTGTTTTTCTTTTAACAGCTTTTCTAGCTGGCTTTCTTTTAGCTGTTGTTTTTCTTTTAACAGCTTTTTTAGCTGGCTTTCTTTTAGCTGTTGTTTTTCTTTTAACAGCTTTTTTAGCCGGCTTTCTTTTAGCTGTTGTTTTTCTTGCTGTAGTTTTTCTTTTAGCTACAGTTTTTCTTTTAACAGCTTTTCTTGCTGGCTTTCTTTTAGCAGCTTTTTTGGCTGCGGGTTTTCTTTTTTTAGCAACTGCCATATATTTAAACCTCCCTTTAAATTAAAAAAATGAAATTATTGCATTTTTTTCTACTTTAAGATGTTTAAAAATAATTGTCAAGAACTTATTTCGTAAATTTTAAGAAAAATTTTAATTATTTCTTTTTAATTTAAAAGTTTTAATGTTTATTTTGTAATTTATGTTTGTTTTGTTGTTTTAAAATTAATTTTTTAAGTTTGCTACGTTTATTAATACTGTTAATAAAGATTAAATTAAATTAGTTGTGTTCACTAACCATTTTAGCTCTAACAAACCAATTTTTTACAATTTCTTGGTGGAAATTAATTAGCTTTGAACTCTTTAGTTCTTCTACTACCTCATCAGTAAACGCTCTTATAAGCATTGCTATCGCTTTATCTTCATCTATCCCTCTAGCTCTTAAATAATGTATTGCATCTTTGTTCAATTGGCCTGTTGTCGCACCATGAGTACATTTAACATCATCGGCATAGATTTCTAGTTGAGGTTTTGTATCTACTTGAGCAGAGTCTGACAGTAATAAATTTCTATTCGTTTGTTTTGCATCTGTTTTTTGAGCTTCTTTGTGCACAAGGATTCTTCCATGGAAAACTCCCCTAGATTCATCTTTTAGAAGACCTTTATATAATTGTCTGCTTCCACAATTCGGTTTAGCATGTTCAACAAACATGTAATTATCCATTAATTGTTCTTCTTGAGAAAGATACAGACCTAAGACAGAAGAATAAGAACCTTCACCGTCCAAAAGAGGGTGAACATTATTTCTTATAAGCTTGCCTCCAATCAATATAGAATTAGTAGTAAAATTGGAATCCCTTTCTTGCTTAATTTTTAAATTAGAGAAAATAAATGATGACTTACTTCCATCCTCAATAGATAGGTGTTCAATGTTTGAGTTCTTTTCTTGGTAGAACATAGATACTTTATTAGAAAAATATTTTTCATCGTTATCTGAGAAAGAATATTCGATTATTTCTCCACTTGTCGACTTATCAAAGTAAAAGATATTTCTTGAATTTATAAATGTATTTTCAGAATCTGAATCGAACTTATTTACTATTACGATGGGTTTTTTTAAATTATCTGACTCCTTAACTTCTACATAAATTCCATTTTCAAGGAAAGAGTTATTAAGCAAGTAAAAAAAATCTTTATTTGAAGAAGAAAACTCATTTTTGAGAATTTTTAGCAAATTTTTTTCTTCATCAAGAATTGCATCTTTCAAATTAATTATTTTAAACTCACACTTGGAATTACTCACAAGTGTCCCATTAACTAGAAAAATATAATGTGCATCAAAATTATCAAATACTTCAGGTAGATCAAACTTATTCAAATTAGCAGAGTTACTCATAGGTAGAAAGTCTGAATTAAAAAAATCATTTAGGTTGGTGAATCTCCAATCCTCATCAGTAATTTTTGGAGAATTCATTTCTTTAAAAAGTGAAAAATTTTTTTCTCTAAAAGTCTTAAACCATTTTGGTGCAGCTTTATTAAAATTATCATCTTCAAAGTAACTATTATATTTGTCATATAATTTATTCATTACTACTTATCTACCCAAGAGTATCCTTTGTCTTCAAGTTCTAAAGCTAAACTCTTGTCTCCTGACTTAACGATTTTTCCATCTACTAATACATGTACGTAGTCTGGTACAATATAATTTAAGAGTCTCTGATAATGAGTAATAACCAAAAACGATCTTTCTTCGTTCCTTAATGAGTTCACACCGTTAGCTACAATTTTTAATGCGTCGATATCTAGACCAGAGTCCGTCTCATCTAATATTGAAATGCTTGGATTGAGAATCGCCATCTGAAGGATTTCATTTCTTTTTTTCTCTCCTCCCGAAAAACCCTCATTTAAGAATCTGTTGAGCAATGATTCATCCATTTCTAGTAATTTCATTTTTTCTTTAGCCAGCTTAGAAAATTCAACGGGCTTCAGAGGCACTTCGTCTCTAGCCTTTCTTATAGAATTTAGAGCCTCTCTTAAGAAATAAGCATTAGTAATTCCAGGTATTTCAATTGGGTATTGAAAAGCAAGAAAAAGTCCTTCTTGTGCTCTTTCCTCAGGTGCTTTATCTAAAATACTCTCTCCATTATAAAGTATATCTCCGTCTGTAATTTCATAATCTTCTTTTCCTGCAAGAATAGAAGCCAAAGTACTCTTCCCGGATCCATTCGGTCCCATAATGGAATGAACTTCTCCATCAGATATTTTCAGATTGATCCCCTTTAATATATCTTTTTCTTCTATCTTAGCGTGAAGATTAACTATTTCTAACATTTGGAACTCCTTAAAGCTATTCTAGCCAACGCTTCCTTCTAAGCTTACACTCAGAAGACGTTCTGCTTCTACAGCAAATTCAAAAGGCAATTCTTTGAAAACTTCCTTACAAAAACCATTTACAATCAATGACAATGCATCTTCCTCTGACATGCCTCTTTGCTGACAATAAAATATTTGATCTTCTCCCACTTTCGAGGTTGAAGCCTCGTGTTCTAGTTGTGCAGTTGGATTTTTAATTTCTATATAGGGAAAAGTATGAGCCCCACATTTATCCCCTATTAATATAGAGTCACATTGAGTATAGTTTCTTGCATTCTCTGCATTCTTAGAAACTTCAACAAGTCCTCTATATGTGTTCTGTCCATATCCAGCCGATATACCCTTAGAAACTATTGTGCTTCTTGTGTTTTTACCTAAATGAATCATCTTTGTTCCTGTGTCAGCTTGCTGCCTATTGTTTGTAAGCGCCACAGAATAAAACTCGCCAATTGAATTGTCTCCGGTCAAAATACAGCTTGGATATTTCCATGTTATAGCAGATCCAGTTTCGACTTGAGTCCAGGAAATTCTAGAATTTTTTCCTACACAATTTCCTCTTTTAGTAACAAAATTATATATTCCTCCTTTTCCATTCTTGTCACCTGGATACCAGTTTTGTATCGTAGAGTACTTTATAGTTGCATCATCATGAGCAATTAACTCCACGCAGGCAGCATGTAGTTGACTTTCACTTCTCTTCGGTGCTGTGCATCCTTCGAGATAACTAACATGGCTACCTTGGTCCGCAATTATAAGTGTTCTCTCAAATTGTCCTGTATTTTCAGCATTGATTCTGAAATAGGTTGATAATTCCATAGGACATTTAACACCTTTCGGCACATATACGAAAGAGCCGTCGGTAAAAACTGCTGCATTAAGAGCAGCGTAGAAATTATCTCCTGAAGGGATAACGCTTCCTAAATATCGTTTGACTAATTGTTCGTGCTCTAATACCGCCTCAGAAAAGGAACAGAAGATTATTCCTAATTCTGCTAATTTGCTTTTAAAGGTTGTTACAAGAGAAACACTATCAAAAACTGCATCAACTGCAACACCTTCGAGCATCTTTTGTTCTTCAAGCGGTATTCCAAGCTTTTCATAAGTTTCTAATATCTCAGGATCAACATCATCAAGAGACTCGGGTTTGTTTTTAGGACCAGCAAAATAACTAATATTGTTGAAATCTATTGGATTTATATCTAATTTTCCCCAGGCCGGATCTTTCATCTTGAGCCATCTATTGTAAGCTTTTAGTCTAAAATCTAATAACCATTCTGGCTCATTTTTCTTTTTTGATATAAATTTAATTACTTCTTCACTAAGTCCTTTAGGTAGAATATCTTGCTCAACTTCTGTAACGAAACCATACTTATATTCTTCCTTTTCAAGCATTTCTTTTGTGCTTTTATCATTATCAATCTTTAGTTCTTCTGTCATTTTTACACCTAATTAAAATTAAACTTTATAATTGTTCTCTGTAATATCTTTCAAACTTATATTTGCCAAAAAATTTAGTGTATTTAATTGCAAATGATCCCAAACTGTTCTTTGATTACATGCATCGAAGAGTTCGCAAATCTCCCCTTTGTCCATACAATCTACAAGTTGCATATCTCCTTCGATAGCCTCATAGATATCTTTCAAGGTTATTTCATTTGTTTTCCTTTTTAAACTATATCCCCCTTCAGGTCCAGGAGAAGATGTAAGGATTCCTCTTTGAACCAATTTTCTCATTATTTTTGCAAGGTAATTCTGTGGGATATGTTGTTTGGAAGATATCCCTTTGATTGTTGACACAACGTCTGCACCTTCAGCAATATGTACTAAAGACCTAACAGCATAATCTAATGTTTTACTTACTTGCATATCTCTTCAAAAAATTATAACAGCCAATGATATTATACCCAAGAGTCAAGTAGATAATACAGTCCTTTTCTTGACATGGATAAGCATTACAGTAATATAATAGCTTGAAATTATTTATTTCGGGTACAAAATGAGCAATAAAAAATGGTTATTAATTGACGCTAAAGGGAAAATTGTAGGTAGGCTAGCATCTAAGGTAGCAAGTTTTTTAATTGGAAAGAACAAGCCATCTTATACTCCTGGTGCAGACAGTGGAGATTGTGTAATAGTTATTAATAGCGATGAAGTTAAATTCACTGGGAAGAAATTAGAACATAAGTTTTACTATAAGAATACTGGTTATCCTGGTGGATTGAGAAGCATAAAAGCAGATGACTTGATTCAAAAAGATTCTGCAGAAGTCTTACGAAAAGCTGTAAGAGGAATGCTTCCAAAGAACAAAAATCAATCTGTTCTTATGAAAAGATTAAAAGTGTACTCTGATTCATCTCACCCACATAAATCACAAAACCCAGAGGCAATAGAGGTTTAATATGTCTGAAAAATATTATGCAACTGGAAGAAGAAAAAATGCAATAGCAAAGGTTTGGCTGAGCAAAGGAACCGGTCAGATTAAAATAAACAAAAGAGATATTAATGAATATTTTCCTAGAGATGCATGGGTGAGTCATGCTATTGAAGCATTAAATTTAACTGATACAAAAAACGATTTTGATTTTAGTATTTCAGTTCTTGGTGGTGGCCTCACCGGACAATCAGGTGCTGTTAGATTGGGGATATCAAAAGCTCTTGTACTTTACAATGAATCCTTACGCTCTAAATTAAAACCTAAAGGCTTATTATCAAGAGATTCTAGGATGGTCGAAAGCAAGAAGTATGGAATGAAGAAAGCAAGAAGAGGTTCCCAATTCTCTAAGAGATAAAAATTGTTTAATGAAAAAAAAATTTAAGATTTCATCTCCAAAAGGCAAACTGGGTGTTCTAATTCCAGGAATTGGTGGTGCTGTAAGCACTTCTTTTATCGCTGGTATTGAAGCATATAAATTGGGTATAGGAGAATTATATGGATCCTTATCTCACATGGGAACAATTAGACTAGGAAAGAGGACTAAAAAAAAGTCTCCTTTAATTAAAGACCTTGTTCCTTTAGCCGATATAGAGGATTTAGAATTTTTTGGTTGGGATGTTTATAAAGAAAATTGTTATGAAGCGGCTCTTAAAGCTGGTGTTCTAGACGAAACTATTCTTAATCAGATTAAACCTTCATTGGAATCTATTGTTCCAAAAGACGCCGTTTTTAATAAAAAATATGCTTCTAATCTTAAAGGTAAAAATGTAAAGAAAGAAAAGAATTATTTAAAACTTGCTCAAGAGCTAATCAACGATATTGAAGAGTTCAAATCTAGTAAAAAGATTAAAAGACTAGTTATGATTTGGTGTGGTAGCACAGAGATTTTTATGAAAAAAAGTAAAGTTCATAATAGTCTTGCAGAATTTGAAAAAGGTCTTAAAAATAATGATAAGAATATTTCTCCTAGCATGATTTATGCTTATGCGGCAATTAAATGTGGTGCTGCATATGCAAACGGGGCACCAAATTTATCTGCTGATATACCTGCATTAACTCAATTAAGCATTAAAAATAATGTTCCAATTGCTGGAAAAGATTTTAAGACTGGCCAGACATTGATGAAGACAATATTAGCTCCAGGAATCAAAAGTAGACTTTTGGGTCTTAATGGTTGGTTTTCAACAAATATACTAGGAAATAGAGATGGCGAAGTATTAGACAATCCTAAAAATTTTCGTACTAAAGAAGAAAGTAAACTGAGTGTATTGGATCATATATTTCAGCCAGAACTACATCCTCAACTATATGGAGATTTTTATCACAAAGTAAGAATTAATTATTATCCTCCTAGAGGAGACCAGAAAGAGGCATGGGACAATATCGATATATTTGGCTGGTTAGGGTATCCAATGCAAATCAAAGTTAATTTTCTCTGTAGAGATAGTATTTTAGCTGCTCCAATAGTTCTAGATTTGATAATATTTATGGATTTAGCTCAACGTTCAGGAATGAAAGGAATACAAGAATGGATGTCTTTTTATTTTAAAAGTCCTATGCATGCTGAAGGCCTATATCCTGAACATGACATATTTATTCAATCAATGAAGTTGAAAAACACATTAAGATTTCTTGCAGGGGAAGAAACAATAAATCATTTAGGGCTAGATTATTACTACGAATAAAAACTTATTAGCTTAAAGTTCCGGACTCAAGAGCAATTATAATTTCATCTAATTTAATACTTATTACGCCTGGACCATTCTCAATATTCTTTTCTGTACCATCTTCAGACTTAATTTGAATTTTTCCGTCAACAATATCTGAAGAAAAAGTTGTATGTCCGGCAAAAGCTCCAAACTCTCCAGCAGAATTTTTTGCTGAAATATAATCAGCTTGGCCATCAAATAGCATTTGTTCCGCAGTATAAATTTTCAATTTAAATGAATTTGCCATTTAATTAATCCATTTTTTTACCTTTTTCTTTTGCTTCTTCTATGTCTCCAACCAAATAAAAAGCTTGTTCAGGCAAATCATCCAACTCTCCACTAAGAATTTCATCAAAAGATTTTACAGTATCTTCAATCGAAACATACTTTCCTTCTAGTCCTGTAAATTGAGCTGCAACAAAAAATGGTTGAGATAAAAATCTTTGTATTTTTCTTGCTCTTGAAACATCAATCTTATCTTGCTCTGAAAGTTCATCCATTCCAAGTATCGCTATAATTTCTTGTAGTTGTTTATATCTCTGTAAGATTCTTTGAACTTCCCTCGCTACACGATAATGTTCGTCGCCTACAATTCTTGGATCCAGCATTCTGGAAGTAGAATCAAGTGGGTCAACTGCTGGATATATTCCTAGCTCAGCCAATTGTCTTGATAAAACTATAGTACCATCCAAATGCGCAAAGGTTGTTGCAGGTGCAGGATCCGTCAAGTCATCAGCAGGAACATAAATCGCTTGTACTGATGTAATAGATCCTTTTACTGTTGATGTAATTCTTTCTTGCAGTGCTCCTAAATCTGTAGCCAAAGTTGGTTGATATCCAACTGCGGATGGGATTCTCCCTAGCAAAGCTGAAACTTCTGAGCCTGCTTGAGTAAATCTAAAGATATTATCTACGAATAACAATACATCCTGACCTTCCTCATCTCTAAAATGCTCAGCTAGCGTTAAACCAGTTAATGCGACTCTAGCTCTAGCACCTGGAGGTTCATTCATCTGCCCAAAGACTAAGCCTGTATTGCCCAGCACTCCAGATTCTTTCATTTCCATATATAAATCATTACCTTCACGAGTTCTTTCTCCTACTCCAGCAAAGAATGAATAGCCACCATATTCTTTTGCAACATTATTAATCAATTCCATAAGAAGAACTGTCTTGCCAACTCCTGCTCCTCCAAAAAGACCAATCTTTCCCCCTTTTAAAAATGGGGCTAGCAAATCAATAACTTTAATTCCTGTCTCAAAAACTTCTGTCTTTGTGCTTTGGTCCTGAAATGTAGGTGCTGGCTTATGTATAGGGCTTAGATTTTCTGACTCTATTGGCCCTCCTCCATCAATAGATTCACCAACAACATTCATCATTCTACCAAGCGCTGATTTACCTACAGGTACACTTATAGGCTTTCCAGTGTTAAGTACTTTTTCTCCTCGTTGTATTCCATCTGTCGTATCCATCGCAATACATCTTACTCGTTTGCTTCCAACTTGCTGTGCAACTTCAATTACAAGGTTCCATTCTTGCTCATTAATTAATTGGTTTGACAACCTTAAAGCTGTATTGATTGGTGGAAGGGAGTCTGACGAAAATTCCACATCAACTACTGGCCCTAAAACCTGAATTACATGTCCAAAATTAGTATCACTCATACTTATTCTCCTTTATTTTATAGCCTCGGCTCCATTAACAATATCCATTAGTTCTGTTGTAATGTATGCCTGTCTAGTTTTATTAAATAACATAGTCGTTTCTCTTATTATTTCGTCTGCATTTCTTGTAGCATTATCCATAGCCGCTGTTCGAGCTGCATGTTCACTTGTAACAGATTCTAGAAGTAGGCTGGATACAGTCAAATTTAAAAACTTAGGAAACACTGTTTCGATAAACGAATTTGAATCTGGTTCTATTAAAATATCAGAGCCTGTTAAATCTTCTTCGTCTGAAGAATCAAGATCAATTGGCAAAATTTTGGCAATAGTTGGAACCTGAGTTATAGCACTTACAAATTTATTATAAGCTATATAAACCTCATCAAAATCATCATCTAGAAAGGGTTGAATGAAAGTATTTGTGACATTTTCTGATACAATTTTATAATTTTTTTCATCAACTGAAAAAACTTCATCGCCAAAGCTTTCTTCTTTAAAGTAATCTTGTCCCTTCTTTCCTACAAAAAGTTTAGTTATTTCTTTTTGCGGGAAGTTGTATTTTTCAATTAGTCTAAACAAACTTGCATTATATGAACCACATAATCCTCTGTCAGAAGAAATTATTACTAAAAGCGACCTCCCTTTCTGTTTGCTTGATTCAAGAAATTTATTATTTGAATCACCAGAAGAATTAGAAACTACAGATACAATTTTTCTATAAGCTTCAAAATAAGGTCGGAACGAACTGAGCATAATTTGTGTCTTCGCATATTTGACTGTAGCAATCATTTTCATAGCTTGCATTATTCTTTTAGTACTTTTTACACTTGCTATTTTTGTTCTTATTTCTTTTAAGCTTGGCATTTTAGGATATATATGCTCCTTTAAATTTTTCTAACCCTTCTTTTAAAGATGAAACAATTTCATCAGAATAGTCACCTTTCAATTTCTCCATTAATTCTTTATGATTCGCTTCAAAATAATCATATAATTTCTGCTCATAATCTCCGATTTGAGCAACTTCTACATCATCTGCATAACCATTAGTGACAGCAAATGTTAACAGAACCTGTTTTTCTACCGGAAGTGGAACATATTGGCCTTGCTTCAGTGCTTCAACTAATCTTGAACCTCGTTCTAGTTGAGATTTGGTTGCATCATCCAGGTCTGAAGCAAATTGAGAAAATGCCTCGACTTCCCTATATTGAGCAAGATCTAATCTTAAAGTACCTGCTACTTTCTTCATACTTTTAACTTGAGCTGAGCCCCCAACTCTAGAAACTGATAAGCCCACATTAATCGCAGGTCTGACCCCCGAATAAAATAAATCCGTTTCTAAGTAAATCTGTCCATCAGTAATAGATATAACGTTTGTCGGGATATAAGCAGAAACATCGCCTGCTTGTGTTTCAATTATAGGTAGGGCCGTTAAAGAACCGCCACCTTCTTCGTCACTCATTTTTGCAGCTCTTTCAAGAAGTCTAGAGTGAAGATAGAAAACGTCACCTGGATACGCTTCTCTGCCAGGAGGTCTTCTTAAAAGAAGAGAAAGCTGTCTATATGCATAAGCATGTTTTGTTAAATCATCGTATATTACCAATGCATGTCTTCCGGAATCTCTAAAAAATTCACCTATTGCACAACCAGTAAATGGTGCCAAGAATTGATAAGGTGCGGGGTCACTAGCATTTGCAGCTACAACAGTTGTGTAATCAAAAGCTCCGTTCTCTTTTAATTTTTCAACAACTTGGGCTACAGTTGATTGTTTCTGACCAATTGCAACATAAATACAATATACATTTTTTCCTTTCTGATTAATTATTGTATCAACTGCTATAGCAGTCTTTCCAGTTTGTCTATCTCCTAAAATTAATTCTCTTTGACCTCTACCAATTGGAATCATTGAGTCAATTGCTTTAATTCCTGTTTGCAAAGGCTCGTGAACGGACTTCCTTACAATAACTCCTGGGGCTTTGATTTCTACTGGCATTGAACTTTCTGCTGCAATATCTCCTTTTCCGTCAACAGGTCTGCCTAAACCGTCGACAACTCTTCCTAACATTTGATCTCCAACTCCTACTTTGGCTACTTCTCCGGTTCTCTTTACTTTGTCTCCTTCAAGAACTAAATCATCAGCTCCAAATATAGCAACTCCAACACTATCTTCTTCTAAATTTAGAACTAAGCCAAAAACACCACTATCAAAAGATACTAGTTCTCCAGCCATAGCTTTATCTAAACCATAGACTTTAGCAATTCCGTCTCCAACAGAAGTAACTGTGCCAACTTCGTCGGATTTAAAATCAGCTTCTATCCCCTGTATCTTTTGTATTAATTGATCACTTATACTTTGTATATCTACCTCTGACATTAAATCTCTCCTTTAAGATTAAGATTTTTTAATTCTGTTATTTTTCCATGTAAAGAACCATCAAAAAATTTGTCTTCTACTTGAAGCAACAAACCACCTATAATGCTAGAGTCCTCTACAAAATTAATCTCTATATTCTGGCCCCATATATTTTGCAGGTTTTCTTTTATTAGCTGTAATTTTTCCTGCCGACTTGTATCAATCGTTGTAACTTCAATCTTAATTCTACCTAAAACCAACCTTAGTTTCTTAAGAAAAAATTCTCTTGAATCTATGAAAGATTTAAGCAAGTTGAACTCTATTAGGGTCTCCAAGAATTTTCTGGTGTGCTTTGAATCAGGGACAATTTCATCAATTATTGTCACTTTTACAGAAGAAGGATAGATATCATTCGATAAGCACGACCTAACATCTTTATTAGTATTATAGACCTCCACAAATTGGGAAAGTCCTTCATATACCTTATTAAGTTCTTCTTTGGATAATGAATTTGAAGTTATAGCTTGAAATAAGTCGTTAACTGTTGCTGATGACATTGGACTTAACCTCCTCTAAGAAAGAT
Organism: Thermodesulfobacteriota bacterium; assembly: GCA_036340075.1. Taxonomy (GTDB): domain Bacteria; phylum Desulfobacterota_D; class UBA1144; order UBA1144; family UBA1144; genus JAYYZJ01. The sequence continues at coordinate 159,988 of JAYYZJ010000012.1, read as the reverse complement.
AAAATCAAAGTCTTGTCTTTTTGTTCATCTATATCTTGTTTTGATTCCTGTTCGGCTAATTCAATTGCCTTATTCAATATTTCAAACTCTACATTACTTTTTAAGTTCTTTGACTCTAGTAAAATTACATCTGAAGTATCATTTCTTATCTTTGTAGCTATAGAGTTAGCATTCTCAATAATTTCTCCAACCTTTTTGTTGGTAATAACATCAATAGAGTTTCTAATTGAGCTCATCTCTGAATCAATTAATTTTAATTTTTCTGAATTATCATCATAATCTTTCTGTGCATTATCAATAATATTTGTTGCTTCTTCCATTTCGTTCTTGATTTTTTCACTTCTCGATGCAAAAAAGGATGAAATTGGTTTCCTCAACAGGTAAAACAACAAAGCACAAAAAAGTACAAGGTTGAACAAATGTTGAGCAGCAAACTTTAATTGTCCTACAATATTTAAATCTTCTACCATTTTAATTTATTTTACTTTTAATAACCTTTGATAATTCTTTTATTTTTATTGATATATCATCATTACTTATTTTTATATCATCAATCGTGAGGTTTTTAATCGAATCAACAACCTCTGAATTTAAACTTTCTCTCGCTTCCTTAATCTTTTCAATAGAGTCCTTTTCAGCTTCTTTGATTATTTGTTCTGCTTGTTTTTTTGCATCACTAATTTTCTCATTTGATGATTGTTCCATCTCTAACTTAAAATCTGAAATTCTATTTTTGTATTCCGAGCTCAATTCATCTGAATCCTCTTCAATATTTTTTGCTCTTTCGATTTTTACAAAAGTTTCTATATCTCTATCATCTTTCAAATTAAGCAAAGGCTGGAAAAGGAATTTGTTAAGAAAGAGTATAATAAAGATGAATATTCCTAACTGAACAAAGAATGTTATATCAACTGCAAGAACATTAGAAGAGTCGGCTGAAAACGCCTGACTAGTGGTTAATATAAATAGTGTTATAAAAAGCAATCTCATTAATTAGTCCTTAAAAAAACGGTAAAGAAGCGGAGGTGCAATGAAAGTTGTTAGCATCACCATAACAGTTAAGGCCGAATATTCACTCTTACTTAGAACCCCTGAAAGAAGTCCCATAGAAGCAAAAATCAGACCAACCTCCCCTCTCGGTATCATTCCAATCCCAATAACAAATTTATCTGCCTTTAAAGAGAAAGCGCCCATCCCACTGACTAATTTACCAACTACCGCGATTACTAGTAAAACTAAAGCTAAGATTATAACAGCAATATTTTCCTTTATAAAGGGGTTAAACACTGAGACATCAACAGCTGAACCTACCATTATAAAAAATATTGGTATAAATACATCTGCCACGGGCTTAAGTCTATCTTCGATTAAAGTTTTTTGATTTGTCTTAGCCAATAATAAGCCAGCCGCAAATGCTCCTATGATTGGAGCTAAACCTGCGAGTTGAGCCAAATAAGCAAAAATAAACGTATAAGCTAAAGCGCCCAATAATAAGCTGCCTCTTGCTTTAAGTCCATGAATAAACATAAAAAGTTTGCTTGTAAAAAGATTTCCTAGAATAATGGCTACAAAAATAAAGCCTATTGCTTTTAAAGCAATCAATCCTATTGAAGAAATTTCAATTGAGGCTCCTCCTCCTACACTAGCTGAGGCAATTAGTGCGCTAACAACTGCTAATATTATTAGTCCTATGACATCATCTATTACTGCTGCTCCTAATATAATTCTTGCTTCTACTGTCTTGAGCTTGTTAAGTTCAGATAATACTCTTGCGGTTATACCAACACTTGTCGCGGTTAATGTTGCTCCAATAGTTAGCGCTGTTAGAAAAAATCTTGTTTCAGTTTCAAAACTAAGAAAACCCAGGTCATTTAAAAGAAAAACGCAGTAATACCCTAAGAAAAAAGGCGCAACTACACCAATTAGGCCAACTAGTAAAGATGGCACTCCCACTTTTAGTAGCTCTTCGAGATCGGTTTCCAGTCCAATCTCAAAAAGTAATATTGCAACTCCCACTTCTGCTAAAAGATGGAAAAAATCATACCCCAATTCTCCATAGAGGGGTATAAAACCAAGGATTCCGAGCAATACTCCAGCAATAAGCTCGCCTAAAACTTCTGGCTGCTTAATTCTAACAAAAAAGGAACTAATAATTTTTCCGAATATGAAAATACTTGCGAGCGCTAAGAAAAAATTTGCTATAGAATAATGATCTGGGCTACCTAATGACATTCCTAGAACCTAAGACGACTAAATTTTCTCATGAAACAATCTTATAGTCAAACTTAATATTTAGAGATAATATATGAAGATATAAATGAGTGGAAAGATACGTAATGCCGTAGCTAATTTATGGACCAATCAATATACATATTTCATTTTGATTGGGTTCATAATTGGAATTTGTGCGGGTTTTTCTAACTTCATATTTTATTCTTTATACAACTTAATTTCTTCTTCTTTTCTAGATCCTTTGATAGAGAAGAAAATGGTAATATTTGGAACAATTGTTGGTGGACTAATTCTTTTTTTTCTAACTTATTTCGCAAAAAAGGAAGACATCTTAGGGTACAAATTTCATACTTTTATTCATAACGTTTCGCAAGGCAGCGGTTTAATAACAATTAAAGAAACTATAATTAAAGCTTTTTCGCAAATAATCTCTCTAGGGTTTGGTGGATCAGTGGGTCAAGAAGGACCCATGGCACAACTTGGTGGCTCAATTGGAAGTATTGTTGGACAAAAAATAAGAATAAAAAAAGCTGATTTAAAAATATTTATTGCCTGTGGTATTGCAGGAGCAATAGCTGCAACCTTTAATGCACCAATTACTGGGGTTTTATTTGTTGAAGAAGTAACTTTATTAAGAAACATAAAAATAAGAAGCTTTTTGCCTGTTGTCATATCCGCTGCTACAGCAACAGTTGTGGCCGGTTTTTACAGCTCTGACAATATCTTTTACAATGTTGATTTCTTATTAGTAAGTTACAAAGAGCTTTTAATTTATGCTTTGCTTGGTGTAGCGATAGGCTTAGCTTCTTCTTTCTTCACAAAGTTTCATTTTGTTATAGAAAGAAGGTTTGAAAAAATCTTCCCTGAACAAAGGATAAGACCATTAGCTGGTGGAATTATTCTTGGATTAATCGCTTTCGCTCCACTTGGCATTGGTGTTGATGTTTTGGGGAACGGCACAGAGTCTTTAAAGAAGATTTTTGCTGTTGAATATACTTTATTAATTGCTGCTGGAATATTGATATTGAAGCCATTAGCAACCTCAATTACATTAAGCAGTGGCTGGCCTGGTGGAATTTTTGCTCCTTCAATATTTTTAGGTGCTATATGTGGATACATGTTTGGTTACGGAGTTGAGACCTTGTTGTATTCCGAGCTTATTGATACTGGTGATTTGACTACGTCATACGCAATAGTTGGAATGGGTACTTTTCTTGCCGCAATGACTCAAGCTCCATTAACGTCTATATTCTTTACTTTTGAAATAACTCAAACATATCAAGCAGTTTTACCTATTATGGTTAGCTCTGTGATAGGTACATCAATATATAGATTAATAGTTGGAAGATCTTTTGAATCTTGTTATTTCAAAAAAGATAATATTGAATTAATTCAAAATGAAGAATCGAACATTCTGAGCAATATGAAAGTAAGCGAAATAATGAAAAGGAGTGTGGTAACAATCCCGGAGAAGATGACTCTAGGGAAGTTCATAGAGTTTTTACCAACTACTCAACTAACAACATTTCCTTTGATTGATGAAAACGATAATTTGTCTGGGATTATTTCTGTACAAGACTACAGGGGATGGGTGCTTGAAGATGAATTAAGAGACGTAGTAATAATGAAAGACTTAGCATCGGTTAAAGTTAATACAGTTACCCCTGAGGAATCAATGTTAGAAGTTCTGAAACATTGGGATAAAGGAGATATGTTGCCAGTTGTAGCTCAACCTGGATCAAAAAAAATAATAGGAATTTTATCTAGGAGAGATGCTTTAATTGCTTACAATAAAGCTCTTAACGAAGAATCTATGGAAAATTAATTCTTCTTTAGTAGGTAATCAATTTCATACCCTGTGGCTAAAGAACCAAGCTTTGCAATAATCTCTAGACTTGGTCGAATGAATTTTTCACAATTTAGATGCATTGAATCTTCACAGATACATTCGAAGAACATACCTTTTGTATTTAAATTATCAGTTGACCCTTTAAGTTGATTGGTTCGATAGAATCCGCCTACTATTTCGCAATCAATCAAGTAGTAGACTGGCTCCTTGTTTGTAAAAATAGTCTCTACACCTTCTTGAATTATAATATCTTTTATTTGGTTGCCACCCTTAGAAACTCTCATCTTTTTTCTTCCATCTCTATTTAGATTAATAATGTCCTTTGCACTGCTAATTTTCATTACTGACATTCCATATGTACCAGCATTGCTCTTAATAAATAAGAATGGTTGATTATGTATATATTCTGAATCTAGTTTTTGAAACATTGATTCTACTTCGTTGCCAAGCTTTTCTCTGTCTTTCTTATTTTCAAAATCTATATCACTCATCAGCTTCGTTTCCAGAAGAAAATGTGAGGGATTAATTCCTAAGAGATTAGAAAATTCTGAAACAAGCTTATTGTAAAATTTGAAATGTATATGTTTTTTTCTTGAATGCCACCCTACTTGTGTTGGAGGAACAATAATTTGATTAACGTCCGAAAGTATTTTAGGTGGAAGGTCTGAAAAATCATTATTAATTAAAATAAGATCGGGTGTAAAATCAGTAATCTTTATTATATTGTTTTCTCTTATGACTTTTTCTGCAATAATTTTCTTTCCTGACTTTGCTTCAAATTCGAACACGGATTCACCTTCACCTGGTAAAACAAGGCCTATTTTTGCATCAATTTTTGCCAACTCCAAAATCTTAAGAAGAGAAATTATGTTTTCCCAATAGAATTGATTTCTTGTATGCAACTCTGGAATAATCAAGACCTTTTTAACTTTGGATTTATGCTTATTCTTTTTGTACTCTTTAGTAATTTCTCCAGCTCTTTTTAGAAAAAGATTAGATAGATTATTGAAACCTGCAGGGAAAATATTTGTATCAACGGCTACAATTTTCTTATTTGAGACTCTTAAGTCGACCGACGTATAAAACGGTGGATTAGTGTCGAGCTTTTTACTCTTTACCCATTCGTCTATTTCTTCTTTTTTTTTGACTACTATTTTGTCTGCTTTATCCAAAAAATTCATAGTTTTATCAATTTCTATTCGGAGAACTTTTCAATAGCTTCTATTATTTTGAATAAATCGGCGCCTTTCACATAATAGCCTTCTATAATAAAAGTAGGTGTAGAATTAATACCTAAACTCTTAGCTTCTTCTAAATCTAGTTCAACGCTTTTCTTGTAAATTTCGTTATTATAAGACTCTAAACATTCTTTATATGGAAAAGTTAAATTCTCTTTTTCTGAAATTCTCACCATATCTTCCTTGAAACTCTCTTCTTTGATTTTATCCTGTGAATTAAATATCAGATCATGGATTTTCCAGAAATTTTTAGATCCAAATCTTGTATTTATACAAGCTGTGTAATAAGCAGCATCATCTGCCCATTTGTGAAAACTTAAAGGAAAATGTTTAAAATATAAATTTATTCTTTTGCCATATTTTTCTTTTAAAACACTTACAACTTCGATAGCTGCATATCTGCATGCTGGACATTGGAAATCAGAATATTCAATAACACTGATTGCATCAACAGTGGATTCTCCATATTTAGGTGAAGATGATAAATCTATCTGGTTCATAACTCCTTTATTTTCTAATGGTCCTTCAAGATTATGCAACTCTGGATTAAAAATAATATACTTACCATTATTTGAAATAAAAAAGGATAGCTGCCTAGTTCCATCAATAGTTTTAAATAATATAACACCCTGCTGTAATCCTTCTATTGGGGCTGGTCTTAAGCCCGCGACTTGTAAGAGTGTTTCTTCTGGAATAACATCAGCAAAATTGTTTTTGAATTTAACTAAAATTTCTTCTTTTGTTACTGTCTCCGATGAAGTAGTGTTTTTTTTTATAAAATCGCATCCAACAAAAAGTATCAACAATAAAACTGTTAAGCTTAATAATCTTTTCATTTTGATTTTACAACTCTCTTTAAAATTAATTCCGCAGTAGAAAAAAGCTTTTTGTCTAAACTAATCGCCTTTTCAATTTCTGATTTATTTAAAATTTCTATAACTTCACTATCGTTAATCAAAAGTTCCTTAAAATCTTCTTGATTATTCCAGGAAGCATGGGCAATTCTTTGAACTATTTGATAAGATTTCTCTCTACTAAGTCCTTTCTTTATCAACATATCTAAAACATTTTGAGAAAAAATAACACCTCGTGATTTCCAAATATTAGAAAGCATATTTTCTTTATATACATTTAGATTTTTTAACATGTAGCCCGTTCTACGTAACATAAAGTGAGTTAAGATTGAAGAATCTGGCCCTATTACTCTTTCAACTGATGAATGACTTATATCTCGTTCATGCCAAAGAGGAATATTCTCAAAAGATGCAACAGTATTGGCTCTAACAATCCGCGAAAGACCGGTTAGATTCTCAGACAGTATTGGATTTCTTTTGTGCGGCATTGCTGAAGAGCCCTTTTGGCCTTTAGCAAAAGGTTCTTCGACTTCAAGGACTTCTGTTCTTTGCATATGTCTAATCTGCACTGATATTCTTTCTATCAAAGAAGCAATAAAAGATAATGAAGTAAAATAATCCGCATAATAATCTCTATTTAATATTTGACTACTTATATTTGCGGGCTTGAGTTTAAGTATAGAGCAAGCTTTCGATTCAATCTTTGGTAATATGTTTGAGTAAGTGCCTACTGGACCAGACATTTTACCTACTCTACAAATATCAACGGAGCTATCTAGTCTTTTACGTGCACGCTTTGCTTCATCAAGCCAATTTGCGACTACAAGGCCAAAGGTTGTAACTTCAGCATGGATACCATGCGATCTACCTATAATTGGAGTTCTAATATGTTTTTTTGCTAGTCTTGAAAGAATCTTTATTAACTCATTTAATTCAATTCTAATTAAATTGCCAGATTCAACAATAAGTAACGACAAGGATGTGTCTAAAACATCAGAAGATGTTAGACCCATATGAACAAACCTTGAATCTTTACCTATTGATTCTGAAAGATTTGTTGTAAAAGCAATTACATCATGTTTTGTGATTTTTTCTATTGAATTAATTCTTTTAACAGAAAACTTTGCTTTTTTCTTTATATTTCTTGCTGAGGATTTTGGTATATATCCGTAGTAGCTCCATGCTTCACATACGGCTATTTCAACATCAAGCCATTTTTGGTATCTGTTCTCGTCCGACCATACTGACCTCATTTCGTCTAATGAATATCTTTCAATCATAGAACCACTAAAAGAATATTACCACAACATTCTCTGTTTCATTGTTCTAAACTTGTTAATTAGAGCTCATACTTTATAATTTGGTTTATGACTCCATTAAGAATAATTTTTTCTATAATTAGTGCAATTGCCGGTTTCTGGCTAACTTTAACAAATCTGGATGCCGGGGATTTAATATTGCCATATTCAGTTGGTATGGGTATTTTTTGTGCGCTTATAACCTTTTTCTTTGTTTATTATTCAGAAAAATTATTTGCAAATTTAAGCGCTAAGGCATTAGTTGGAGCAACAATTGGGGTTGCTGGATCCTTACTGCTATTCTTAACTTTTGCATATTTTTCACAAATAGTTGGTCTACATGATAAATATCCTATATTTACATATCCAATAGTGTTTCTTTCCATTCTTTGTTTAGGTATTGCCGTAGGATTAAAAAAAGGCGCTGACCCAGAGCCTGAAAAAAGAACGCCAGAGAATTATTTCTTTGCAAAAGTATTAGATACAAGCGCAATAATTGATGGACGAATATCGGATATATCTGAAATCGGATTCATAGAAGGTGAAATAATAGTTCCACAATTTGTAATACGTGAATTACAGTGGATTGCGGATTCGCCTGATTCTTTAAAAAAAGTTCGTGGAAGACGTGGCCTTGAGGTACTTAAAAAAATGCAAGATCAAAAGAATGTAAAAGTAAAAATAGTTGATAGAGATTTCACTAGCATTAAGGAAGTTGATTTAAAGTTAGTTCGCCTTGCTAAAGAACTTAAAGGACATTTGGTTACAAATGATTTTAATTTAACTAAAGTCGCAAATTTACAAGGTGTGAGAGTTTTAAATGTTAATCAATTGGCAAACTCCCTAAGGCCTGTTATTTTGCCAGGGGAACATATGAAAATTAAAGTTATAAAACAGGGTAAAGATGAAAATCAAGGTGTAGGTTATCTTGATGATGGAACTATGGTAGTTATTGATAATGCTAAAAAACATATCAGTCAAGAAATTAACATAATAATAACAAGCGTGATTCAAACCCCAACTGGTCGAATGATTTTCTCTAAGCTTGGAGACATTAGAGATAAAGATAGCGCCATATCTAACAATTAAGAATGTCAAAAAAGAAATTATCTTTTATATTAACCTCAGCTGGAAACGGAACTAGGTTCGGAAAAACAAATAAGGGGAAACAATTTGAATTGATAAATGATTTCCCTGTTATGATTTATTCTTTAAAATCTATACTGAGAATTAAAAATGTTGATCAAATTATTATAACTATTAATAAAAAAGTCGGCACACCATATATTGAAAAATTATTAAAAAAATATTCAATTAAAAAGAAAATAACTGTCTGTTATGGTGGCACAACAAGAGCAAGAAGTGTATTCAATGCGTTTCAGAAAATTAATGCTGACACTGGGATGGTAATTATTCATGACTCAGCGAGACCAAACATTGATACTAGAATAGTAAATAAGATGATTAAGTCTATGGGAAAGTATCAGGGCATAATATTGGCTTCCAAAATTCAAGATACCGTTAAAAAAGCCTCTGGGAAAAATTTAATTAACAAAACTGTGGAAAGGGATAAGCTATGGTGTGCTGAAACACCACAAATTTTTACATATTCTTCGTTAAAGAAATGTTACGAATCTGATTTAAAATTCACAGAATATACTGATGAGGCTCAGCTTCTTGAAAAGAATGGATACAAAGTCAAGCTATATGAAAATAATAAATTTAATTTAAAGATAACTACAAAAGAAGACTTAAATATGTATAAACTATTACTTAGAAATGTATAGGATTGGCCTAGGGTACGACATCCATAAGTTGACAAAAAACAGAAGCCTGTTTATTGGTGGGATTCGTATACCATCGGCTCTAGGGCTTGAGGGTCATTCTGATGCTGACTTATTGTTACACACAATCTGTGATTCAATTCTTGGAGCATTAGCAAAAGGTGATATAGGAACTCATTTTAGTGATAAGGATCCAAAATATAAAAATAAAAAGAGTGCTTATTTTTTAAAAGAAGTTCTAAAAATAATGGAGTTAGAAAACTATACAATAGAAAATATTGATTCAACTTTAATATGTGAAAAACCTAAACTCTATAAATACAAAACAAAAATAAGAAAATCATTAGAAAAGATGTTAAAAATACCTAAAGAAAATATTTCAGTTAAAGCAACCACGAAAGAAGGCTTAGACTCAGTAGGAAAAAACCTGGCAATTGCATGTAAAACTATTATTTTGCTAAAAAGAAACTAATTTAATGAAATATGAATTTTTAAAGAATGGGTTCTTGGGAACTAAAAATCCGCCAATTAAAAAGACTCGCGTAATAATAATTCCTTTTGGACTAGAACATTCAGTAAGCTATGGGAAAGGAACATCTAATGGACCAAAAGAAATAATCAAAGCTTCTCATCAAATAGAACTTTATGATGAAGAATTAAATTATGAGCCATACGAGCAAATTGGCATTAGAACTTTAAAATCTAAAAATATTCCAAAAAAAACAAATATGGCTCTTAATGATTTAGAAAAAAGAGTTTTAAGTGTTATAGATATGAACAAGCTGCCTATTACACTTGGTGGTGAGCATACGATATCAATTTCGTCGATTCGAGCTTTAAAAAGAAAGTTTAAAAACTTTACGATTGTTCATTTTGATGCACATGCCGATATTAGAAATTCTTATCAAGGCAAAAAAAATTCTCACGCTTGTGTAATGCGAAGATGCATGGAAATCGCCGATGTAGAAGTAGTTTCTATAGGAATAAGGAGTTTATCAAAAAAAGAAAGAGATTTTTTTGAGGATAATAAAAATAAAATAAAAATCTTTTGGGCAAAAGACAAAAAAAAGTGGAAAAACATAGAAAAGCATATAAAAGGTAAAAATGTATATATTACTTTTGATTTAGATGCTTTCGATCCAAGCCTTATCCCAGCAACCGGCACACCAGAGCCCGGAGGGCTTTTTTGGGACGAAGCCATTAAGATAGTTAAAGCTATAGTTTCAAATTCCAATATTATTGGTGTTGATATTAATGAATTAGCTCCAATCAAAGGCATGCATTCCTCAAACTTTATTGCAGCGAAATTATGTTACAAGATAATCTCCTATGTTTTTCATTACAAAAAAGACAATAAAAGAAGATAGTGTATATTTATATTGTTAAATTAAATATGGAGGTATAAAATTATGGCACATTCATTACCTGATTTAGGTTATGCGTATGACGCGCTTCAACCTCATATAGATGCTAAAACGATGGAAATACATCATTCTAAACACCATCAAACATATATAACCAACTTAAATGCTGCTTTAGAAAGCTACCCTGAGTTGTTTGAAAAGAGTGTCGATGAACTATTAACTAACCTTGAAGGTATACCTGAATCTATTCGGGTTCCAGTTAGAAATGGTGGAGGTGGTCACTCTAATCACTCTCTATTTTGGAAAATAATAGCACCTGGTGGTAGCAGTTCTCCAGAAGGAAAGATTGCTGATCTGATTAATTCTGACTTTGGTGATTTTGATAATTTCAAAAAGGAATTTTCTGAAAAAGCAACAAAACAATTTGGGAGCGGATGGGGTTGGCTATGTCAAGATAAGGCAGGAAAGCTAGTTTGCATTTCTACACCTAATCAAGATAGTCCTTTGTCTTCAGGGCTCAATCCATTACTTGGTATTGATGTTTGGGAACATGCTTATTATCTAACATATCAAAATAGACGACCAGATTACATTAAAGCTTTTTGGGAAATTGTTAACTGGCAAGCAGTTGAAGAAAATCTAAAATAGATGAAAAAAAAATATTCGTCAGTTGTTACTACCGGTCTAGACAAAGCTCCAAACAGAGCAATGCTTAGGGCTGTTGGTTTTTCTAACCCTGATTTTGACAAACCTATGATTGGTGTTGCTTCCACATGGGCTATGGTAACTCCATGCAACATGCATATAAATAAATTAGCAGAATATGCTTCCAAAGGAGCTAATACTAATGGTGGAAAATCTATTATCTTTAATACAATCACTGTATCTGATGGAATATCAATGGGAACCCCGGGGATGAAATATTCTCTTATCTCAAGAGAAGTAATTGCCGATTCAATTGAAACAGTAACCGTTGCTGAAGGATTTGATGGAATTGTAACTATAGGAGGCTGTGACAAGAATATGCCTGGCTGTCTAATTGCAATGGGGAGATTAAATAGACCATCCATCTTCGTATATGGAGGATCTATATTGCCAGGAATATATAAAAAAAAGCCTGTAGACGTAGTATCAGTTTTTGAAGCTGTAGGATCATATTCCAATAAAACTATATCAAAAGAAGAGCTATTAAGAATTGAAGAATGTGCTATACCTGGACCTGGTTCATGTGGTGGCATGTATACAGCTAACACAATGGCATCAGCCATTGAGGCTTTAGGGATGAGTTTGCCTGGCAGCTCAACACAAATTGCTGTTTCAAAAAACAAGGAAAGAGATTGTATAGAATCTGGAAAAGCATTGATAAATTTAATAAAAAAAGATATTAAGCCAAAAGACATTATGACTAAAAAGGCATTTGAAAATGCTATAACTGTTACTATTGCTCTCGGTGGATCTACTAATGCTGTACTCCATTTATTAGCAATGGCAAGCTCGATAGGGGTTAAGCTTGATATTGATGATTTTACGAGAATTGGCAAAAGGGTTCCGGTATTAGCAGATTTAAAGCCTAGCGGCACCCATATGATGGCAAAGTTTTGTGAAATGGGAGGCTTGCCACCTTTTCTAAAAAGATTATTAGACAATGGTTTAATCCATGGTGATTGTTTAACAGTTACTGGAAAAACAATTAAAGAAAATCTTAGAAATATAAAAGATAATTTAGGTATAAGTGTTATAAGAGAAATTCAGAATCCTATAAAAAAAGATAGTCACATTATAATTATGAAAGGAAATATATCTCCTGATGGAGCAGTAGCAAAAATATCTGGAAAAGAAGGACTATCGTTTGAAGGTAAAGCAGTGGTTTTTAATTCAGAAGAAGATTGTATGAAGGCGATTTTAAAAAAGAGAATTAAAAAAGGTAACGTCGTTGTTATAAGATACGAGGGGCCAAAAGGTGGTCCTGGAATGAGAGAAATGCTTGCCCCAACCTCTGCTATCATGGGTCAAGGTCTTGGCTCTGAAGTAGCACTAATAACAGATGGCAGATTTTCAGGTGGAACCCACGGATTCGTTGTTGGACATATAACACCAGAAGCTTTTGATGGTGGAATAATTGCATTCATAAAAAATGGGGATATTATCAAGATTGACTCATCCTCTAACACACTAGAATTAAAAGTTAGCAAAAAAGAGCTTTCTTTAAGAAAGAAGAAATGGAAAAAACCTTCGCAAAAACATTTAACTGGAGCAATATATAAATATTCTGTTCTTGTAAGTTCGGCTTCGAAAGGTGCCATCACAGATGGTAAAATTAAATAACATGAATAATTTAAAAGGAAAAAATATTTTGCTTGGTGTTACAGGAGGTGTCTCAATCTATAAGTCGTGTGAGCTTGTTAGATCTCTGGTAAAAGAAGAAGCTATTGTAAATGTTGTCATGACTTCAAATGCCGAAAAATTTGTAAGTAGTATGACATTTCAATCTCTTTCTGGAAGGAAAGTTTATACAAACATGTATGAGACCGATGAATCTAGCATATCTCATATAAACCTCGCGGATAATGCTGATTTAGTAATTATTTGTCCTGCTACTGCAAATTTTATTTCAAAATATGCAAATGGAATCGCTGACAATTTGCTTCTGAATATACTAATGGCAACAGAGTCGGATGTGATAGTATGCCCAGCGATGAACGTAAACATGTACAACAATCCTTTAATACAAGAGAACATAAGCAAGCTAGAGAAACTGGGAATTGAATTTGTAGAACCAGGTACAGGAGAATTAGCATGTGGCTGGGAAGGAAAAGGAAGACTTGCTGATTTAGACAAGATTTTAATGTCAATTAAAAAAAAAGTCTCGAGTAAGGACTTCGAAAAAGAAAAAGTACTAATTACTTGTGGAGCAACAAGGGAATATTTAGATCCAATAAGATTTTTATCTAACCCATCATCGGGAATAATGGGTTTTTGTTTAGCGAATGAATTCTACTTTAGAGGTGCTGACCTAGAAATAATTTCTGGATACGTAGAAGAAAATTTTGAATATTTTCCTAATTATTTTAAGTATGAATCGTCCGATAAAATGGCAGAACATATAATGAAGGATTTAGATAACTATTCTGTCATTATCAAATCAGCGGCTGTTGGCGATTTTAAATTCAAACAAAAGAAGAATAAAAAACTCAAAAAAAATAATGGTGAACTATTTTTTGAGATGGAAAATACAATCGATATTTTGGAACAAATTGGTCTAAATAAAAAAGATACACAAATTCTTGTTGGGTTCTCAGCTGAAACTGATGATGTAATCAACAATTCATTGGAAAAAATCCATAAAAAGAATTTGGATTTAATAGTTGCAAATGATGTATCAAAGAAAGGGTCAGGTTTTGGAAGTACTAAGAACTTCTCGTTTTTAATATCTAAAGATGGTACTTCGAAAGAACTAGGTCTGATTTCAAAAGAATTACTATCGAAAGAAATTGCCGACAAAGTAAAGGAAATCAGACAAAGTTCAAACTAAAAAATTAAATCAATAACTAAAAGAATTCAGATCTTATGTTTAAAGTACTGAATCCTTACAAGCTTTTGAAACTCTAAATTTAACAACTTTCTTAGCTGGAATTTGAATAGCTTCTCCAGTCTGTGGGTTTCTTCCCATTCTAGCTTTTCTATCTACTAGTACTAATTTACCCAACCCTGGAATTGTAAAACTTCCATTATTTTTAGCTTCACTACAGGCTAATCCTGCTAATGTATCCAAATATCTAGCTGCATCAGCTTTAGATATTCCTAGACTTTCTGCTAAAGTTGATGTGATTTGTGATTTTGTAAGTGCCATTGTTAAAATCCTCCAATAAATATAGCGTTTTATCTTATTTCCATATAATAGTTTTTTAAGAGTAAAATTGCAAATTTTATCTAATAAAATCATGTATATTATCCCCTAAAGGGCCTCTAATGAAAAAAAAGCTTTTTAAATTCTTTTTGATTTTCGCACTCCTTATAATCGTGGGTTTTTACTACCAATATGGCAATAGGAGCTCTGTTCAGCCTGAATTTCCTAGTAAAAGAGTGCTAGTTATAGATAGAAAAGTCAGTAATTTCAATAAAAAATTGAGAATGTTTGCAAAACTTTACAGCTCCAAATCAATTGATGTTATTGCTGAAGTAGATGGGACTATTGAGTCAAGAAACTATGAAATAGGCGATTTTGTTAATAAAGATGATGTAATTCTGAAGATGAAAGATACTCGCAAATTGCTAGAACTAAAAGAGGCTGAAGATTTATTAAATTCCCATAAATCTAGACTTGATGAAGCAGCTAGGAATTATAAAAATGCAATCTCGCTATACGGAAAAGAAATAATTTCATCGAGCGAATTAGATACAAAGAAAAATTTGTTTAATCAATCTAAATCTGAACATGATGCACAAGAAGCAAGATATAAAAAAGTTTTATGGGAATTTCATAATCTAAATGTGGTGGCACCATTCAATGGATATATTAATAAATTTTATCAAGATGTGGGACAAAAAGTTACAAGAGGAAAGAAATTATTTAAATATGTAGATAATTCGTACCTTATAGGTAAATCTAAATTGAGTTCGGATAATGCAAGAAAGATTCTGCGATCTTCGAAAATCATACAAGCAATAAAAGAAGATGAAACATTCAGTCCCGAAATTATAGGAATTAGTAGAAAGATTGACAAAGAGACTGTTACTTATGTGCTTGAATTTAAGATAGACAATTCTAGCGATAAGTTTATACCAGGAGAAGTTATAGAAATTGAAATAGAAATAGAAAAATTTGAGAACTACATAGCAATTCCTAGTAAAGCTATTTTAAATGAGGGTAGTAAATCTTTTATTTTTATAGAAACTAACGGAAAAGCAAAAAAGATTAATGTAAAACCAATACTATTGAATAGTAATGAATCTATAGTGGAATCGGAAAGTATCCCTGAACTTACTAGAATAATAGTAGAAGGCTATTCTGGGCTTGAAGATGGCAACAAGGTTAAGGTAATCAAATAATTAATGAAACTTATTGACTATTCAATAAAAAATCCAGTTTTTTCTAACCTATTAATGGCAACAATAATAATTTTTGGCCTTTACGTTGGTTTTAATTTACCAAAAGAACTTTTTCCATCCGTTGGTTTCGAGAAAGTAACAATATTGACAATACATGAAAACTCCACGGCAGAAGATGTGGAAAAATTAATTACCATTCCCATTGAAGATAAAATCTCTAGCATTTCTGGAATAAAAAATATAAAGTCTCAATCATCTGAATCTCGTTCATTTATTATTGCAGAACTATTTGCAGATGAAGACACTGAAGAAATAGCTCAAGAAATAAGGTCTGAAATTTCACAAATTAAAAATGACTTACCTGATGATATAGATGATCCAATAATAAAAGATGTAAAAGGTAGTGCTCCCTTAATTAATGTTTCTATAGGAAGCAATGGCGACAAGAATGAATTGAGGTTTTACGCAAAGCGCTTAAAAGACAAGCTTGAAAGATTAGGTTCTATTGAAAGCTTAATAGAGTCTGGATATGGAGAATTGGTTTTTTGGATTTATATTGATCAGAAAAAATTACTCCAATACAACATAAATATAAATGAAGTAATCGATTCTATAAAATCGAGAAATATAGATCTTCCTGCGGGTGCCTTAGAGCTTGGTAATCAAGAATATACAATTAGGACCAAAGGTAAAATTGAAAGTATTTATGAATTAGAAGGTATCCCATTAAATAAAAAAATTAATAAAATGCCTATGATACTAAAAGATATTGCAAGAATTGAGCTTGGCCAAGAAGAAGATATGACACTATCAAGAATTAATGGTTTTGCCTCAATATCTTTTTGGATAGAAAAACAAAAGAATAAGGATGCAATAGAAACAGTAGAAAAAATAAAAGATGTTATTAAAAACTTCAAGAAAACACTCCCTGATGGTATAGAGGTTTTTGTTTCTAACGACTCCTCTTATTGGGTTAAAGGACGTTTTGATTCAATGGTTAAGACTGGAATTTATGGAATCATCGCAGTCTTGTTAATACTATCAATGTTTCTTGATTATAGATCTGCGTTTCTTGCTGCACTAGGGCTTCCTGTTGCCTTTTTTGGAGCTTTTATTCTTATGCAGTACACTGGCGAATCTTTAAACGTAATCACAATGTTTGGCTTAATAATGGTTCTGGGGATAGTTGTTGATGATGCAATTATAGTAGTAGAAAATGTTAAAAGATATATTCAAAAGGGCCTCCCACCCAAAGAGGCAGCTTCAAAAGGTGCCAAGGAAGTAGCATGGCCAGTTATTGCTACAATAATGACAAATATTGCCTCATTGTTTCCCATTCTTCTTGCAGAGGGTACATTAGGGATTTTTCTATCGATAATTCCTCAGGTTGCAATATTTGCTTTAGTTTTTTCCTTGGTAGAAGCATTAACAATATTACCATCTCATTGTGCAGATTTTGTAAGAGTGACTAAGGATACGGGATTTTTTGTACAACAGTTCGAAAAGTTAAGAAGGAAATATTTAAGAATTCTAATAGCTTGCCTAAGAATGAAATATAAAGTCCTAGCGCTTTCTTTTGGATTGCTATTATTAACCACTTTTATACTATTAAAGATTCCCTTTGTTCTTTTGTATTCATCAGATATCAATCAATACTTAATAAAAATTCAAAATTCATCAAATTACAGCCTAAATTTAACTGCCGAGAAAGCATCTCAAGTTGAAGAAATTGTAAAAAGGAATACTTCTCCAAAATTATTAAAGAATTATTTGACTACTTTGGGCGTAGATTTCTCCAAAAAACCTCCTCAATATGGAGACCACATATCTAATGTATTAGTTCAATTTCATGACTTTGAAGAAAGAGATACAAATGGATTAGAGTCTATGAAAAAGATTCAGAAGATTGTTGGTGAAGAGATTGTCGGCCCTGCAAGTATAGAATTTGTACAAACTACTGGGCCACCAAAAGGTAAGGATCTTGATATAAGGATCATAGGTGATGACACACTAATATTAAATGAAATCAGCAAAGAACTAAAAGCTTTCCTTAGATCAAAAAAAGGTGTTTATGGTGTAAGCGACAATCTAACTTTTGGAAAACCTAGATTAAGTTTGAAAATTGATGAACAAAAAGCAGCAATGTATGGAGTAGATACAAGAACGGTAGGGAAAGAAATAAGATTGTTGATTGATGGAATTGAGATAGATAACACACGTGTAAATGATGAAGAAGCAAAAATAAAATTAAAAATAGAAAACCAGTGGGAAAAACAATCTATTGAAAATATTTCAAACCATCTAGTTGTTAATTCTAGAGGAGAATTCGTACCTATTTCGAATTTTTCCAAAGCTGAGATAAGCTCCAATCTATTAGGAATTTCTAGATACAATAGACAAAGAGCTGCAAGTGTTACTGCAGAGATTGATGAAGATATTACTACACCAAGAGAAGTAATTAATAGCGCATTAAAATTCTACAAAACAATAGACAATAATTATCCTGACTACAAACTTGTCCTAGCAGGTGAAGAACAAGACACTAGAGAATCACTGGAAAGCGTAAAGAGAGCATCTATAATTTCTATTTTGTTAATCTACTTGATACTAGCTACTATTCTAAGATCTTACATTCAACCGATACTAATAATGTCTGTGCTCCCTTTTACAATCATTGGAGTAACAGTAGGAATATTGTTACGTGGTGATCCTATATCTATAACAGGTTTGATAGGAGTAGTCGCTCTTCTTGGCGTAGTTGTTAATGATAGTTTAATATTGATGAATTTCATTAATAAAAGCGCAAGTAAAAATGGATTCGGCTTCTCAGTATTTTATTCAGCAAAAAATAGATTTAGAGCAATAATTTTAACTACACTAACGACATTTGGAGGCTTAGCAACATTAATGTTTCAAACTAGAGGAGAGGCTGCTTACTTGGCTCCAATGGCAATCTCTCTAGGTGTTGGCCTAGCCTTCGCAACTTTAATTACTCTTGTTCTCATACCATCCCTTTATCTAGCTTTTGTTGATTTTAAGAAAAGATTTTCTGGTATACGAACCTAAAGTAATTCTGAAATTTTAAATATAGGATTGTAATCTATTTCCTTTTTTAGGAACTTCTCAATCGCTCCCATTTCTCTATCAACTATAGATAGTATTAATACAACCTCGCAATTAATTTCTTCTAAATGATCTATCGTTCTCAATATAGATCCACCAGTGGAAACTACATCTTCCACTATTACAACTTTCTGGTTTGATATGTCTGGTCCTTCGATTCTTTTCTTTGTACCATGTTCTTTATCGCTGGATCTCACAAGAAATCCTTTGAAGGAATTATGATCTAATGATGCTTTTTGTAGAATTGCACCTACTATTGGGTCAGCACCTATCGAAGGGCCTCCTACTATATTTAGATTACAATCTAAGATTTGGTTGTAAAAAATATCTGCAATATAGCCTAAAGAAACAGAAGAAAGAGTGCTAATCCTAGCATCAATATAGTAATCACTCTTTTCTCCTGATGACAGTACAAATTCTCCCTTTAGGATTGATTCTTTTTTTAATAAATCTAGTAGCAAATTTTTCATAAAAACTTTTTATATGCAATGATTATTTTGAGTTAAAATAAAGATATGTCAAAGTTTCCGCCCGGTGTTAATCAAGCTGTAGGTTATACATTTTTAGACGCGCTATATGAAAGAAGATCTAGAAGATTTGCCATGGGTGGAGAGATAGACGAAGGTCCTTTAAAATTTAAATCATCTCATAAGCCCATCCCTTTGAGTGAAATTGAAGAAGCGATACTTGTTTGGAATGGCTTAGGTATTAAAAATATAAATCTTTCTGATTTTCCCCCTCATAAAGGTCTTGACCTAGAAGTTAAATTTATGAGCAAAACTATTGCTTCCTTAGGTGATATTCATAGAACAGAACTTTTTTATACAAATGACGATGGTCTTTACCTAGTTAAGTTACACGATCAACTTCCCTCGGACCTGAAAGGGATAGAAGGTCTTACTAGAGAGAAAAAAATCGAAAAAATTATTGAATTATTTAAAGCATCAAGGATTAAAATTCACGATGGAAGGGCAGATCTGCCTCCTGTACCTCCTGGTCTCGCTATTCATAATACGTGGAGCGTAAATAAGCCTGGAACAACACTCATGATGCCTGTAACTGATTTAAGTGCGGGTTTAATTAATATCCTATTCTTCTATATGCGTGATGGTCATAGATTTCATTTTATTGATGAATTAAAAAAAATGCAGCCAGCTGGTACACAGAAATGGATCAATGATGGCTATATTGATACAAGTAAGCCTGTACCTCTAATCGAAGCTGAGCTCAGATTCGCAAACGGCTATATAGCTGAACAACCAATGTTTTGTCAAAATGTAGCACTCACTCAACAAATATTGGGGCTTGGTGGTTGGATGTTTAGCGGATTTCAGAGTCGTTATATGTTAGGAGCAGATGACAATTATAAAGGATTAGGATTTACATGTATTGAAGCTAATGATCAAGATTGGGGTGAAGCTGTATCGAAAGCTCCTGTAGGGCTAGACAAGCTTTTTGAAGCTTATTCACCTCCATACTATTCTAATATGAATGAAGCCGTTGAAGCTTTTAATGATATGAAATGGTCAAATTGGGAAGAAAAATTTATGCCTTATAAAGATCCTACTGGGGTTTTAAAAGATACTCCTAGACCTTCAAAAAAAGAAATAGAAATAGTTAAAGATATTTGCACTTATTTATATGAAACTTACGGAAGATTTCCAGCATTCTCAGATGCTATGTATTGTAGAATGATGGTTCAGAATCATCATATTGATTTGGATTTCTATGACAAATTTTATCCAAAAGGGGCTTATACAGAAGCTCACAAAAACCATTTTGCAAATTGGCATCCTGAGATTGAAGATCCTTTTAAAAAATAGCTTAGCTGGATAGATTAGTGAACTTCTAGTCCCATTCTAGAGAACCGGCAGTTTGATACTCTGTTACTCTAGTTTCGAAGAAGTTCTTTTCCTTAGATAAATCAACAGCTTGAGACATCCAAGGGAACGGGTTTTCTGTATCATAAACTCTTGGTAAATCTATACGCTCGAGTCGTCTATCAGCAATATATTCAACATATTGAGAAAATTGATCTGGGTTAATGCCAAGTAAACCTTCAGGGCAAGCATCATACGCATATTGTTTTTCAAAATCCACAGCCTTAACAATTAAATCAGAAATTTTCTTTTTGAAATCTTCAGTCCAAATCACTGGATTTTCTTCCTTTATGGTATTAATCAAATCGCATCCAAAAGCTAGATGAATGCTTTCGTCTCTCATTATATATTCAAACTGTTCTCCTATGCCAATCATTTTATTCTGTCTTTTTAGTGCTAACATCATTGCGAATCCAGCATAAAAGAATATTCCTTCCATTATTACGTAATACCCTACGATATCATGCAAGTATTTTTGGATATCTTCATTTGATTTTATTTCAAAATTTGGATCCATAATCGATTTTGTTAGACTTACTACAAAATCATCTTTCTCTTTTATCGAAGGTATAGTTTCATACATGTTGTAAATATAATCAGGATCAAGACCTAAACTATCGCAACAATAAATAAAAGTATCAGTATGTACAGCTTCTTCATATGCTTGTCTAAGCAAATACTGTCGCGCTTCTGGATTTGTAACATGTTTGTACACAGTCAAAACAATATTGTTGGCAGTAAGAGACTCTGCAGTGGAAAAGAATCCTAGGTTCCATAGAATCATTCTTCTTTCCGTCTCTGACAAAACCTCTTTTGATTTCCACTGTTCAACATCTTTTTGCATAGAAATTTCTTCTGGGGTCCAGTTGTTTGCAACACCATTTTTATAATGCTCTCTGGCCCACATATAGGTCATTGGCAAGATTTTGTTAGGATCTGTTTTTGAATCATTACTTAAAATAGACATAGTCTTTTCTCCTTATTATTGACATGCTTCACAGTCTGGATCCATCAAGCTGCAGACTGTTACATCATTTGCTGATTTTTCTTCTTTTACTGTATCTTCTTCTGTTTTGTCTTCAATCTTTTTATATTCTCTTTTTTGAGTATAACCATACTTATTTGCATCCAAGGTAGATTTTTCAATTTGTGTAGCTGCTAATGTTCGTAAATAATAAGTTGTCTTCAATCCCAGCTTCCATGCATTAATATAAATTTCACTAAGAAGTTTTCCTGAAACTCCTTGCATGAAAATATTATGAGACTGGCTCTGATCAATCCATTTACCTCTAACTGCAGTATGTTTCAGTAAAGTGATTGGATCTATTGAAAAAGCCTCTTTGTATTTATCTTTTAAATTTTCAGGTATTTCTTCTATCTGATCAAGATTGCCATCAAAGTACTTTATTTTCTCTAACATATCTTGAGACCAGAGGTTTAGTTTCTTTAGGTCATCAACTAAATATGAATTCACAACTGTAAACTCTCCACTAATGTTAGATTTTACATATATATTTTTGTAAATTGGCTCTATACAAGGAAAACAACCGGCTATATTCGATATTGTTGCTGTAGGAGCAATTGCCATTGTGTTAGAATTTCTCATTCCATGTTTCTTCACTTGCTTTTTAAGTTTGTTCCAGTCGAGAGAAGTAATCTTATTTATTTCAATTGTATCTTTTCTTTCTTCCTCTAATAATGAAAGCGTATCTAGTGGGAAAATGCCTCTATCCCATTTTGATCCTTTAAATGATTCATAAGAACCCCGCTCTTTTGATAAATTAGAAGATGCAAGAATAGCGTTATATGAAATGAACTCAAGGAGTTGATCTGAGAAGTTAAGAGATTTGGGGGATTCAAAGGGTAAATCTATTTTAAATAATGCGTCTTGCAAACCCATTATTCCTAGTCCTATTGGTCTATGTTTGAAATTTGAATTTTTTGCCTCTATTGTTGGGTAAAAATTCAAATCAATTACATTATCAAGCATTCTAATGGCAGTTTTAACGGTTTTTTCTAATAATTCTCTATCTAACTTTTTGTCCTCATTAACATGCTTTTCAAGATTGATTGAGCCTAGATTGCACACAGCTGTTTCGTCTGCAGAGGTATTTAATGTTATTTCAGTGCAAAGATTAGAACTATGTACAGTACCAACATGATCTTGTGGAGATCTAACATTGCAAGCATCCTTAAAAGTTATCCAAGGATGTCCTGTTTCGAATATTCTGGTTAGCATTTTTTTCCAAAGCTCTGGTGCATGGATCTTCTTAAATTTCTTAATCTTTCCTTGATCAATTAAAGATTCATATCTTTCATAGGCTTCTTCAAATTTACTTCCATGTAAATCATGGAGATCTATAACTTCTTCTGGAGAAAACAGAGTCCACTCTTTTTCTTCAATCACCCTTTTCATAAATAAGTCTGGTATCCAATTTGCTGTATTCATGTCATGAGTTCTTCGTCTATCGTCTCCTGTGTTTCTTCTTAAATCTAGAAAGTCTTCTATATCTAAATGCCATGTTTCTAAGTATGCGCACGTAGCCCCTCTTCTTTTCCCGCTTCTATTAATAGCAACGGTTACATCATTTGCGATTTTTAAAAAAGGAATTACTCCCTGGCTGTCGACATTGGTACTGTTAATTCTTGATCCAGTTGCTCGAATGTTTGTCCAATCATTTCCTAAGCCTCCTGACCATTTTGAAAGTTGAGCATTATCGCCAACACATTTAAAAATATGAGATAAATCATCCTTTACAGTTGTGAGATAACAGGAGCTAAGTTGTGGATGTGGTGTTCCGGAATGAAATAATGTTGGGGTAGAGGAAACAAACTCCATTTTTGAGAGAGCATTGTAGAACTCTAAAGTTTTCGATTCTTTATCATCCTCGTTAATAGAAACGCCCATTGCTACTCTCATCCAAAATGATTGAGGTAATTCAAATCTTATATCTTCATGCTTAAGTAGATATCTTTCATATAATGTTTGGATACCAATAAATTGAAAAAGATTATCTCTATCAACTTCTAAAGAATTACTCAATTTCTCCAAATCAAAATCAAGAAGTCTTTTGTCTAGATATTCATTTTCGACACCAAACTTAATTCCTTCAATAAAAGTTCTTTTATATTCTTCATAGACTGAATCTTCATTTATAGACACTTTCATAGCCTCTTTGTATAGTCTCTGTAGAAACAAACTAGCAGAAACTTTTCCGTAGTCTGGATCGTTTTCAATAAAAGCAGTAGATGAAAGAATCAGAGCTCTTTCTATGTCAGATGTCGATGCTCCATCGAATATATTTCTTGTTAATTCTTTAACAATGATATCTGGGGATGTTGTATTGGAATATTTTGCACACGCTAATGCGGCTGTCTTTCTAACTTTTTGAGGATTAAATAAAACAGTTGTACCATCTTTTTTTCTAATCTTTAATTTGCCTAATTCAGCTTTCTGAGAAATTTTTTCTTTTAGTACTTCACGTTCTTTTGTTCTTTCTGCTCTATAAATAATATATCTACGAGCAACATTAAACATATCGGCCCGTATAAGATGTTTCTCAACTATATCTTGGATGTTTTCGACGTTTGGATAAAAATCTATAAATCTAGAAAAAATTTCATCTTCTATTGAAGCAACAACTTCTTGTATTTTGGACTCTTCAAAGTTTTCTTCTCCGGCTTTAACCGCTGCAGTTATTGCATTATGTATTCGCTTAGAATCAAAATCTACTACATCTCCGGATCTCTTAACAACAAGTATTTCATCTATCTGATTCATAGTGTATTCCTCCAAATCTGAATTAACACTTTAGAGGCAAAGAAGAGCTAACGGGGTGCAAAAGGGGGTATTTTCAACTCTTCTTCGCCCCAAGGTATAATCACCAAAAATAACTGCTTTAAAAGACTAAATTATCAATATATTGTGATTACTTTCTCATTAAACCACTATATATAGTAGTAGTCAAGGAAAATTTTAAAAAAATAAAAATCAATGATTTAGAATATTTAGGTATGTTCTGCTTTTAAAACCAACTTTCTTATCAACTCATCAAAGATTAATTTATGCAGCGGGAAGATCGAATACCAGTATACATAACCCCAAAATCCTTTTGGTTCGAAAATCGCGGAGAGCACCAAAAAAGTCTTATCGTTTTGTGGCACCGCTTCTAGTTTTAACCATGCATTCCCAGGAGTTTTCAAGATTATTTTCATGAGCATTTTCCGCCCTTCTTCGTATTTTTCTATCTGAAAACAATCAAACAAATCACCTTCTTCAATATTCTCTCTTTTTGGTTCTTCGAGCATCTTTCCTCCGAGTATACGGTCAATAATTTTTCTAATAGTCCACAATGGATTAAATGCCAACCATCCATTACTACCGCCTAGCGACTTAAATACTTTGAAAAGATTATCAGGTGTAGATTTTACTTCGTTAATCCTAACCTCTTCGAATCTTCCTTTGTGTTCAAAGAAACTGTAACCAGGTTTTATATCGTGTTGATTCCAAGAAGTTTCCACATATTCGCTTTTAGTTTTATTAAATGCAGACTTCATAGAGTCTTTATAATTAAGCACACTGACCTCGGGGAACATTGAGCGAGACAAGGAAGTGTCTCCTAAAAGATTATTTACAATTCCTTTCACTATAGGAACTGCAAGTAAATTTGTAATTGGCGTGACTAGCCCTACCCACCTAGCCGCTAAGCCAGGGGCCAGTATAGGCACTGTTATTATAATTCTTTTTAGATTTCTGTATTTGCAATATTGAAGCATCATATCTTTAAAAGTCATTGGTTCCGTTCCAATATCAATTTTCTTAAGCGGTAGTTTATCAATTGCCAAAACCAGATATTTTAATACATCTCTTATACTTACTGGTCTTACGTAATTGTGAATCCACTTAGGTGCAATCATAATTGGCAATTTCTCACATAAATGCCTGAGCATTTCAAAAGAAGCTGAGCCTGACCCTATTATTGGTCCAGCACGAAATTCTGTAGTAGGAAGTGCTGAACTAAGTAGATTTCCTACTTCAATACGGCTTTTTAAATGATTAGAGATATTTTTACCATCTTTTGGGGATATTCCTCCCAAGTAAATTACATGTTGAATATTTTTTGAAACAGAAATAAAGTTTAGTGCTGCTAACCTATCTAATCTTATATAGTCTTCTGAATGTGCCATAGAATGTATCAAATAAAATGCTTGGTCTATTCCTTCAGATAAATTTTTTATTGATTCAAGATTTGTCAAATCTCCTTTAAATACTTCAACATTTTTATACCAAGCTTTATTTTTAATTTTGTCAGGATCTCTTACAAGCACTCTAACTCTAATATCCTTCTCCAAGAGTCTTGGTATCAACCTCCCACCAATATAACCTGTGGCTCCTGTTACTAGAACACGTAAATTTTTTGACTTTATCTTAATATGATTACGATATGTTTCCATATTAATACAAGACTAACCAATTATTTTAAATATATTCATTTTGATATAATATAAATTGTATGAGATTCTGGAATAAAGATTTATCTGATTTAATCCTGCTTGATAATCTAATCGAAATATGGGTAGCAACACTTGTATTAAGTGTAGCCCTATTTTTATTCATGAGATTTATAAAGCATTTTGTAGAAAAAAGGCTCTTCAAATTATCTCAAAAAACAACTAATAATATCGATGACTATATATATGAAATTTTTTCATCTATATCGCCGATTTTTATCCTTATTTTCTCTATTTTTATTACATCTAAGATAATCTTCCTTGGTAAATATATATCAGAAACAATAGATACGGTTTTTTTATTGGTCGTCTTTTGGCAATTAACCAAATGGGCGATTATTCTAGCTAATAAACTTTTTTCCAAATACAAAAATATAAAGACAGATAAACAAGACATGCATGGTGTAACAGCAATTAATGGAGTGTCTGCTATTACTAAGTTTGCTATATGGCTAATTTTCTTAATGCTAGCTTTAGACAACCTAGGTGTTGATATTACTGCCTTAGTAGCAGGGCTAGGAATAGGAGGCCTCGCAATTGCCTTAGCAGCGCAAAGTATCCTAGGAGATTTGTTTGCATCTCTAACAATAATGATCGATAAACCAATTGCCATAGGAGACTATATTGTTGTTGATAACTATATGGGAACTGTAAAATCTATTGGTATTAAAAGCACTAAAATTGAAAGTCTAACTGGTGAAGAGATTATCATATCAAATTCTGATTTATTAAATAGTAGACTTCGTAATTTCGAAAAACAAAGGATGCAAAAAAGAAGGACAACTATAATGTTGGGCCTAGTATATGAAACTAGCTATGAACAGTTAAGCCAAGTTCGAGATATCTTGGAAAAGATAGTAGATGAAGCCGACAATGCTAATTATGTAAGAGCTAGTTTTGTTGAATTTGCTGATTTCTCCTTAAATTATGAACTTGTTTATGATGTATTAAGTCCTGACTATCCTCAATACATTGAAGTTAATCACAATATAAGGCTAAAAATCTTTGAGGTTTTTAAGAAAGAAGGTCTTGATTTCGCCTATCCTACAAAAACTATTCATTTAACAAAAGACTAATAATTTTCCCATAGGTATTTGTTTTAGAAGTATATATATTTTATATTCTTCAAATGAGTAAAAAAATTTGGGGCGGAAGATTTAAGAAAGGGAATAATGAAAAAGTTGAAATTTTTACATCCTCGTTGGAAGTAGATAAAGATTTGTACGCTTATGACATCAAAGGCTCTATTGCTCATGTAGAGATGCTATCAAAAAACAAGATAATTTCCTCAAAAGATAAAACAAAAATCATTAAAGCATTAAATCAAGTAAAAAGACAGATTGATAAAAATAACTTTAATTTTAAAGTTGAGCTTGAAGATGTTCATATGAACATAGAAGACGCTATTACAAAAAAAATAGGAAATGTTGGAAAAAAAGTCCACACAGCGAGAAGCAGAAATGATCAGGTTGTTACAGATGTAAAATTATTTACTAAAGACAATTTAAGTTTACTTAAAAAAAACATTATATCTTTAGAAAAGAAAATTTTAAAAAAGTCTGAAATTAATATAGATTTAATTTTTCCTTTCTACACTCATCTTCAAAGTGCCCAACCTATTTTGTTGTCACATTATTTATTGGCTTTCTTTGAAATGTTTAAAAGAGATTTGGATAGAATCAACAATGCACTTTATAGAATAGACGAGAACCCTTTGGGTTCCTGTGCAGGTGCTGGAACATCTTTTAAAATAGACAGGCTCTATACAACAAAAAAGCTGGGGTTTAGAGCGCCAACAAGGAACAGTCTTGATTCAGTAAGCGATAGAGATTTTATAGTAGACGCAATATATTGTTGTGCAATGACAATGATGCATCTTTCCAGATTCTCTGAAGATTTAGTTATCTGGCATAGCTCAGAATTTGGATTTATAGATATTGACGATCAATATACAACTGGCTCGAGCATTATGCCTCAAAAGAAGAATCCTGATATTCTTGAGCTAATAAGAGGAAGGACTGGCTTGACGTATGGAAATCTAATGAACTTATTAACCAACCTAAAAGGCCTTCCTTTGACATACAATAGAGACCTTCAAGAAGACAAATCTCCTCTTTTTGTATCTCTAAAAACAACAAATGAATGCGTTGAAATGTTTAGTGAAATTTTGACTTCGATTAAATTCAATCCTGAATCAATAGTTAGAAGCCTAGATTTAGGCTATCTTACAGCCACAGATTTGGCAGACTATTTAACTAAAAAAGATATTCCTTTCAGAGAAGCACATAGAATTACCGGGAAAATAGTCTCCTATTGTGAAAAAAGAAATTTAAAACTCACAGAGGTAAGTCTTCAGGATTTTAAAAAATTTTCTAAATTGATTGAACAAGATATATATAAATTTATTTCAATTAATTCTTCAGTGGAATCAAAGAAATCATACGGTGGAACCTCAAAGTCTAATGTAAGAAAAATGATTAGCCAATCTAAAAAGCTATTATCAAAGATTTAATTAATTTTATTATGCTTGAGCTTAATAATTACTTGTTTAAAATTACTTAATGAGTAAACTAGAGACTTTCCCTAATAAAGTAAAGGGTCGAGACTATACAATTAATATAACTTGTCCTGAATTTACTTCATTATGTCCTAAAACTGGTCAACCAGATTTTGGAACAATCAAGATTACATATATACCTAACAAACTTTGTATAGAACTAAAGTCGTTTAAGTTGTATATGTTTTCTTATAGAAATCTAGGTGAATTTCATGAACATGTTGCAAATAAAATATTGGACGATTTTGTTGAGGCTTGCAAACCAAAACACGCCTATATCACTGCGGATTTTAATGTAAGAGGAGGAATAAAAACAGTTGTTGAAGCTGAATACAATAAGTAATTTATTTTTTGTATTAATACTATTTGTTCTTTTCCTGTTTTCATTGATTCCCGAATACTTTGCTCCTTATTCTCCTACAAAATCAGATTTTGATAATATTTTACAAACTCCATCGTCTCAGCATCTATTTGGCACCGACGAACTAGGAAGAGATATTTTAAGCAGAGTAATCTTTGGAACGAGGATATCGATATCTATTGCTGTATTTACATCTCTTATAGCACTAGTTTTTGGAACTTTGTATGGTTCGATATCGGGAATTAAGGGTGGAATACTGGATGAAGCCTTAATGAAAATTGTCGATGTTTTTTATTCTATTCCAGATTTACTTCTAATATCAATTTTTGTTCTGATTTTTGGCAAAGGAATATTGGGAATCACAATAGCTTTATCTCTATTAAGCTGGATGAGGGTAGCGCGAATATCCAGAGCAACAGTATTGGAACTCAAGAATCGGCCATTCATATTAAGTTCAAAAGTTATGGGATTTAGTGATATGCGTATTATAATGAAAGACATGCTACCAAACATTGTTGCACCTCTAGTTGTTACATTTACATTTACAATACCTTCGGTAATTTTAGCTGAATCGACACTCAGCTTTTTAGGTCTAGGGATATCACCACCAAATGTAAGCTGGGGCTTAATGGCAAACAACGCATGGGAGGGAATAAGAAGCTATCCTCATTTAATAATTTTTCCTTGCTTAGCAATATTTATTTCTACAATCACATTTCTTAGAATAGGGGATAAATTAAAAAGTATAAGTTAGATGAAGAAATATTTATTAATTATATTCTTGTTAATTACTTCTAGTGGAATTGCTGATACTTCATGTGGCAACAGCAAGAATCATCTTTACAACTCTTATTGTTACGAAAAAAATAAGAACTATAAAATGGCAATTGAGAGTTTGAATAAACTTTCTAAATATAAAGATATTGAGGATTTTCTTCTATATAGAAAGATAAAACTTCTTTCGTATAGAGAATTAAAATTAAAACAAATTAAAAATGAGATTAGAAAATTTGAATTTAATCACAACGATTCGATTTTAATGCCAAAAGTTCAGCTTATTGAAGCAGAAAGAATGTATGCAAAAAAGTCCTATACTATTCTACGTACACATCTGAAAAAAATACGTGAAAGGTATAAGTTAGATTCTACCGATAAGATGAAATTTAAATATATCCTTGCGAGAAACTCGGAGAAGCTTGGCGATGAGGACAAAGCATTTAGATTATTCAAAGAGATTTGGATTAAGAATCCTTCGTATAGATCAAAACTAGTAAGTAAAAAAGTATCTTCTCTTTCAAAAAAATTAAAAAAAGAAATAAAACAAAAGGATTCGATTTCGAGATTAAACTCTCTATTTAAAAAGAGAATGTATAGTCAATTTATTTTAGAAGCGAAAAAAATAAATTCTCCTGATATAAAAATTAAGCAGGCAATAATCAAACTTAGAAAAAAACAAAGAAAAGAGGGAAGAATCCTTCTGATTGCCATATCCAAGGGGGATTTTAGTTCAACTGGCTCGGACTCAAAAGATTTAGAAGCAAAGGCTGAAGCGCTATATCAACTCTCTCTAGATGATTTAAAGATGTCAAAAGATAACTCAATTATTGCTAATAATTTGCAATTAATTTTGAAGAAATATCCGAATTTCAGTAAAAATAAAGATGCTGCCTACTTGGCTGCAAGATTATTCACTTTAGATAAGAATCATACAAAATCAAAAGGGGTATACGAATGGCTTATAAAGACGAAATCGCAAGACTATTTAAATGATGCTTTCTGGGGCATGGGATGGTCTGAATACATGCTAGAAAATTATGAACAAGCTATTAATTATTTTTCAACATTGGAACGCTCAGACAAGATTTATTATCAAGCAAAAGGTCTTTATTGGAAAGCAAGATCTTTAGAAAAAATTGGCGATATTCAAAGAGCGAGAAATATTTTTACTAAACTTTTTGATAATTACAAAGTTGGGTATTATCCATATCTAGCTTCAATTAAATTAGGTATCAAACCAAAAAGTAAAGAAGAATATCTATTATCCAAAGGAATAAGCAATAAGTTGAAAGATCAAATCAAATTACTGCGTCTTTCAAAGGCTAACAATAAATCCCGAAGAGAAGTAAGTAGTTATATAAAGAAAAGAATAAATAGTACAAATTTTTCAGATTATTTTAATGCTTTAGAATCAATCAAGGAATTTAATATGCTTGTAAGGTTATCTTATTCATATCCATCCAAAACCCAATATAGATATCCAAAAGCGTTCACTCGTAAAATTAAAACTAACTCTGAAAACTTTGGAGTTAACAAGAATTTAATTTTAGGACTAATTAGAGAAGAAAGTTTATTTGACCCTAGCGCTACTTCAAGAGTAGGTGCAATGGGATTAATGCAGTTAATGCCAGCTACTGCAGAGAAAATAAAAAAAGAATTAAAAATTAAGACTACTCAATCTACTTACAACTCCAATATAAACATTAAGCTGGGAACTTATTATC
This sequence comes from Thermodesulfobacteriota bacterium, assembly GCA_036340075.1. GTDB lineage: Bacteria > Desulfobacterota_D > UBA1144 > UBA1144 > UBA1144 > JAYYZJ01. The sequence goes on along the minus strand of JAYYZJ010000012.1, from coordinate 128,387 downwards.
TCTCTAAACTAATAGACGATTTTGATGGCAATCTATTTTTAGCTATCGCTGCATACAATGGTGGTCCTGCAAATGTAAAAAAATGGCTAGTTCGATTCGAAGGACTTGATGATGATGAGCTCGTAGAGAGCATTCCATTTAAAGAAACCCATGGATACGTAAAAAGAGTTTTGAGAAGTTATTACTATTATATGTCTATTGAATAGTCTTTTTATGAGCTAATTTTAGAAAAATTATCTAAAATTTGTAATCCTACCGTGCTACTTTTCTCTGGATGAAACTGAGTTGCGTATATATTTTCAAAACTAATCGAGGAAACAAACTTGTCTCCATAGTTAGAAACAGAATCAGCAATATCAATGCCTATATTTAATTTATAAGAGTGAACAAAATATAGCCAAGATAAATTTTCAACTCCTTGAAAAATATTAGAATTCTTAGTAATTTCAATTTGATTCCAGCCCATATGAGGAACCTTTAATTTGTTTTGATTAAAATTAATTCTATCTATATTCCCCTTAAAAATAGATAACCCTTCAGCTTGAGGACTCTCATCGCTTCCCTCAAAAAGAATTTGCAATCCTAAGCATATACCCAAAAAGGGCTTTCCTCCCTTAATACAATTTTTCAGCGTTTCAAACAAATTCTTCTCATGCAAGTTTGCAATACAGTCTCCAAATGCTCCAACGCCTGGAAAAATAATTGAGTTTGCGGAATTAATTACTTCGGGAGAACTTGTAATTACCGATTCATAATTAAGTAAGGATAAAGCCTTTTTTACAGATTGCAGATTGCCAAATCCGTAGTCTATTATTGCTATCATTAAAGATTGCCTTTTGTTGAAGGTACTGAATTTGATCTCAAATCTAAGCTGGTTGCCACATCAAGTGATTTGCCTACCGATTTAAAGATTGATTCGATAATATGATGATTGTTGCTTCCGTATTTTAATTCGATATGTATATTAGCTTTAAGGTTATTCGTTAGAGATTGAAAAAATTCTTTTGCTAATTCAACATCAAAATCTCCTACTTTTGAATTATCCAGCTTAACATCAAAGACAAAATAAGGTCTTCCGCTTAAATCAATATGGGAATTAGAGAGTGTCTCATCAAAAGGTACGGTGCTAGATCCATATCGAGTTATCGATTTTCTATCTCCAAGTGCTTTATCAAAAGCTTGACCTATAGCAATCCCTACATCTTCAACTGTATGGTGAAAATCAATTTCTGTATCACCTTTTGCTCGTATATTTAAATCAAAATATCCGTGCTTAGACAACTGTTCCAACATATGGTCAAAAAAAGGTACTCCGGTATCAATATCATATTTGCCGGTACCGTCTATATCAAGATTTACTACTACGTCTACTTCACTCGTCTTTCTTTCTATTTTTGCACTTCTGCTCATATTCTGATGTTAAACGAAAAAATATTAATATTCAATTAGACCTATGAATCATGCTCATCCTCAATTTCTCCTAACACTTCCTCCAATATATCTTCTATTGTTACTATTCCCATAGGGTTATCTGGCCCTCCAACAATAGCCATGCTTAGCTTTGCTCCTTTCAAATCATCTAATAATTTAGATACTAGATAGTCTTTATCTACAAAAAAACACTTGTCAATATAATCATATATAGGATTGTTTTCTTTTTCGTCCAACAAATAAAAAGCATGCAATACTCCTTTAATTGAATTATTAATTGAATCATAAACTGGCAATCTTGAGTATCCTGTGCTTTTAATTATCTCTTTTGCATCTATTATTTTTTTAGATGGCTCTATAAATTTAACTTTCTTCATAGGAATCATAATCTCGGCAACAGTAATTTTATCAAACAAAAAGATTTTATTTAGTATTTTGTCTCTAAATTGTTTAGAAGAAGTCTCCTGCTTAGATCCTGTTTCTAGCACATGTATTAATTCTTCTCTGGTGATTAGCTTGCTCCTAGTTCCAATTATTTTTACAATCATATCTGTAAGAAATTTAACTATAAACAATAAAGGTTTAAACAAATAACTAAAAATTAATGAAAAATATATCGTCTTCAAAACAAGGACATTGCTCTGATTCTGGAAAATTGATTTAGGGACAACCTGTCCAAAGATTACTATTAAAGGTGTTAAGATAATAACCGACAAAAGATGTGGATCGAATTGAGGGTATGATTTTTCAATAAAAGAAGAAACTAAGACTGTATTGATAACAATACATAGATTCTCTCCTACCAGACTCGTTGCTACATATTCTTCTATCTTATCTATAGAATTCATAACTAATCGGGCTGAAGGTAGTCCTTGATCAGCTTTCGATCTTATTATTCCCTTATCGCAAGATAGAAGTGAGATTTCAGAACCTGCGAATATAGCTTGGAGGAATAAAAGGACTAAAGTAATTATTGGCAAAGTAATTAAATTAATCATTAGCAAATCTCTCCGCTGAAATGAGTGTAATTCGGTTTTCTTTAACTTCTTGAACCGTAAGCTTAATGTTTCCTTTTAAAATAAATTCTCCTTTTTTTGGCAATCTTCCAAGTTGAGTAAAGACATACCCCCCCATTGTTTCAACCCCTAAATCGTCAGATATATATGATTTAGTTATTTCACTTGATATATTACTAATGCCCCCAAATCTAAGGACTCCGTATAAGAAAGCATCGTTGAATTCAGCAATTCTAGTTCCGCCATCAAAGTACAAAACTTTGTTAAGAAAACTTGTCTTATTCTCTTCAATATCCTTTTCGTCTTCTATTTCTCCAAAAATCTCCTCAATTATATCTTCAAGTGTAACTATCCCTTCTAGCCGTCCATATTCATCTATGACTATAGCCATATGTAGTTTCATTCTTTGTAATTCTCTTAGTAACTCAAATACATTCTTCTTGTCTAAGACAAAATAAGGTTCTCTAAGGATAGAAAAAATTTCCGAAGAATCATGGTTAAGAAGATCTTTTGAATAAAGTATTCCTATTATATTGTCTGAATCTCCTTCATATATTGGTATTCTGGAAAACCCTTTATCTTTAATCTTTTTTAAGGCTTCTTCTCTTGTTGTAGTACTTGGAAGTAAAAATAAATCCGGTTCGGGAATCAATATTTTTACTAGGTTAATAGTCTCCAATTTTAAAATGTTGTCTATTATTCTACTTTCACTTTTCTTTACTAGCCCTTCATCTTCTCCTATATCAATAAGGCTAGGAATGTTCTTTATTGATTGATTCTGTTTTTGAAGATTCGTACTCTCATTTGAAGCTACCAATTTTATTAAGAACCTAGATAATCCATCAAAAAACCATGTTAATGGAAAAAGTAGTTTGTTGAGAAAGTAAATTGGAGGAGCAACAATAGTTGAGATCTTCCTAGAAAATTTAACCCCTATAGTTTTTGGTATTATTTCACAAAAAATAAGGATTATTATTGAAGCTATAAAAATAGTGACAATAGATATTAATTCTTCTGATATTTTGTTTACAAATAATTGGTTTAATTTTGATGTTATAAGACTCGTGATAGTTACATTAAGAATTTCATCCGCAAGCAAAATTGTTGCAATAATAGGTGCCGGGCTGTTAAGAAATTCCTCCAAGATTTTACCTACAGAAGATTTCTTTTTTATCAAATCTACCTGATATCGTTGGAGTGAAAATATAGAACTTTCAGTAATTGAAAAAAAACCTGATAATAATATTAGACCAAACATTAAAATCAAAAAAAAATAATATTCGCTCATTTAAAATTTATGTATAAAACCTTTTGGTTTTAAAACTTTATTTTGTCCTCCTATATTTAAAATTATCTTGTTGCTTGTATTAATTTCCCCAATCCTAGAAACTTTAAAATTTTTTTCTTTAGCTAATCTTTCGAATTTAAGTGAAAATCTTTTATCTACTGTAAACATTAATTCATAATCATCTCCACCATGTAAGACATAATCAAGAGAATCATTTCTTTTTTTTAGTCTCTCTATTTCTTTAGCTTTTGGTATATCATCCCAAAAAAGAACAGCGCCAAGTTTTTTTTTATTTCTTGAACCAATAAGTCGTTTTAAGTCTATCGATAAACCATCAGTTATGTCAATCATTGATGTAATATAGTCTAACTTACCTAAAAAAAGTCCTAGCTCTATTCGTGGATTTGGTTGTTTATATTTCTTGACCAATTTTTTCTGTGTATTTGTAAATCGATAATATGGCTTTTCTTTAAGAATCTTTAAGCCAAGCGCTGCGTCACCTATATTTCCAGATACATATAAATAATCACCTTTTTTACATTTCTCTCTTTCTTTGTACTTTTTTTTCGAATTCAATTCGCCTATAACAGTTATATCTATTTTGAAAGAATTAGACCGAGATACATTGCCACCAATTAATAAAATATTGAATTTCTTTGATGCCTTTTTAAACCCAGTAAAAATTTTATTAATAAATTCTTTTGATGTACCTTTAGGAATAAAAAGTGAGTTTGTAAAAAATTTTGGATTTCCACCCATTGCAGAAATATCACTAGCTGCAATTGCTAGTGCTCTTAAAGAAATCTCTTCTGGTTTAAATTTGTTTTTAATGAAATGAACATTTTCAACTTGTGAGTCACAAGAAACAACTATTTTACCACTTGGTAAATTGCATACAGCGGCATCATCTCCTATACCATTCAAAAAACTATTTGATCTAGAATTGAATCTTTTTTTTAATAATGATTGGATATATATTTCATCAAGCATTTTAGGACTTTAGTAATAAATTTAATCTAATTAATTAAAAAATCCAAAACTTCTTTGTTAACAATAGACTTATATTCCTTCCAAAACCCATGTCCACCAGGAAAACCGATTACTTCCGATTTTTTGATATATTTAGTCATCTCCAGCGATTTATTTGGCGGTACTATTAAGTCATTTTTTCCATATATAATAAGAGTTTTCGCCTTTATCTTTTTAAGATAATGAATATTGTTCAAGCCTTCTATAGCTTTACACTGATTCAAATAACCTTGGACTTCTTCTTCGGTATTTGAAATTATAGAATTTTTGTAGAATTTAAAATTCCTTTCAATATAATTTCTGGAATAACCTAGCAATAAAGCGTTAAACCAAATCTCTTTTAGTCCAACTTGTGATGCCATTTTTTTTGAAATTGATATTATCTCTTTACTTACCTCATCTCTTGTTGCACAAGTGCACGCTAAAACTAATTTTTTTACTTTTCTCGGGAACTTTGATGCAAAAACCTGTGCTATCATGCCTCCCATAGATTTACCAATCACGTGAGCTGATGGTATTTTTAATCTTGTCATTATTTCATTACAATTGTCTGCGAAAGCTTCCATTGATAGGTTGATTTTAGTTTTTTCACTTTTTCCACTTCCGAGATTGTCAAAAACTACCAAAGAAAAATCTTTTGCATATAAATTGATTTGATCTTCCCAACTTGATATTGTGCTTCCTAAACCTCCAATAAAAAAAATGTAGGGACGGTTCTTTTTGTTTTTAATTAAATAATTTATCCTTCCGGAATTAGTTTTTAAGTATGGGATTGCAGACTCCTTATATAGCTATCAATAATTAAACATGCTGACAACATATCTTGGTATTCTTTTCTTTTCTTTCTTGAAACATTCATTTTCTTTATTAATATTTCATCTGCTTCTTTGGAGGTAAAATTTTCATTCCAAAACTCTATTTTAGTTTTTGTTTTTATCTTCAGATTATCATGAAAATCTTCAATATAATCCTGTATTTTTAACCTACCATCATCCTTATATGGAAGTCCAATTAATATGAGTTTCGGTTTACGATCATCAATAATAGCTAGTATCTCATCAATATGGCTATTGTCGGATTTGTTCCTTATAGATTTAATAGGATGACTAGCAATATTTAATTCATCACTTCCTGCTATACCTATTTTACTTAAACCGAAATCTATTGCTAAAATACTCATTAGATAACTTATATTATATAGTTATGATAGAATAAATTAAGTTAATTTAAAATGAGTGTTGTAACAAGATTTGCACCAAGCCCAACCGGTTCTCTTCATTTAGGTGGAGTACGAACTGCCATATTTAATTATCTTTATGCAAAGAAGAATAAAGGAAAAATGATTTTAAGAATTGAAGATACTGACCGTGAGAGATCAAGTGCTGATTCTTTAGAAGAAATAATTAGTTCATTAAAATGGCTGGGTATAGATTGGGATGAAGGACCTCATATTCAATCTAGTAGACTTGAAATTTATAATAATTTTGCAAATGTTCTTATAGAAGAAAATTTAGCTTATAAATGTTTTACAACAAATGAAGAAATTAGAATACTAAAAGAAGAAGCTACTAAAGAAAACAGGGTCTACAAATATCCTAGAATATGGAGAGATAGGAAGGATCATCCTTCAAATGGAGATTATGTTATAAGGTTCAAAGCTCCAGATTCGGAAAAAATAACATTTACTGATACATTAAGAGGTCAAATAAATATCGACTCCGAGAATATAGATGATTTCGTAATAATAAAGAGCGATGGATTTCCTACTTATAATTTTGCATCGGTAATTGATGATTCAGAGATGCATATTACCAATGTAATTAGGGGAGAAGATCATCTTGCTAATACTGCGAAACAAGTACTGTTGTTCAAGGCAATAAAAAGAAATCCTCCTTCTTTTACTCATGTTTCTATGATATTAGGTAAAGACAAAAGCAAACTTAGCAAGAGACATGGTGCGGAATCAATTAAAAAATATAAAGACTTAGGATATTTGCCTATAGCGATAGTAAATTATTTGGCTAGGTTGGGATGGTCGCATGGAGATCAAGAATTATTTAGTATGGATGAAATGATGAATTTATTTTCTTTAGAAAATTTGAATAAGTCTCCTGCCATATTTGATAAAGACAAACTAGATTGGGTTAATTCGTCTCATATAAAAAAATTAAGCAGTAAAGAGTTAGAAAAGATAATGGATATTAGTTTTTATAAAGATATTGACGTAGAAATGGCAATCAATACAACTAAAGAAAAAGCAAAAACTCTTCTGGAGTTAAAAGAAGCTCTAATATTTTGTCAAAGTGAACATTTGGAAATCGATAGCAAATTAATTAAAGATTTAAATAAACCTTCATCTGAAAAGATTATCGACGACCTATACAAAAAAATGGAGTTGTTGAATGATTTTTCGCATGAAAATATCAAAGCACTATTTGAGAATATTATTTCAGAGCATTCAATTAAATTTAAAGATATTGGATTGCCAATAAGAATTGCATTAACAGGAAGCAAAGTATCTCCTGGCATATATGAGTTAATTCAGATTCTTGGTAAAGATTTAACTCTAAAACGGATTAAAAAGCTTTTATTATGAAAAAACTATTTAATATATTGTCAATTGGGATTTGTGGATTAATGGGAAGCGGTAAATCCGAATCTATTAGATTTTTCAAATTAAGAAATATTCCGACAATAGATCTTGATGTTGAAGCAAAAAAATTACTAAGAAAAAATACCCCCTCATATAGAAAAGTAAAAAAAACCTTTGGTTCATCTATACTCAACAAGAACTTAACAATCAACAAAAAAAGATTAAGACTTCTTGTTTTTTCTAATAAAAACAAAAGGATGCAACTTAATAAAATAATTCATCCCGAATTAATTAAAAGCATTGAAAAAATTCTTCAAAAGAATGTGAACAGAAAAGAAAAAATAATTGTATTTGAAGGAGCGCTCTTATCCAAAAAAGGGTCGATGAGTAAGTTGTTGGATCTGATAATCTATATTCATGCTCCAAAAAAAATTTTGGTTGAAAGAATAATGAAGAGAGACTCATTAGACAAAAAAAGTGCAGTTAATTTGATAAATATGCAAAAAGAAGTTGAAAAAAATAGAAAAAACGCTGATTTTGTTATAAATAATGGTAAAAAAATAGTCAACTTAAAGAGTCAATTACATTTGATATTGGATAATTTATCCTTTTAGATTATATTTTTATAGTTATTATTTAATTTATATCGTTTATATATATATTTTTTATTTTTTGGATTAATATTTCGCGAGGCTAGAATGGAAAAAGATCAAACTATGGAACAGAAGATTGAGTTCCTGGAAGAGAAAGTTAAGAAGGCAGAGGAAGGTGGGGGCCCTGACAGAATTAAAAAACAACACGAACGAGGAAAGTTAACTGCCAGAGAAAGAATTCATGCTCTTTTAGACAATGACACCTTTGTCGAACAAGGAAAATTTGTAGAACACCAAAACCATAATTTTGGTATGGATAAAACTAAGTTTATGGGAGATGGTGTAGTTACAGGATACGGAAAAATAGACGGGAGACAGGTTTTTGTTTACTCCCAAGATTTTACTGTTTTTGGAGGTGCGCTTGGACTTGGTCATGCTAGGAAGATTACTAGAATTATGGACATGGCTGTTCAGGTGGGGTGCCCAGTAATTGGGCTCTGTGATTCTGGTGGAGCAAGAATCCAAGAAGGTATTAGAGGATTAGCAGGTTATGCAGAAATATTTTTAAGAAACGTTCAAGCCTCTGGAGTTGTACCACAACTTTCAGCTATTATGGGTCCGTGTGCTGGTGGAGCTGTATACTCTCCTGCCATGACTGATTTCATTGCTATGGTAAAAGATACTAGCTATATGTTTATAACTGGACCTGATGTTATTAAGACTGTTACTCATGAGGAAGTAAGTTCCGAAGATCTTGGTGGAGCTCTAGTTCATAGCACAAAAAGTGGCGTAGCACAGTTCGCAGCCGAGAATGATGAAGATTGCTTGAGTCTGTTGAGAGAACTAATAGGCTTTCTTCCATTGAACAACATGGAAGACCCTCCTGAAATTAAATGCGATGATCCAATAGATAGAAAAGTCGACAAATTAAGAGATATTGTCCCTGTAAATCCAAACAAGCCTTATGATATGAAAGAAGTTATTAAAGCAACAGTAGATAATGAATATTTCTTTGAAGTAGCTGAAAACTATGCGGGCAATATAGTTATTGGATTTGCTAGACTAAACGGAAAAACAGTTGGTATTGTAGGAAATCAACCTAATGTGCTTGCAGGAGTACTAGATATTGAATCCTCTATAAAAGGAGCAAGATTTGTTAGATTTTGCGATTGCTTCAATATTCCCTTATTAACTTTTGTAGACGTACCAGGATTTCTTCCTGGTGTTGATCAAGAGCTTAATGGGATTATCTTACATGGTGCCAAACTACTTTATGCGTACTGCGAAGCAACAGTCCCTCGAGTAACCGTTATCACTAGAAAAGCTTATGGTGGAGCATATGATGTTATGTCTTCAAAGCACATAAGAGGTGATATCAATCTTGCTTTCCCAACAGCTGAAATAGCTGTTATGGGTCCAGATGGAGCAGTTAATATTGTAAATAGAAAAGAAATTCAAAATTCAGATGATCCAGTTGCCGAAAAAGAAAGACTTGTCGAAGAGTATAAAAGTCTTTTTGCTAATCCCTACAGGGCAGCGAATTTAGGTTTTATCGACGATGTAATTTTGCCTGAGGATACGAGAAAAAAGGTTATAAATGCTTTTGAAATGCTCGATGGGAAAAGACAGAATAATCCGCCTAAAAAGCATGGATTAATACCTCTATAATTTTGGAGAATCTTAATGTACAAAAAAATTCTAATTGCTAATCGAGGAGAAATTGCTGTAAGAATAATAAGAGCATGCAAAGAGCTCGAAATTAAAACTGTGGCTGTCTATTCAGATGCTGACAAAAATTCTCTTCATGTAAATTTATCGGATGAGTCTTACAACATTGGTAAACCATTACCAAGTCAGAGTTATTTAATAGGTGAAAATATTTTAAAAGTTGCAAAAAAAGCAAAGTGTGATGCTATTCATCCAGGCTATGGTTTTTTATCAGAGAATGCTGAGTTCGCAAAACAATGTGAAAGGGCAAAAATAGATTTTATAGGACCAAGTCCTGATTCTATAGAAAAAATGGGAGATAAAATAACTTCAAGAGAAATTGCTAAAGCAGCAAAAGTTCCTTTGGTCCCGGGCACTGAAGGAGAGGTTAGCGATAGTGAGGCCTTATCTGAAGCAAAAAAGATAGGTTTTCCTTTAATGATTAAAGCTTCAGCTGGTGGTGGAGGAAAGGGCATGAGGCTAGTTCATGAAGAATCCGAATTTGAAAGTTCTTTGCGAATGGCAAAGAGTGAAGCAAGGTCTGCTTTCAATAATGATGCAGTTTTTATTGAAAAGTTTGTTCAAGAACCAAGACATATAGAAATACAAGTTTTAGGCGACAAAAAAGGCAATGTTGTTCACTTATTTGAGAGAGAATGTTCAATTCAAAGAAGACATCAAAAAGTTGTAGAAGAAGCTCCTTCTCCTGGGGTAAGTGAAGAAACCAGAAAAAAAATGGGAAAAATAGCAGTAAAATTAGCAAAAGAAGTATCTTATTATGGCGCTGGAACAGTTGAATTCATTATGGATCAAAAAGAGAATTTTTATTTTCTTGAAATGAATACAAGAGTTCAAGTTGAGCATCCTATTACAGAAATGATAACAGGAATAGATATTGTAAAGGAAATGATATCAATTGCTTGTGGAAATAAATTAAGTTTCAAACAAGAAGATATATCAAGAAAAGGTCATGCAATGGAATGTAGAGTATGCGCTGAAGATCCGGACAACAATTTCCTTCCAACTCCTGGGATTATCAATTATGTAAAATCTCCACAAGGTCCTGGGGTGAGAGATGACTCTTCTTTATATAATGGATACGAAGTAACAACTTTTTATGATCCAATGCTGTCTAAATTAATTGTCTGGGGCAATGACAGAGAAGATGCTATAAAAAGGATGAGTCGAGCTCTATCAGAATATGTTGTACTTGGTGTGAGAACAAATTTAGGATTTTTAATAAGATTGATGTCAGATTTGGATTTTATTGAAGGTAAGCTAGACACGGGATTTATTGAAAATCATCAAGAGCTTTTATCTGTTCCTAAAGAAAATAGCGATTTGGCTTTAGTTGCATCTGCAATCGTACTTCATACTTTCAACGGCACACAAATTAACAAGAGGGATCCTAAATTTACACCATGGAAATATATTGCAAGGAGATCTGGTATTTCTAGAAATTCTTTATCGTAAAAATGAAATATGATATAAAAATAGCTAACAAATTAATTTCTTTTGATCTTAATGAACAAGATGGAGGATATATAGTTACCTTAGAGGATAAAGAATTTTCAGGAGAATTAATAAAAGTTGACTCTAATCTTTATTCTTTCGTGGTTGATGGCTCAACTTATAATATTTCTATCAATAAAGAAGGTAAGAAAATCCAAATTTATTTTAGAGGAGATTTGTTTGAATTTGAAATCCCTTCTCAAAGAGAAAGAACCGGTTTAGATAATGCATCTGGAATAGATAAAATAAATGCTCCAATGCCTGGAAGGATTATAAAATTACTGAAAAATATTGGTGATGAAGTTTCAGAAGGAGAAGGCTTAATAGTTGTTGAAGCAATGAAAATGGAAAGTGAGCTAAAAACTTCTATTTCTGGAAAGGTTACTGAAATCAATGTTCAGGAAGGAGATACCGTTGAACTTGGGGCTCACCTAATCACAGTTGAAGACCCAGAGCAAGAATAGATTTTGAAATTTACAACTTTTCTTTATTCCTTAATCTTTTTACTTTTATTTACAAATTCATCTTATTCAAACAGTTCGGATTCAATTAGGATTAATATAGGCAACGAGCCGCCAACCTTGGATTGGAATCTCGCTACTGATAGTACTTCGTTCCAAATAATCAACAACATTATGCATGGTCTAACAAGAATAAATAATAATAATGAAATCGTCCCTAATTTGGCTGAATCATGGACAATAGATAAAAGCGGTAAAGTTATAACAATAAAGATAAAAAAAAATTTTTGGAGTGATGGAAAAAAATTAGAAGCTAAGCATTTTATAGATTCTTGGGAGAGATTACTTAATCCAAAAACAGCAGCAGATTACGCATATTTTTTATATGATATTAAGAATGCGAAAGAATATAATTTAGGAAAAATCTCTGATTTTAACAAAGTTGGCATTAGAGCCATAGACCTTGAGACTTTAGAAATTACTTTAACAAACAAGAAATCTTATTTTATTAGTCTTTTGAGTTTCATGTCTACGTTCCCAATAAGGAAAGACATAATAGAAAAATATGGAGAAAAATGGATTGAACCTGAAAACATTGTAACTTTGGGTAACTATATTTTGAGCAAATGGGAAAACCATGATTTTATTTTATTAAAACCTAAGAATCCATCAAGGAAAAGAATAATTTTAGTAATGAACAGCAATCCAACATCATCTTTGGCAATGTTTGAAAATGGAAAACTTGATGTTGTTGATGGTAGTGGCATTCCTCTTCTTGAAATACCTTATTTAAAAAGAAAAGGTTTGCTTAGATCAAAAGAAAGGTTTGCTAATACATATATTGGCTTTAATGTTAACAAGCCACCCTTCGACAATAAAAAGATTAGAAAAGCTTTTGCAATATCCATAGATAAAAGAATTTTTGAAAAGGTATTTCAAGGAACAGTTAGGCCAACCAATAATTGGTTACCTGAGAATATTCCACCAATGAAAACAAAACTTTCTAATAAAAACTTATATTTTTTTGATTCAAAGAATATTGATTTAGCAAAAAAAATTCTAGATGAAAATGGATATAAAGATAGAAGCAAATTTCCTAATGTAAAACTTTTATATCCTGAATCTGGCAATAATAGGATTATTGCTGAGATTCTTCAAAATAGATGGTCAGAGATTCTAGGAATTACAATAGACATAGAAGGCTTGGAATGGAAAATATATTTGAGCACTTTAGACAATAATAGGCCTCACATGTTTAGAGGTGGATGGATTGCAGATTATCCACATGCTCATAATTTTATGAATCTTTTTACTTGTAGTAGCGGTAACAACGAAACTGGATGGTGTAATATTCAATATGATAATGCTGTTAGACTTGCTTCTTCTAATTACAATGCAGAGGAAAGCGAAAAGCTATACCAAGAAGCTAACAAAATACTTACTATTGAAGAGATTGCTATAATGCCTATTTTTTATTCTGTTCAGCTTTACTTGAAAAGCAAAAGAATTAATGATGCGGGCTTCACAAGTATGGGAATCATAGATTTTAACGAAATAGTTCTTGAGAATAACTAAGAATTAAAATATGGGATTATATCTTTAGCATATACTTCCATTGCATTGTCTGGATTAGGGCTAAAATAATGGAATAGAACAAAGTGTTTAACTCCCTTGTCTATGTATCTTTCTATTTTCTTTATGCAATCATCCTTTGATCCAGTAATCGTAAAATCAATTACAGCCTCTCTAGGAAAATATTGACCCATATCCCTAAATTTTTGCTTCCTGTCTTCATCTGTAGGCGTTATATTAAAATAATTCAAGCCTTTGTATTCTTCTGGTATATCGATGTCGTATCCTGCGCGTTTCAATTGATCCTGCATAATGCAAACATACCTAAAAGGCTCTAAGGTTTTATAGGCTTCGTCCTCATTTTCTCCTAAGGAAGTAAATACCCACAAGGTAGAGTCTATATCGTCACTTGTTCGTCCAGTCTGATTTGCTGATGTAATAATTTTGTCTAGAGACTCTTTGTATAAATCTGGAGTTAAATCTATAGGCATCCATCCATCTCCTATTCTTCCAGTTAAATCTAATCCTTTGTCTGTATGAGTAGCAAAGTAAAAAGGGATGCTTGGTCTATCTTCGTAAAGATTTAGCAACAATGATGCTTGGTTCATATTAAAAAAATCCCCTTCAAAATTAACTGGTTCTTTAGTTGACCAGAGAAGCTTCATAGCCTCAACTGACTCTACCATTCTTTCAAAAGGTTTATCCCAAGGAATTCCATATGCATCAAGATTCATTGATTCACCAACCCCTAAGGCAAGAGCGGCTCTACCTTTTGATATATGATCAATAGTTGCAAGTCTTTGAGCAAAAACAGCTGGGTGGTTTCTGTGAGGATCCGAAGTTGCTCCTAAAGTAATATTTTTTGTATTAGCCGCAACTGCTGCGGCAATTGTCCATGCCTCAAAAGCTGGATGAGGAGCTATAAAAGCTAAATGGTCAGGAAACCAAAGACTATCAAAACCTAATTCATCTGCTTTTACTGAAAAGTTCAAAAGACCACTCGCATCAGCACCAGGCATTGGGGGGACGAGACCAAATTTAACTTTACTCATTAGCTTATTTTATCAAAATACTTTGTTTTATTCTAGGAAACTTTTAAGGACTTCACCGATATCAGATTTGGCCAGTTTCTCTAAGGCTTTTTTCTCAATCTGTCGTATCCTTTCTCTTGTAAGGTCAAATTTTTTACCTATTTCATCTAATGTATAAGTGCTCTCCATATCAATACCGAATCTCATCTTTATAATTTCTTCTTCACGAGGGGTAAGGGCTTTTAAAGCTCCTTTGATTCTTTCAGTTAAAGAACTTTCTGCTACTATTTTATCTGGAACAGGAGAACCTTCATCTGGTATAAAATCTAAGAGCGTTGCTTTTTCCCCATCAAATACCGGTGTATCTAATTGCACTACTTCGTTAGTAGACTCTAAGATTCTTTTAACTCCATCTAAAGAGATTCCCACTCTTTCTGCAATTTCTAAAGGAGTTGGTTTTCTTCCCAATTCTTTTTGTAATGCAGTACTTGCCTTAAATACTTTACTTGCTTGTTCTAAAACATAAACTGGCACTCTAATTGTTCTTGTTTGGTCTAAGAGTGCTCTAGAGATTGCTTGATGAATCCACCAAGAGGCATATGTAGAAAATTTAAATCCTTTTGTATGGTCAAATCTTTCAACAGCTCTCATCAAGCCTACATTTCCTTCTTGTATTAAATCCTGTAAAGCTAGCCCTCTTCCAATATATCTTTTTGCTATACTAACAACCAATCTGAGATTTGCCTTAACAAATCTTTCTTTCAATCTATTTGCAAGATTTGTATAAGCTCTGACAAATCCTTCGAATTCAACAACTCTCCTCTTCTTTCCACCCTTAAGACTGATAAGTTTTTTATTTTCTGGTTGACTAATTTTTGATGTACGAATTTTATCAATCAACTCTTGAAAATGTAAGGCGTTAGCTTCACATTTTTTAATTTTCGACGAGACCTCAACTTCTTGTTTCGATTTTAATAAGGGCTCTAAAGACATGTCCTTAAAATAAACATATAGCAATCTATATTGCTCATCTGGAACCCAGTCCTTTTTCTTGCTTTGAGAATTTACATTTCTTAAAGTAGCTTTTTGGTATTCTTCCAATAAAGCTTTATCATCCAACTCTCCTGACCCACTAGATTCAGTATTAGAGCTAGAGTTTGAATTAGATTGAAAATTCTCGTATTCGTTAGCACTCATAGGCACCCTCATTATACAATTTTTACACTAATAAGTGAAGCTAGAACTGGCCCGGAAGGATTCGAACCTCCATTGCTTGGACCAAAACCAAGAGTCCTGCCATTAGACGACGGGCCAATCTGTATGATGATACTGAAAATTTAAATAAATTCAATCATAAGAAAATCTCCATCCCTCAACTGACTCAACTGTTATTGCTCTAACATCCATAGATGATTGGATATAACTTTCGGCCTCTTTGGTGTCAGCCTCATTATTCAGAACAGAGAAAATAGTCGATCCACTTCCGGAGATGGAATAATTTTCAAATCCTAGATTATCAAGAGTAGTAAAAATTCTTGCATATTCAGAATTTTTTTCTAGCAATAGGGGTATAAAGTCATTTCTTAAATAAAGCTCTTCTTTTTTAAAAATAATTTTCTTTGTTTTATTTCTGTCTATATCATTAGAATCAAAAGATTCTTTTGAATCCCACAAATTATAAAGCTCTTTGGTCTCAGATGAAAATCCTGGAAAAATTAATAGGTATCTTAATTTTGGTGGGGTTTCGACAATATTTATCTCCTCTCCTTTTCCAGAAACACGAGCTGTTCTACAGTATAAAAAAAAGGGGACGTCTGCCCCTAAGCTATCTCCTATCTCTAGAAGTTTATCAAATGAGTCTATATTGAAAATTTTTGACAAACCTAGTAGTGTTGCTGCCGCATTACTACTTCCTCCTCCCATACCAGAGCCTATGGGTATCCTCTTTCTTACTGATATCTTAATAGACTGGTTAATTCCGAATAACTGATAAAAAGATTCCGCCGCTTTTGTTATTAAATTCTCTTCAAGAGGAACATTATTATTAGGAAAATCTATCTCAATAAGATTAGAACTATTGGTACAAGTTATTGATATAACATCGTTTAAATCAATCGGTTGAATTAGGGAACTAATTTCATGATAATTGTCCGCCCTTTTGCTCTTTATTATTAAATCTAAATTGATTTTAGCAGGCGAAATAACATTAAGTTTGTTCATTAAATATTAAGTCTATCTGTATTCTATTACAATAAAAGCAGTATTAAGCAGGGTGGAAGCTTGACAATCTACTAATTATGTTTTTTGTTTAACATGTGAGTTATTCATCAAATATATCTGAAAAACTTTTTAAAGAAGCATCAGAAATAATACCTGGTGGGGTTAATAGTCCTGTAAGGTCTTTTGGAGCAGTAGGTGGAAAACCAATCTTCATAAAAAAAGCTATGGGTCCGTATCTATTTGATGAGGACGGAAATAAATATATAGATTATGTTGGATCATTTGGACCACTTATTTTTGGGCACTCTAATGAAGAAATAATTAATGCTGCAAGGGAAGCAATGGGTAAAGGTACAACGTTTGGTGCATGTCATAAAGATGAAATTAAATTAGCAAAACTTATTACAGAGACAATTCCCTCAATGGAGATGGTACGTTTAACTAATTCAGGCACAGAAGCAACAATGAGCTGTATAAGACTAGCTAGAGCTTTTACAAGGAAGGATAAAATAATCAAATTTCAGGGATGTTATCATGGTCATGCTGACTATTTATTGGTTAAAGCAGGATCAGGTGCTTCAACATTTGGCACTCCCTCTTCTCCAGGAGTTCCAGATGAGTTCAGTAAAAACACATTGTTGGCCGAGTTTAATGATATTGAAAGTGTTAGAAATGTATTTGCAAAGAATCCTAATTCCATCGCTGCAATAATATTAGAACCTGTACCCGCGAATATGGGTACTGTATTACCAAATACGGAATTCTTAAGGGAAATTAAAAAAATTGCGCACGAAAATAAAACATTGATGATTTTTGACGAAGTTGTTTCTGGGTACAGAATAAGCTTGGGTGGTGCACAAGAGCATTTTGATGTTCAACCTGATATGACATGTATTGGAAAAATAATTGGTGGAGGTTTCCCTGTTGGAGCATTCGGAGGAAGAAAAGAAATCATGTCTATGCTGTCTCCTATGGGTCCAGTTTATCAAGCTGGTACATTGTCAGGAAATCCTGTTGGTGTTGCAGCTGGAATAAAAACAATTGAGCTGTTAATTGAATCTAGTCCTAATTTATACAAAGAACTTAACGAGAAGGCGTCTTACATTAAAGAAAAATTTGATAATGAAAAGTTTGCTAATATACGAATTAATCAAATCGGTTCAATGCTTACTTTTTTCTTTAGTAAAAATTCAATCAATAATTATTCAGATGTAATTTCATGTGATAATGGCTTATATGGAAAGTTTTTTAATCTGCTACTATCAAAGGGAATCATGCTTCCACCTTCTCAATTTGAGACAATGTTTGTTTCTACTGCTCATAATTATAAGGATTTAGATTATACTATTGATAAATGTATAGAATCAGCATTAGCAATAGGTAAAAATAATTGAATCAAAAGAGCTCATGGATAAAATTCATTGTTGTGGGGACCGAGCTTGCATTCTGTATATTGTCAGGGATATTTCTAGGTGGAGAAGCAGATAAATATTTCAATAAACAGCCTCTCTTCACTATACTTGGAGTAATTATAGGTTCTATTGCTGGATTCACTTTAATGCTAAAAGTGTTAAACAAGAGGGATTAATGTTTTCTAAATCAAACAAATTATTAACCATAATATGTCTTATAATTACAGCTCCGTGTATCTATTTTTACAAAAATCCTTTTTTTAAGGCAGTTTTCTATGGTCTAATAGTTTCGTTTGTCAACATTCTCTCTATACAGCTTTTAACAAAGGTATTTACAACAAAGGAAACCGGAAAGTTTATTGCTTTCTTTTTTGGCTTTCTTAAAATTCTACTACTAGTTAGCATTATTATTTATTTAATCAAATTCTTGTCTCTAGATTTAATTGGATTTTTGACAGGATTTAGTGTAATTTTAATTGTGTTTATTCTTTTAATTCAAGGTAAATAAAGTATGAGTGGATTAGAGCATGCCCAATGGACAGAGCTGTTAGGTATTAGTGAATATGATCATATATTTGGGTCAGTGCTTGTTGTTACTTTATTAATATTCTTTTCTTTAAGAGTTAGAAAGAGATGCTTAGAGGCAACTGAAGACAAGGCTTCTTTGACGCCTTCACCTAAATTTTCTCTAACAACCTTTTTTGAATTTATTACTTTAGATTTTTTACTAAAATTAATAGCGGATATATTTGGAAGCGAAGAAAAGGCTAGAAGGTTTCTTCCTTTACTTGGTGGGTCATTCTTTTTTATTTTCTTTGCTAATTTGTTAGGGGTTTTTCCTGGATTTTATCCGGCTTCTCAGAATTTGAATACAACACTTGCAATGTCATCTGTGATTTTTGTAGCATATAATTATCTTGGATTTAAAGAGCATGGATTAGGATACTTAAAACATTTTATGGGTCCAGTGATTTATTTGGCACCGCTAATGATTATTATAGAACTTGTGAGCCATCTGGTTAGACCCGCATCACTTTCTTTAAGACTTTTTTGGAATATGTTTGGAGACCATCTAGTTTTACAAATTTTTTCAAATTTAACACCATTCATTATTCCAGTAATATTCATTGGTTTAGGAGTTTTTGTATCTTTTTTACAAGCTTTTATTTTTACAATTTTATCAAGTATTTATATTTCGTTATCAATCAGTCATGATCATTAAAACAAGGAGGAACATAATGAACAAGTTTTCATTTTATACATTTTTCGTTGTAGCACTGACTCTACTATTAACCCCTGAAGTTTATGCTGCTAGTTCGGGTGAAGCGATTTCAGGTCTTGCATTAGGAAGTGGGCTTGGTATTGGTATAGCCGCTGCTGGTGGTGGAGTAGGAATGGGTAGAATGGTTGCTTCAGCATTAGATGCTGTTGGCAGAAACCCTGGGGCTGCTGGTCAGATTCAAACACCAATGATTATTGGTTTAGCTTTAATTGAATCATTGGTCATTTATGCTTTAGCTATTACATTCTTGTTGCAGAATAAAATATAAGTTCTTAGCAGAAAGGTGAGATTGTTCACCTTTCTGTTTTAAGACTTAGAGAAAGCCTCAGTGTAAAAGCATAGTTTGCCTATTGATTCTCTATTTTTAATTTTAGACATCGCTTCTTTAAAATCATTAATCAAGTAAAGTTCAGGGTCTGATATTTGTAATAATCCTTTTTCGTACAAATTACAGACTTCTTTGATAGATTGAAGATTAAAATTAGTATTTCCTCTTGCAAAGGGTCCCCAAAAAATTCCAATCAGATTGCAACCTTTTAATAAAATTTTATTTACTGGAACACTTGCTATATCACCTGATGCAAAGCCCATTATTAAAATCTGCCCTTCCCATTCAACAAAACTAAGGGAATCGATTGTGTCCTGACCACCGATTGTGTCATAAATTAAATCAAATTTTCCTGCTTGTTGTTCCTTTAAGGATTCTTTAAGATTGTTTGAATTGTTTAATATTAAATTGTCTGCTCCGTATTTTTCACAGGTCTCAAGCTTTTCCTTTGACGATGCAACAGCAGTAACATTGCAATTAAAGGCTTTTGAAATTTCTATGGCAGAAAGTCCTATACCACCAGAAGCACCTAGTATCAAAATTTTCTGCCCTTCCCTAATTCTTGCTCTTTCTACTAGTGCATAATAAGAGGTTCCGTAATTTATTGTCATTGAGGCTGCTACTTCAAATGGCATATTCTCAGATTTTCTTACAACAAATTTCGAATCTAGCTTAACATATTCTGCAAAAGCTCCCCAAGCTGATAAGCCTACAACTTCGTCCCCTTCTTTTAGTCCTTGAACTTCTTTTCCAACTTTTTCAATTATTCCTGAAACTTCTAATCCTGGGACAAATGGAAGTTCAGGTGCATCTTGATATTTGCCTTCAACAATTAAAATATCTGCAAAACTGATTCCTGCGCAATATACCTTAACTAAAACTTCGTTGGATCCTATTTCTGGTATAGATATATTTTCCAATTTTAAATTTTTGATTGACCCAAATTCTTTCAACCGGATTGCTTGATTTCTCATTTTTTGTTAACCAAATCTTTTACTAATTTTACACCCTCTTCTTTTGAATTAAAATTACCTTCAAGCTGCTCATCAAATACTTTAGATAGGATTTCTTTAAATTTAGGTCCCGGCGTTAGTCCTAGTAGAATCAAATCATCACCAGTTACAAGAGGTTTAGGTTTTATCGGTTCATTTTTTAATTCTTCTATTTTTGATAATGTATAATCGTAAAGCTCAAGATCACCATGACTTCCGAGGCAATCAGCCTTATGTAAAGCTAGATGTTCTTCAAAATTATCCATAGAAATAAATTTCTTAAAAGTGCTTTTTTTCATTTCTTTGATATTTGCGAATTTCATGTGTTCTTTTACTAGGCTTTCTATGTTTCTTTTTTGTTTATTAGAGAATTTCAATCTTTTACAAATTTTTTCTGTAATTTTTGCACCTACATATTCATGCCTATTAAACCTTATTCTGTCGGTTATAGTTTGTGTTTCTGGTTTTCCTATATCATGAAGCAGGGCCCCATAAGCTAATTCAGTATTATCCTTTTCGTTTAAATCTAACATATCAAGAACTAGACAGGTGTGCACAAAAACATCTCCTTCTGGATGAAATTCTTTTGGTTGCTCAACACCCTTTAATTTTTCAACTTCGGGAATTATATATTTTAGAAGTCCGTATTTACTTAGTGAGATTATGCCTTTTCCTGGATTATTACTTTTTGTTATTATTTTTGTTACTTCTTCTCTAATTCGTTCTATGCTAACAAACATTATTTTTTCTGAATTGTCCAATAATGCATCGCTTGTGTTTTGTTCGATTTTAAAACCAAATCTATTAGAAAATCTTATTGCTCTAAGCATTCTCAAATAATCTTCAGAAAATCTTTTATCTGGTATACCAATAGTTCGAATTATCTTAGATTTTATATCTTCAATTCCTTTACAGTAATCAAAAACCTCACCATTGTCTGGATTTAGAAGTAGGCCATTAATTGTAAAATCTCTACGTTCTATATCTTCTTCAACGTTCTTTGTATAAATTACTTTGTCTGGATGTCTTCCGTCGGTATAGACCATATCTTTTCTGAATGTTGCCACTTCTATTGAAACATTATCTATTAGAACAAGGATTACTCCGAAACTTTGTCCTACGGCTTTAGTTCTATTAAATATCGTTTGTATTTCTTCAGGAGTAGCTGATGTGCATATATCGAATTCATCTGGATTCTTCTTGAGAAGAAGATCTCTTACTGCTCCACCGACTATAAAAGCCTCATGTTTATTTTCTTTTAATTTGCCAATTATTTCTCTGGCAGCTTGGAATTTAATATCATTTGTAATTAAATCACTTAATTGAATCATCATCTATATTGTTTATAGTCTATATTATAGTCAAAATCTAATTTAAATAAATCTCATGATAAATATTCAAGAAATCAGAGAATCTGTTTCAACTCAAGGTGCAAAGCTGATATATCAGTCCCTTGATGGATTAAATTGGAAACAAGTTACTTTTAAAGATATAAGTTCAAATATAGATTTCATAATTTCATATATTGCATCAAATAAGTTGATGAACAAGAAGGTTTTAAGCATGGCAACAAACTGCTTAGAATCCTTCGTTCTTGAATCATCGTTTTGTTCAATGGGCAATGAAATGACATTTGCAAATACTAGAAATATTAAAAACATTAATACTAATAAATCATATGAAATTGTTATAATTGACGATGTAGAAATTTTATCAACCAATCCTAAAGTTTCTGAACTTTTTAGTTCCTCAACTGAAATTATTTCAATTAATAGTTTCCAAAATAATTCGGAATATAATAATCAAGTTAAATCTATGAAAAATATATACAAGATAGGGTTGCTTTCACGAAAAAATATAGAGGGTGATATTTCAGATTTATTAAAAGAACAAAAACAAATAGAAGAAGTAGAGTTTGTAAACGAAGAAGGGCTAATAAAAAATAATCCAAAAGACTTCAATTCCATATTAGAAAAATATAAGCAATCCTTCATGGAAATTAAAGATAATGAATTCTCAACTTCTGTTTACCTAAAAGAAGATTTATTTTCAAAATGTATAAATTATTTGTTTATGACTTATTCAAGAAAATTTACTAATAGTAAATCACTAACTGAATTCCTAGATAATGCTAATGAAATTATGCCTAAGACTTTAGTGATTGATAATGATAATCTAGATAATTTGATAAAGATAGTTGAAGACTCAAACGAAAAAATCTCGGATTTGGTTGGCAGCAAAGTATTAAAAATTATTACATTTAATTATTCTAATTTAAAAAATATTAAAATGCTCCAAGAGAATGGTTTAGAAGTTGTTAATTTTTAATAAAATTATATTTGAGCAATACTCTTAGCCATAGGAAAAATCTCACTTATTACTTTTGCTATTGCAATGGCTATGTCCATATGTTCTTTCTGAGTCCCATGACCACTTCTTAGTTCAATATAATGCACCCAGCTTCTCAATGTTCCATTCATATACATTCTACTAACAGTATTCCCTTCTGGAAGAACAGATCGAGCTTGCTCTTTAGCAATACCATTCTCAATTGCCCATTTATAATTCTCTTTTGCCAATTCTATAACTTGTGCTTGCTTTTTATTCCATTCTTCTATAAGTTCGTTATCTTCAGTTTCAATAGAATTTTGTCGATTTTTTTTATCTTGTAATCTAGCTTCTCTGGTAACGAAAGATAAGTCTTTGGTTGGATCAGCATACCGTTGGCTAAACTCTTGAAAACTGAAAGATCTATGCCTTAAGATTTGTCTAGCTATATCACGGGTTGTTTCAATCTCTATACAAGCACTTACCATCTCAAGAGGGGACCAGTGTTTGTTAGAAATTAAATAATTAATTAATCTTTCACTTGTTTCGTTATTTACTTGATTAGACGGATTAGATACCCTGGCACAAAAGGCTATCAAATCTTGAACATTAGAGATACCTTCGTTGTTAAACTCTTCTGTGGCTTTCGAATAACTTACTAATCTTATCTTCATCTTTATAAAATTTTATTACCCAAGGATTCTATCATTATATCCAAGAAAGCATCTACAGAGTAGTCAAGAAAATTAACATTAGTCATATCAGCATCTAAATCCTCGTACTTATTACCTGTTTCTTTTGCAATATATATTTCTTTGTTTCTTTTAGCCGCTATCTCGATAAACGAGTATGTTATTGGCGATATAATTTCTGTAGATAAAACTACAAGAGATTCGCATCCGTTTAAGAGCATCCATGAGTCTCTATAGTCCCATTCTGCAATATCTTGGCCCTGGAATGGGATACTAGGTTTTAGAATATTATTATTACAACCAATGCAAACAATCTCATCTTGATTATTTATTACTGACTCCATACTTTTATCCATTCCACAAGTTGAACAATATAGCCAGCTGATATTCCCTTCTAAGTCTATTATATTTGATGGATCCTCTAGCTTTAAGATTCCATCGATATTAAGGTTTATAATCCCGGATACAACAGGTGACTTTTTAATATCAAGAATCTTGCTATACCTATCAGAAATTTTAAATGGATAGTCGTCTTTTAATATTACTCCAAGATTTAAGAAATATTTATTTCTTGTTTCTTCGCTGGTTCTAAAATCTTTTATTGACGGTCTTTTTTCATAAGCAAATAGAGCTTCATATTTCCCTTGTTTGTAAAAATTTTTTTCTATTATTAATGCTATTGGATTGTTTTGGATCATAGATTCAATTAAAGTATTATTAATCATTGATTTTATTTTATCATGAGTATAGACATAAAAGAATTCAAACTTCTAAACGATGAAGTTCTATCAATCTTATGGAACGATTCTCACTTAAGTTATCTAGTAATAAAAGACATAAGGAATTCTTGCCCATGTGCTACATGCAGGACAGCAAGAGAGGGTTTTAAAAAATCTATATCCCTTTTACCTCCTGATAGTTATAGAATTACTAGCTTTCAGAAAGTTGGACAATATGGAATTCAATTCAAATGGGGAGATGGACATGAAACCGGAATATTTACCTATCAAAGACTAAGAGAACTATGTACTTGTAAGGACTGTGAGGACTAAACACCCCTTTTGTTCCCCCATATAGACTTGTGTAGTTGAGGCAAAACTCTAACAGGAAGATTATCCTTCAAGACTAAATCTGCTATTAAAGATATAGGTGTTCCATATACAGGCTGAAAAACAATCTTAGCTTGAAATTGTTCTTTTATAACTATTTTTTTTGCATAGCTATAATCCTCTTTATCTTTTATAACAAATTTGATTTGATCTTTCTTTTGTAGCTTTTTTAAGATATTAATGTTAATTTTATCGTCCATTTTTGAAGAAGGACATTTACAATCCATGCTAATAACAACTTTTTTATTTTTGAAGATTTCATCTGGCTCTATATGTCCAGCTGTTTCAAGCAAGATGTCAAAATTTCTTTGTAATAACTTGTCTACAAGTTGAACTAAAGCCCTTTGCTGCAACAAAGGCTCTCCTCCCGTTACACAAATATTTTGACAATTTATTTCTTCTATTCTATTTATTACGGTGTCTATACTCAACAAACTGTAATCTTTTCCTTCTACTGCGTACATGGAATCGCACCACGTACATCTTAAATTACATCCAAAAAGTCTAACAAAAGTTGTAGGAACACCAACCTGACGGCCTTCTCCTTGTATAGAATAGAAAATTTCACTTATTTTTAGTTTCATAATTTTTACTCTTAGGCAAAGGCATTAGCTTCTCTGAGACAGCCCTTAATACCAATGGATCAGGTAAATTTGCTTCTTCAAAAGCTTTTGATCTCAACATATTTGCATGGTCCTTAGAGGAAGGTGGATATTTTCCATCATAACTTGTGTGAGTATAAGCCAATGCTTTCCAACATGTTTCATCCAAACTTTTTGCGAGTTTAACAATTTCGAATTTTTTCATAGACATAAAAGGTGCAAGTATTTCAATTTCTCTCTCTAGAGCTAATCCTATTGTTGTTTCCATACTGTCAATAAAATCTTGTCTACAATCAGGGTATCCACCAAAATCCTCTTCGCATACACCCGTAATAACTGTAGAAATATTTTGTGAATATGCTCTGTTAGCTGCTATTGATAAAAAAAGCATATTCCGTCCTGGGACAAAGGTTTTTTGTATGCCCGTAGCAAATTCTTTTATGTCCTCATGTGTTTCTAAGCTCCTTTTAGAATTTGTCAAAGGTGAATTCCCTTGAAATATTGATCCTATATTAATTATTTCATGGTTATCAATATCAGCAATTTTACAAATCTTTTTGGCACTTTCAATCTCTATATTGTGTAATTGATTATAGTCAAAAGTAATAGCCGAACAAGAATATCCTTGCTTAATAGCCCAGAATAAACAAGTTGTGGAATCTTGCCCTCCACTTAAAACTATCAATGCTTTTTTCATGAGTTATCAATTATTATTATATAATGGATAGAATTAGAAAAGTAGAGATGGGGGATACTGATGCTATTTATAAGTATGAAATGTCATTCTTCAGAGATTATTGGTCCAAGAATCAAATTGTTATGGAAATCAATAATATTAATGCTATTAACCTAGGTTTTGAAAAGAATTCTAGATTAATTGGTTACATATTTGCTAGAAAATCTCTGGATTTTGTAGAAATATTAAAAATTGCAGTGTCAAAAAGCTTTAGGAAAATAGGTATTGCAAAAGAACTAATGAAAGAAATTGAGGAATTGTCTATTCAATTACAAAGAAAAAAAATTATTTTGGAGGTCAGAGAAGGTAACAATTCTGCAATAACTCTATATAAAAAATTAGGATACAAAGTAAATGGTATAAGAAGAAACTATTACAAAGAATATAAAGAAAACGCTGTCCTAATGAGCAAGAAATTACCCTGAGCCCTTAAATCTTCCATAAACTGTCTCAAGAGCAGATGTCATTTCACCTATTGTACAATACTCTTTAACAGCCTCTAAAATAAAGGGCATAAGATTTTTTTCTTTTTTTGCGGCATCTTCTAAATTATCTAAACAAATTTTAACTTTATTTGAATCTCGTTTTTTGCGTAAACTCTTTAATTTTTCAATTTGGTTCAATTCTAAGTTAGGATCAATTTCTTGTATGGGTGGCAATTTCTCTTCAACATCTGCAAAATCATTAACTCCCACAACAACTCTATCCTTTTTCTCAAGTTCAATTTGGAAGTTGTAGGCAGAGTTCTCAATTTCAGATTGAATATAATTTTCCTCTATACATTTAATCATGCCACCTTTATCTTTAATAATCTCTAGATACTCATATACTTTTTCTTCTATCTCATCAGTTAAGTTTTCAATGAAAAAAGATCCAGCTAAAGGATCAATTGAATCTGCAACTTCTGATTCGTATCCAATAATCTGTTGGGTTCTTAGAGCAATTATTGCTGATTCCTCTGTAGGTAATCCCAACGCCTCATCAAAAGAATTTGTATGTAATGATTGCGTTCCTCCTAGTACTGCCGCCATAGCTTGCATTCCAGTCCTTACAATATTATTTAAGGGTTGTTGTGCAGTAAGTGTTACTCCACCAGTTTGGGAATGTACTCTAAACTTGCATGCGTTATCATCCATTACTCCAAAATTATTTCTTAGTAAATTTGCCCAAATGCGTCTTGCGGCTCTATATTTGGCAATTTCTTCGAAAAAGT
This sequence comes from Thermodesulfobacteriota bacterium, assembly GCA_036340075.1. Lineage (GTDB taxonomy): Bacteria > Desulfobacterota_D > UBA1144 > UBA1144 > UBA1144 > JAYYZJ01. The sequence goes on along the minus strand of JAYYZJ010000012.1, from coordinate 101,240 downwards.
TATTGTGAACAGCGAAGAAAAAGGATACTCGTTTACAAATTTGTTCAACATCTATATTTCTTGATTTAGCAATTTCCAAATATTCAATTGCATCTGCAATCATAAAAGCTAATTCTTGGACAGCTGTAGAGCCAGCCTCTCTTATATGATAACCACTAACACTAATTGGGTTCCACCTTGGTGCATAATCCTTACAGAATTCCATGATGTCAACTGTTAGCTTGACGGATGGTTCTGGTGGGAATGCATATGTACCTCTAGCTATGAACTCTTTAAGTAAGTCATTTTGGATAGTCCCCATAATTTTATCTGAAGATACTCCTTGTTTATCTGCTGCTGTTATATACATTGCTAATAACATTGATGCTGTTGCATTGATAGTCATAGAAGTTGAGACTTGATCTAAGGGGATATCTTTAAGAAGAGTTTCCATATCTTCAAGAGAATCAATGGCTACACCAACCTTTCCGACTTCTCCCTTACTAATTTCAGCATCTGAGTCGTACCCCATTTGTGTGGGCAAATCAAAAGCTACACTTAGGCCAGTTTGTCCTTTTTCTAATAGATATTTAAATCTTTTATTTGTTTCTTCGGCTGATCCAAATCCAGCGTATTGTCGCATGGTCCACAACCTGCCCCGGTACATAGTGGGCTGAACACCTCTAGCAAAGGGGAAATTTCCTGGCAAGGAGTTCTTCTCGTCTAGATTGTTACTTATGTCATCTTGAGTATAAAATCTATCAATCTTTATACCAGAAGTGGTAGAAAAGTTTTCTTTTCTTTCCTTTATCTTTTCTTTAAATTTTTTTTCCCAATCTTTCTTTTTCACCTTCAATACATCCTACTTGAATTAACTCTTGCTAAATTAATTAATGCTTCCTTAAATTTGCTGTCTTTTAAATTTTTTAATGATGACACAGCCTTTAGTGAATAATTATTAGCTATTCTAATAGTTTCTTCAATCGCTTCTGAATCAAGAACTAAATTATAGAGAAAACTTAAATTACTTCTATTAAAATTTTTATTGATTAGAATATTTTTTGGCTTGTAAGATTCGCTTTTTTTAAGGTTTTTTAAGCAAATTAGCATTGGCAAGCTTACCTTGCCTTCTTTAATATCACTCATAGCTTTTTTTCCCATATTCTTTGAATCACCTATAAAATCAAGTACATCATCAATTAACTGATAAGATATGCCTAAGCTTACACCATACTTCCTCATTGAGTTTACTGTCGACCTATTTGCACCACTTAACATAGCTCCAATCTCGCTTGATGAAGAAATAAGTGAGGCCGTTTTTAAATTAATCATTTTAAAATAAATTTTCTCGTTAAAAGGGATTTCTCTTTTTGATAACATAATGTCTAATATTTGACCGTTTGCTAATTCAGAGGCAGCTGCAGTTACAGAAGACATTACAGCTGGATTTTTACTCTTATTAATTAAGAATAAAGATTTTGCCAATAAATAATCTCCAGCTAAAACAGTTGCATGGTCACCCCAAATGTTATTTGCAGACTTTACTCCTCTCCTTAATTTTGCCTCATCAACAATATCGTCATGAATTATTGAAGCATTGTGTAACAACTCTACAGCAGCAGATGCAAATATTATATTTTTATTAATTCTATTGTTTACGGAAAGAGCTGAAAGAAGAACTATTGAGGGTCTTAATCTTTTTCCTGGCCTAAGTAATAAGTGTTTCAATATTTCTTTAGAAAGTGGTACTCCTGTAGGAATCTGATTTTTTAATTCTTTTTCTACAGATAAAAGGTGTTTTCTTATGGGTAAAAAAATTGAGCCATAATCCATTTTTGTAACTTATCAGAAAAAAGTAATAAGTCAAAATAAGATGATTTTATCATTGACGAATTAAAACTATAGATTGATACTAAAGAAAACTGAGACTTTCTGGTAAATTCTCATATATGCGGTAATTAACCATGACTTTGTATGATGTAATTTTTATTTCTTTGATTTGTGTGATGAGTTTTTTTGGTTTTTTTGTTGGATTTGTAGCATCATTTTCTAAATTCTTCACCCTTTTAATACCTCTTTTGATTACTTATATAGGGCTTGATATCTTTCAATTATATCTGGAAAAAGAATTTGATTTTTATTCTGGTGCTGGGTCAGAACTAGTTGTTGGCATCTTTATCTATATCTTGCTTTATCTTTTTTTTAAAGTTCTATTTGTATTGACTGAGGCTTTAATTAAATCTATAAATCTTGGTTTAATAAATAGAGTTTTTGGAGCCATCCTAGGATTTATAGCTGGTAGCTGTATTGGTTATATTTTCTTAATCATAACAAGCAAAATTTATGGTTCTGAATCTTTACTGTATTTCAAAATTCAAAGTTATCTATCTTTTTTTTTAGATATATAAGTGTATGATTTTAACTTAATGGAAAAGCTTACTGCATACCAATACTTACTTAAGAATAAACTGATAGGGGATAAAAACCGTGAACTTATTTCGCTACTTAAGGATATCAAGCTTGCAGCTAGACAAGTTAGCAAAGAACTGAATAGTGCGGGTTTAAATAGGATTCTTGGTGATGCCTCTGGAACCAAAAATGTCCATGGGGAAGTAGTTAAAAAATTGGACATAATTGCGAATGATCTTTTTATTAATTCTTTAAAACAAGGTGGCAATTGTGCGGGCATAGTGTCTGAAGAAATTGACAAAATAGTTGTCTTTAATGATAAGATGTCTAAAAATTCTCAGTACATTGTAGCAATAGACCCTCTAGACGGCTCATCAAATATAGATGTCAATGTTCCTGTTGGTACTATCTTCTCTATATTTAAAAGAAATTCAATCAAAAAAAATATTACTACCAAAGATTTTCTACAGAAGGGTTCGAAGCAAGTTGCTGCTGGATATATCATTTATGGTTCTTCAACTATATATGTTCTCACTGTTGGAAAAGGTGTTGATGCATTTACTTTGGATCCTTTGGTTCAAGAATTCTACTTATCACATAAAGATATAAAAATACCAAAAAAGGCTAGAATGTATTCGGTTAACCAAGGCAATTATTATGAATTTCCGATTGAACTTCAGGATTATATAAAGTGGTGCGAACAAGAAGATTCCGAGACAGGTCGTCCTTATTCATTAAGATATGTTGGTTCGATGGTTGCTGATATTCATAGGAGCTTGTTGAAGGGCGGTCTATTCATATACTCTAAATCAAAAAGAGCCCCTCAAGGGAAACTTAGGTTGCTATACGAATGCAATCCAATGGCTTTCATAATAGAGCAAGCTGGTGGCTTAGCTTTTAATAGAGACGAAAGAATTTTAGATAGTAAACCAAAAGAAATCCATCAAAAATCTGAAATTTTTATAGGTTCAAATGATATGGTCAAGAATGTTATGTCTTATATGAAAAAAATATTGTGATTACGCTAATTTGATTAATTTATTTAGGTAAACATCTTGCACAGCATTTAATATTTCTACTCCATCTTTCATGCTTTTCTGAAATGCTTTTCTACCTGTTATAAGACCCATGCCGCCAGCTCTTTTATTAATAATCGCGGTTTTAACCGCCTGTTGAATATCATTCTCCCCAGAGGCTCCACCCGAATTAATTAATCCAGCGCGACCAAGGAAGCAATTTAAAACCTGGTATCTATTTAAATCAATTGGGTGATCTGTTGTAAGTTCTGAATATACCTTTTTATGTGTACGTCCAAAATTTATATCAACAAAACCATTATTAGTTTCTGCAAGCTTCTGTTTGACAATATCCGCCTGTAAGGTTGCTGCAAGGTGATTAGCTTGTCCAGTCAAATCTGCTGAAACATGATAATCTTTTGAATCTTTCTTAAAATCCTCATTGCGTAAATAAGCCCATAAAATTGTAACCAAACCTAGAGAATGTGCATACTCAAACATTTGGGATACTTCTTGAATCTGTCTTTTGCTTTCCTTCGAACCAAAATATATTGTTGCTCCAATACCAATTGCTCCCATGTTGAAAGCTTGATCTACAGATGCAAATGGTGTTTGATCATATTCGTTTGGATAGGTAAGAAATTCATTATGATTTAATTTTACTATAAAAGGAATCTTGTGAGCATATTTACGAGATACCGATCCGAGCATACCAAGCGTTGAAGCAACAGCACTACATCCACCTTCAATTGCTAACTTGACTAAATTTTCTGGGTCGAAATACTCCGGGTTGGGCGCAAAAGAAGCTCCTGCAGAATGTTCAATTCCTTGATCAACAGGAAGTATTGACAAATATCCTGTACCACTTAGCCTTCCATGATTAAAAAGCATTTGAAAATTCCTTAAGACTATATTTGATCTATCTGATTCTTTAACAACCTCATCTACAAAATTAGGTCCGGGAGCAAGGATGCTCTTTGAGCTGACACTTGTGCAATTGTGATTCAATAAGTAGGAACATTCGTCCCCTAAAAGTTCTTCAATCCAAGATATATCTCTAGTCGAGCGAGACTTCGCCATGATTGAATTATAAAATATTAATCGAGAATTTCTATACCCGGCAGGTTTACGCCACCAATATATTCAAGTAATGCTCCGCCACCGGTCGACATATGAGAGATTTCTGATTCCAGAACCTCTGCCTTTCTTATAGCAGCAATTGTCTCTCCTCCTCCAACAACTGAAGTAGCACCTCTTAATGTAGCTAATGCTACAGCTCTCGCAACATGTATGGTTCCTGATGAAAATGTTTCAGATTCAAAAACCCCCATAGGTCCATTCCAAAATATATAGCCTGGAGCTTTTATTAAAGAATTAAACAACTCTATAGTTTTTGGCCCTATATCGAAACCACTAAAACCATCGGGTATATCTGAATTTACAATAAGACAAGAATCGGTGTTACCTATAGATTCTGAAACTAAATGATCAACAGGTAGAACTATCTTATCTTTATACTTATCGTGAACCTCAGCTGCCCAGCTAATCATTTTTTCATCAAAAATTGAATTTCCTATCTTTTCTCCTTTGGCTTTCATAAAGGTATATGCAGCACCAGCAGCAATTATAATTTTATCTGCTTTCTCTAAAAGGTTTCCCATCGCAATCATTTTGTCATTAATTTTTGCACCACCTATTATTACTAGAAAAGGATGTACGGGTTCTTCCATCATTTTGGCAATATAATTAAGTTCTTTATCAACCAGGAATCCGGCTAGCTTTGTATCAAAACCTTTAGCCATTCCATAAGTTGATGCATGAGCTCTATGCGATGTTCCAAATGCTTCATTGACATACACATCAGCCAATGAACTTAAATAATTTGAAAATTCATCATTATTGGAGGTCTCTTCTTTGTGAAACCTTAAGTTTTCTAACATAATTACAGATGATTCTGGAAAGTTATCCATTTTATTTGCAAGATCTTCTTTTATAAAATCTTTGCAAAAAATTACTTCCTTATTTAATAAATCAGACAATCTTTTTGCAACAATTTCCAAAGACAGTTTTTTAACAATGTTGCCATCTGGCCTACCTAGATGTGATCCCAATATCACTTTTGCACCACAATCTAGCAAATAATCTATAGTTGGAATAGCTCTTCTAATTCTATAGTCTTCTCTTATAGATTGATCTTTTGTATTTATCGGAACATTAAAGTCTACTCTGACGAAAACTTTTTTTTCTTTAAAAAAAGATTTTGGTAAGTCTGAAATAACCTTTTTTTTGTTCACAATAATTTTCCGATTTTAATTGCTAAATCTAAAACTCTAGAAGAATATCCATACTCATTATCGTACCAAGCGATTATCTTTATAAAGTCATCTCCGATAACTCTAGCCCCAAAGGGATCGTAAACCGCTGAGTGCTTATTTCTAAGTAAATCAATTGAGACTGCACCTTCTGGTGCAATATCAAGATAATCAGCTAGAGGTCCTTGTGAAGAATCAATAAAAGCTTGGTTTAATTCATCAATCGATACTTTCTTTGATAATTTAGCAACAAAATCGACTATAGAAACATTTGGGGTAGGAACTCTAATCGATATTGCGGATAAATTTCCCTTTAGTTCAGGGAAAATTTCTTCGATAGCTTTTGTAGCTCCAGTACTAGTAGGAATCATAGACAATGCTCCTGCTCTTGCTCTTCTTATATCTTTATGTGGAGAATCAATTATCCTTTGATCATTGGTGTAGGAATGAATAGTTGTCATATGACCACTATCTAAACCAAAATTATCTCGTAGCACTTTGGTAATTATTGCAAGACAATTTGTTGTGCAAGAAGCATTAGAAATAATGTGATGCTTATTAGGCTCATACAAATCATCGTTAGCGCCCATTACAGTTGTAAAGTCAACAGGTCCACTCGATGGTGCTGAAATAATAACCTTTTCTACAGAACCATTAAGGTGCAAAGATGCTTGTTCCTGACTTGTAAAGATTCCAGTAGACTCAACAACAATCTGACAATTTGTTGATGACCAATCTATCTTGTCTGGTGACCTCTCGGAAAAAAACTTAATCGTATTACCGTCTACAGTAATTCCGTTATCATCAAATTCAACTGGTTTGTCTAATACCCCAAAAACTGAGTCATACTTTAGTAAGTGAGAACAAGTTTTAATGTCAGCAATATCGTTAACTGCTACAACTTCAATCTCTTTTGAATTAAGTGCTATCCTTAAAAGATGCCTTCCTATTCTCCCAAATCCATTAATACCTATTTTTATAGATGACATAATATCTCCTGACAAGATATAGATTTTGCTTTGTTAATACTACACTTTAAGAGATAGATTTCAAACGATTGAATTTATAAAAATTGCATGATAATGTCACCATCATGGAGAAAGTAAAAATAGGAATAATTGGATCTACCGGTTATACAGGTATGGAACTAGTAAGAATTTTAGAGAAACACCCAAGAGCAGAAATACTTTTTCTCGGAGCTAATACTCACCATGGAAAAAATATTAGTACCTTTTTGCCAAATTTAAAATTTAAGAAGAATCTTAAAATAAGAAAGAATTCGGATATTTATCAAATAAAAAATATAGATGTCATATTTAGCTGTCTCCCCAATGGCCAGCTTGATTCAATTTTGAAAAAAATAAAAAAAATGGATGCACTAATTATTGATTTAAGTGCAGATTATAGATTATCAAAAAGGTTGAATGACAAATGGTATAAAAATAGAAAAAATGAAAAGGATTATAAAAATTTCCAATATTTAATACCCGAGATTAATGGAAAAGAATTTGATTCAAAAAAGAACATTGCAAATCCTGGCTGTTATGCAACTTCAATCTTATTAGGACTTGCTCCAATCATCAAAACAATTAAAAAAAATGATTCAATAATTGTGGATTGTAAGTCAGGTATCTCTGGTGCAGGTAGAAGCGGTAAAGTACAACATATTTTCTCTGAAGCAAATGAAAATTTATCTATTTATAATGCTGGAGTTCACAGGCATATGCCAGAAATTGAGAGTATGATTTACAAAATTTCCAATAAAAAAATCAATATCCTTATGGTGCCGCATCTGCTTCCAGTTACTAGAGGTATAATGTCAAATATATATATTAAAAGCAGCAAGGTTGTGGATATAAAAAAGACATTCAAATTATTTGATGAATTTTATTCGAAATCTTATTTCGTAAAAGTTTACAAAAAATCACTTCCCACTTTAAAGGATGTTCAATCTACTAATTTCTGCAACATAGGAATGAAACTCTTTCACGATAAAAAAACCCTTTTGGTATCCTCAGTTATAGACAATTTGGTTAAAGGTGCCTCTGGTCAGGCTGTGCAAAATATGAACCTTCTCCTGGGTTTTGAAGAAAAACTAGGGTTGTAATTTTCTTAGTTCTTCCTTTATTTTTTTAATTTCTTCGTTAAGTTTTAGAATTTCTTCTGCGCTTGGATCAACTAATTTATTATGAGACAAATCAGGCTCGGCAGATGAAGAAGTTTGACTAACAACTTTTCCGGGGATACCAACAACTGTGGAATTCTTTGGTATATCATTTATAACTACAGAATTTGCACCTATCTTTGAATTATCTCCTATAATTAAAGGTCCTAGAATTTTACTACCTGCTCCAATAATTACATTATTTCCAATTGTTGGATGTCTTTTTCCTTTTTTTATACTTACTCCACCCAAAGTAACACCTTGGTATATAGTTACATTATTACCTATCTCTGTTGTTTCTCCGATTACAACTCCCATACCATGATCTATAAAAAAACCCTGTTGGATTTTTGCAGCTGGATGAATTTCTACTCCAGTTAAAGTTCTAAGAATATTGGAAATAATTCTCGCTATTAGATGTAATCCGTGTCTCCATAAAAAGTTTGACAGTCTGTGCCATGCAATTGCATGAAAACCTGGATAACTAATCAGAATCTCTAATATATTTCTTGCAGCAGGATCTCTCTCTTTGGCAGCAGAGATATCAGCTCTTATGTCTTTGAGAAAACTCATTTAGTTAAATCTTATACCAAATTTTTAAATCAACAAGTTAAGGATTAATTTTCGAATACTTTTAGATATTCATATGTAGTTGACCTTTCTACGGGTCTTCTGTTAATTTCATTAGTAAGTCGTCTAAATTCTTCTGGAGGAAAATACTGCCCGTATTTACCCCCTGCCGCTGTAGTTATTTTCTCTTCCATAAGGGTTCCACCAAAATCGTTTGCCCCAGCTGTTAGGCAATATTGAGCGAATTCTGGACCTTGCTTGACCCATGAAACTTGAATATTGTTAATCCATCCTCTAAAAAATAATCTGGCTACAGCATACATTTTTAATTGATCCAAGTCTGTTGGACCCTCTCTGGCAATACCTTTCTTAAAAATTCTTGTATCCCAAGGAATAAATCTTAAGGGTACAAATTCGGTAATTCCACCTGTTTCTTTTTGTATATTTCTTATAATATTAAAATGCTTGGCCCAATGAAAGGGCTTATCAACATGGCCATACATAATTGTTGATGTTGTTTTCATGTCAGCTTTATGAATTTCTTTTATAGTATCAATCCACTCATCAGTAGTAATTTTCCCTGGGGCTATTATTTTTCTTACATCTTCACTTAAAATCTCAGCTGCTGTCCCTGGGAAAGTACCATGTCCTACCTCCTTAAGTCTCTTAACAAAATCACCTATTTCTATACCTAATGTTTCAGCTCCATAATGAACTTCAAAAGGCGAGAAGCAATGCGTGTGCATATCAGGTACAGCTTCTTTTACACTTTTAATAATTTGAATATAAAAATCTCCATCTATGTCAGGGTGCATTCCACCTTGCATGCAAACTTCTGTAGCATGATTCTCTTTAGCTTCTAGCACCTTCTCTTTGATTTCATCCATTGTAAGGAAATATGCTCTAGGGTCACCTTCTGGCGCCATAAAATTACAAAAACCACAGTATGTGTTACATATATTAGTAAAATTAATATTTCTATTTACAACATAGGTAACATCTTCACCAACATCCTCTTTTCGTATATTATCAGCAATCACAACTAATGCTGATAGGTCGATATTTTTATCAATAAGAAATAACTTTTCTGCTTCCTCCTGCGTGATCTCACTATCATTTAAAGGTTTGGTTATAATGTTCGCAATCTCTTCAGTTGATTTTGACAGTATATAGTCTGACCCTTTGACTCTGTTGTTCTCAATTTCATCTAAAACTTTTCTTAATTCTTTTTCCATAATAAACCTAATTTTCTGTTACATATCCAGTATGATCAACAAAGCTAACAGCTTTATTGTAAATGTCTTCATTAAGAAACTTTTTATTTAAGAAATCTGGGTATACCGGTAATCTTTCTCTTAAATGGAAGCCGAATTCTGATATTTCTTTTTCCATTAAATCTATTTGAGGCCAAGGAGATTCCGGATTTACATAATCTATAGTGATAGGTGAAACACCACCTAAATCGTTAACACCAGAAGATATATGAAGCATATAGGTCTGTGAATTCAGATTTGGTGGAACCTGAATGTTCATTTTTGGGCCCATTACAATCTTTGCTATAGCAACAGTTTTAATCATTTCAAAATCTGTCGGTGCTGGATGTCCTTCCATTTGAATTCCTGGCTTAGGAGTAAAATTTTGAATTATAATCTCCTGGATATGTCCGTACTTATCATTAATTCTTCTTAATTCATAGATTGAATCAATCCTTTCTTCCCAATTTTCTCCAATTCCAATTAGAATTCCTGAGGTCCATGGTATATTAAGTTCGCCAGCATTTGAAATTGTTTTAATTCTGGCTCGTGGATATTTATCTGGGCATCTATAATGAGCTTCTCCTGGCTCCATTAATCTTTCGCTGACATTCTCCAGCATTAATCCCATGCTTGGATTAGAGTTCTTAAATCTTTTTAGTTCATCTATTTTAGCTATACCAAGATTCGAATGAGGAAATATCCCTTCTTCTAAGCAAATTTCACTCATTCCTATCATATAATCAGCAGTGGATTTGTATCCCATACTATCAAGCTTTTTTCGATAGACATCATACATGTTTTCAGGTCTGTCACCTGAAACAAACAATAATTCTGTACAGCCTAATTCAACTGCCTTTTTGGCTGATTTCAAAACATCTTCTGGTTCAATCAATAAATCTCCTTCGTCTGGTTCAATTTTAAAAGTACAATAAGAGCATTGGTCTCTACACAATTGAGTTAAAGGAATAAAGATATTCTTCGAAAAAGTAATTAGATTTCCTTTGTGTTTTTCTCTAAGATAATTTGCAGCTGCCATCAAAAACGGTATTTGGCTAGTCGACACCTTACTTAAAATTAAGGCCTCATCTCTGGTAATTTCTTCCTCGCTAACAGCTTTTTCAAGTATATATTGTAATTTCTCATCAATTAAAGAGAATTTCTTTGTAGAAACTCCATGAGATTCAAGTAAAGTATAAATTTTTGTCGAAGCTAAAAAATCTTCGTATATTTTATCTAAAGATATCATCTTGCTTCCCTCTTAAAAGCACCCTAGCTTTAGCTGTTGATGAAATATAATTATACCCTCTTATCAATACAACGGGAATACCGTCATCTTTCTGCATTAATATTCCAGCAGCAGAAGAAAGCTCGTCAATAATTGGTACTTCAGTATTTGAAAGCTTGTTCTTATAAAGATCTTTCTTGTATTTCTTTATTGGTTTAACACCATAGCTTCCTATAGCTATTTGATTCAATCCGAGTCTCCATGGTCTACCTATACTATCAGATATTATGACAGGGACTCTTAGATTCGTTTGTTTTTTAATTTCCATGGAAATTCTTCTAGCTGAATTATCAGGGTTCTTTGGGAGCAATAAAGCCATACCCTTGAATTGGATATTTGACTGATCAATACCAGAATTAGCTGTAATTATTCCTAGTTTGTTTTCTGTAACAATTACACCTTTAGAAACTTTTATAATTCTTTTTGCATTATCTAAAATAAGCTGACAAAATTTTTCATCTTTTTTAATTTTTCTACTTAAATCTTTTGCCTTACGACTGACTTTAATATTTTCGAGATTAAAGAAACAATCTTCCGAAATAGAAATAATCTTATGTGCAACTACTAAAATATCGTTTTCTTCTAGTTTAAGTTTTTGGGACTTTAATGCTTTAATGATTATTGAAGGTATGTCATCATTGATGTTTATTTTAGGTATATTGTTTAGCGGAATAATTTCAATTTTTTTCATTCTATTAAATCCAAAATTGATTTAGACATTGCCTTTGAAATAGTTTTATTTCGCATTTTAATGTTTCTCACGATTGGCTTTATTCCAGTTTCTGAGATTTTGCCAATATACTTTTTATCAAATTCGTCTATCATCAAATAGTTTACTATCCCTTTATAAAATTCTGCAACCCCTACTACAGATGGTTTTAATTTTTTCACTTGCATAAGTTTCAAAACAGGTCCTTGAAAGGCTTTATCGTTCACTATAGGACTAATTGCGATTTTCATAGCATTTGATGCAACAATTGCGTTCTTGATTCCTGGTACTGTCAAAATTGGATTAATGCTAATTATTGGATTACTAGGACAAAAAATCAAAATCTTCGAATTTAGTATTTGCTCTATTAAACCAACAGATGGTTTGGATTGTTTAATATTTTTAAATAAAATTTTATCTACTTTTGGACGCATTTTGTATTTTATTAAAAATTCTTGGAAGTGCATTTTTTTACCGTTTGATACAATGTAAGTTTCTACAATATCGTTTGTCATTGGAATAATTTTTGTTTTTTTAATTCCTAATTTTTTACTTTGTTTTTCTACAACTTTTTGAAGAGAGAAACCTTTATCTATTAAAGCTTGCTTAATTAGATTTCTTTCTAAATCTTTGTCACCTAAATTAAACCATCTATTTTCTTTTGGTTGACTATTTAAAAATTTATATGTATCTCCTTTTATGCCCCAACCTCTCTTTTTATCAGATATGCCAGAAAGTCGATACAAAATTGAATCTATATCTGGGCTTACACGAACTCCAAATATATCTATATCGTCCGCTGTGTTAACTACAATATTTAAATTCAAAGAATTATTTTTAAGACTTGTATGCAATCCATCTAAAAATTTTCCTGCTCCTACGCCACCACCAAAAGTTGTTATCATAGTATCAATAATACAAAAAAATTTGCTTGACTTAAATGAATTCCAAAATAGTATTATGATTGGTTCTCGGAAGAGATTAATAGGGAAGTCCGGTGAAACTCCGGCACAGACCCGCTGCTGTAATTAGCATTGATTTTTAACCACTAATGCCACTTTCAATCGATGGGAAGGCTAGGTTAAGAAGCTATAAGTCAGAAGACCTGCCAAAAATTAAATTCTATTTTTCTTCGAGGTTTAAGGAAAAATAAGCTTGTTCTGCTTTATTTTTAAGTTTTGTAACTATCGAGGAAAAGGAGTGTTAACTATGAGGTTACCTTTTCTTTTATTGTTTCTATTGCTGTCTTCTCTGGATATTAATGCTGAGGAAATAATGTTGAGAGACCCTAAGATTGGTAATACTGATATAAAATTTTCTGATTTTGGAGGTTCGGCTACGGTAATAACCGAACAAGACATAGAGGCATCCGGTGCAACTGAAATACATCAACTATTGAGAGAAGTACCTGGGTTGTCTGTTAAAAGATTAGGAGCAAGAGGCGGAATGATTAGTATTTTCGCTAGAGGTAGTGAAAGCGATCACAACTTGGTATTAATAGATGGTGTAAGAGCAAACGAGATTGGAGGGGCTTTTAATTTTGAATTTCTTTCTCTAAACAATATAGAAAAAATTGAAATTCTCAGAGGTCCACAGGCTGCACTTTATGGTCCTGGTGCAATTGGTTCTGTAATAAGTATCAAAACAAAAAAGCCTGAAAATAAAACTAATGTTTCTTTTAAATCTGCATTTGGTTTTAATCAAGGGCCAAAGAAAGATTCAAATGGGCTATTAAAAGACAGTCATACAGATGGTGGTAAGTTTTTTGTAAATGAACAGTACTTCTCAATTAATGGGCCAATAAGTAAAAATAATGAAAGCGATTTTTTCTTAGGATATAGTTTGGGCTTTGAAAGAATAAATGATGATGGTTATAGAAGATTCAATGATCACTATGAGAATGGAGCACTCAATGGCTCTATCCTTTTAAAAACCAAAGACGAGAAAATAAAAATCCTATTTAATGGAACAAGAAGAAAAACAAAATATAATTTTCCTACGAATTCAAGCGGAAGCGTTGATCATCAATATGCTAAAACTGCAAGAGATAGAAGGCATATGACAATTAGAAGTCTGAATTTTGAATATAAGTTTTATGATTCTCTTACTTATGGAACTACCTATAAATATAATTATCTTCACAAGTGGGCTCAAAACTCAACAGTCCAAGTATCTACAGATTTAAATTGGTGGGAAAAAAGAGAAGGATTTGATTACTATATGAAATCGAATAATGACCTTGGGGTTTTTAATATGAAAACTTTAATAGGTTACGAAAAAATCAATGAAAGTAGTAACTATGACAGTTTTAACGCCTCTGGTCTCACTGGATATTATGGTCATAATGATTATACAAAATCATATTATGCGAATATAGGAATTAAAGCTCCGTACTCAATTTTTATAAATCCTGGGATAAGAAAAAATAAACATGAACAACACGGTGAAATCACAAACCCCTCTATGTTTGCATCAAAGATAATTAATAAAACCTCAACCAAACTTAGGGGTGGATATAGTAAAGGAATTAAATATCCTGGAATCTATGAATCTTATGCTGCTGATAAACTTGAGGCAGAAAGAAACAAGTCCTATGAGTTTGGTTTAGATCAAAAAATAAGTGAGAATTCGTTAATAAGTATTACCTATTTTAATACAAAAATTTATAATCTAATTGCTTACAGGACTGTGGGTGAAACATATCAAAATCTTGATGATGCCAAACTTAAAGGTTATGAGTTTTCTGGAAAAACTAATCTTACCTATAGTGTAAAATTAAAAGCTTGGTATACATACCTTGAAACAAAAGCGGTCAATACAACAAATGCGACTCAGACAGGAGCTTATAATCTTGCAAATTGGTATAGTAATGAACCTCTATTAAGAAGACCGAAACATAGCGGTGGATTTAGCATAGGTCAGTATAAAGATGCTTATACAATTAACTTTGATGGGATATATACAGGTGGAAGATGGGATTTTGAAAATAGCTCAACAAGGAAATGGAATAAAAACTTTTGGGATTTTAATCTATATGGGGATTACAGTATAAGAAGAAACCAAGAAAATAATGGGAGAATGAAGGTTTTTATAAATATTGAAAACGTATTTAACGATAAAAGACAAGAAGTACTGAATTTTACATCACCAGGACGTAGTATTATGACAGGAATTAAGGCAGACCTGTAGAACTAGAAATTAAAAAAAATAGGACTAATCAAATACCAACAATATTAATTATTGTTTAGCAGATGAAAACTCTGAACCATCGGTGATTGATTCATCACCACTTGGTGGTTCGGCATCTGTAGTTGGTGAAGGAGCAGAAGATTCTGCAGGTGCTGCACCCTCTGAAGAACTACCTTCAGTCCCGAAATTAGTTGCTGCTATCCAATATAAAGCAACGATACCCAATGTTATTGCTACGGCTGTCATTAACACTCCTCCTTGATTACTTAAAGTGTGAACATTAAAATTGTACAATAATAATGTTGATAAAATCAAGTAATTGTTTGAATAATTCCTTAGTAGAGAAATATTTCGAATTTATCGAAGAAGGATCAATATTCGCAGAAATCAATGAAAAAACATACATTTTAGCGTGTAAAGATATTAACTCATTTGCCAATTTCTCTGAAAAGATGGATTTTTCCTTAGAATTTAATCCGGTAATGCAAAACGATTTCCCAGTAATAGAGGTAAACATAAAATTTTACAAAAATAAGGTCTTAATAGACTCAATATCAATATTAATATCTGTAACTAATACAAAGGAGCTTCGTAATTTAACAAAATTCTTTGGAGAAAAGGATTGCAAGTTAATAATATTTTGCAAATCTAGTAAAGAATTAAAAGAATTTATGTTTAAAAATAGGTTTGATAAAGATTTAATTACATGTCTTGGTTACTACAAAATTGACATTAAAGATATAATGAAAAATAATTAGTTTTTAAGGAATAGTTTTTTGAGTTTTGCAAAAATAACAGGTACAGGAATTTATCTCCCGGATAAAATTTTATCTAATAAAGATTTGGAGTCTATAGTAGATACATCTGACGAGTGGATTAAAACACGTACAGGTATTTCTGAGAGAAGAATATTAGATGAAGATAAAGCAACTTCGTATATGTGTATAAAAGCTTCTCAGGATGCACTAAAGAATGCCAATGTATCATCAAAAGACATTGATGGTATCATAGTAGCAACGGTAACAGGTGACTTTATAACTCCTTCTGTTGGCTGCATACTTCAAGATAAATTACAAACTAGAAATATTTTTGCTTTTGATATTTCAGCAGGTTGTTCAGGTTTTATTTATGCATTAAAAATTGGCAGATCTCTCATAGAAAATGGTGAAGCCAAGAAACTATTAATTGTAGGCGGAGAAAATCTATCTAGAATAACTGACTATAAAGATAGAGGTACGTGTGTTCTTTTTGGTGATGCTGCCGGTGCAGTAGTTCTAGAAGAGTCTAATGAACCAGGAATTCTTTCTGTATGCTTAGGTTCTAGTGGTGCGGAAGGAGAACTTTTATTTGTACCTGGCGGTGGATCAAAAGATCCATCAGGATATAGATTCTTAAAAATGGAAGGCAAGGAAGTTTTTAAAGAAGCTGTAAAAGCAATACAAGCTAATTCTATTGAAGCTATAGAAGAAGCAGGTATGACACCCGAAGATATAAATTTATTTATTCCTCATCAAGCCAACTTAAGAATAATAGAAGCTGCTAGAGAAAGACTGAATATGTCTCTAGATAAATGCTATGTAAATATAGATAAATATGGAAACACATCCTCTGCATCTGTATTATTAGCTCTTCATGAAGCTTTAGGTGAATCTAAGATTAAGAAAGGTGACAACATACTTTTTTCAGTATTTGGTGCTGGTTTTGCCTGGGGATCAGCAGTAGTTAGATGGTAAAACAAAAAAAAATAAATTTAAATAATATAGAAATCTCCTATGATGGCATTGTAAATACTAAAAAATTAAAAGGAAAAATCTCAACTTCCCTTAAAAAATCAGAACTTAAACAAATAGAGGAGCTAGAAATCATTAAGGAACTTTATAAAAGTTCAAATGATTATGAATTATTGGTAAAAAAGATAAAAAAAGCTAAACCATCAAAAGTAGTTCTTTTCGGAATGGGTGGTTCAAGCCTAGGTACGAAATCTATATTAAAAGCTTTGGCAAGGAAACAAAAGAAACTGCTTGTGGTAAACAATGTAGATGGCGAGACCTTTGAAGATCTCTTCAAAGAAATAAAAATAAATTCAACTTTTTTTATTTTCGTGAGCAAATCAGGAAATACAATTGAAATAAAAAATCTTTTAAAGGAAACATTAAAAAAATTTGATAAATCTCGAATTAGTTTTACAAAAAGAATGCTAATTCTTACAGACAAACTAGATTCTTTTTTAAACCGTTTCGCTAAAAAGAATAAGGTTCCGATTTTTTATCTTAATGAGAATATCGGTGGTAGATATTCTGCATTGAGTCCTTCAACTATGATTCCTTGTGAATTGGCTAACATCAGTTCAAAACAATTATTAATTGGTGCAAGAAATATGTATGAGGAATTAAAAGCTTTAGAGTTTCAACCAATATCCGATTTAACAAATTTTTATTATCAGAACTACTTGTCAGGAAAAGATACCACCATACTAATGTTGTACAAAGATTTCTTGGATTCGTTTGGTGAATGGTTTATGCAATTATGGGGTGAGAGTCTGGGTAAAAAAAATATTGGATTAACACCTATCACCTACTTGGGGCCACGAGACCAACACTCTCAACTACAATTAGTCCTTGATGGTCCTAAGAATAAAACAGTAACTTTTATTTCAGTAAGTAAAACGGCCTTTGGAAATAAAAGACTAGATGCATTATCTCAAATTGAAATGAATGCAACACTAAGTGCTTGCAGAAAAAGGAAGATACCTGTAACAAGCTTTAAGATGAAGGACTTAACTCCTGAGTCCATATCATCAATGATAATTATCTTAGAAATTACAACAATTTTATTAGCTAAGAAATTAAATATAAATCCATTCAACCAACCTTCTGTAGAGTTAATAAAGAAGAATATCGGAGATTAGCTAAAAAATTTTCCATCAAGTGAATATTTGCCTCCCCCAGTAAAAGCTAGAGTATAAGCTAATCCTATAAGGCATAATTGATAAGCGTATGTGTCATATGTTGGGAAATATCCATCATCAAGATGTGCGACCCAAATACCTACGCACATTATAATAATAATTCCAATTGCGGATAGTCTGGTAAGCAATCCAAGTGCAATTGCAATTCCTCCAAAAAATTCCACAAAAACAGCTACGGCTGTTTCCCAAGTGGAAAATCCAAAATTCATCTGCCAAGATAAAGCTTTAGATTGAAAATCACTAAGTTTGTACCAACCAGCGGGAATAAAAGTTATAGCAAGTATAATCCTCGGCAACAATGAAGCCCATGTTGATGATGTTCTGAAGAACCACATGGATGAATTATAACTAAAAAAAAACATATTTATCAAACATGATTGTGTAAAATCTTTTTATGGACTTATGGATTAAAGTACTCGAAGTAATTTTCCCTGTAATGATTGTTGTATTTGCTGGATATTTATTTGGCCGAATTACCAGGATAGATTTGAAATCAATCAATCTATTTATAATGTATGTTTCAACACCTTGTTTGATTTTTTCTTCTATAATCGAGGGCAAGGTGAGTCTAAACAATGCATCAGAGATAGTTATCACCGGAACAACAATAGTGCTAATATGTCTGCTAATTTCATACTTTTTTCTTAGAATCGCGAAAAAGGATTTGAGCATATTTCTGAATCCAATAATTTTCCCTAACACAGCGAATCTTGGCCTGCCTCTTGTCCTCTTTGCCTTTGGCGAAACTGCTCTTGATTATGCGATAATCTTTACCACTGTTGTATTTTTTCTTCATTCTTCTCTTGGAATCTTTATTTTAAATGGATCAAAAAAGATGGGTGAGATTTTTAAAGCTCCCTTGGTGTACGCTGTAATTATACCAATTATCTTTAATAAGACAGGAATAAGTATAGATTCGGGTATTAATACCTCTATTAAACTTTTAGGTACGACATGTATACCACTTATGATGTTTAGTCTGGGACATAAATTATCAGAAACAAAAATCGTTAATCTGAGAGAAGATTGTATTATAAGTACCACAAGAATTCTCTTAGGGATTATTTTAAGTGTTGGAATATGTTACTTGTTAAAAGTAGACAATTTTATTTCTAAAATTCTTATATTGCAATATTCTATGCCGGCCGCAGTATTTAATTTTATTCTTGCTGATCGATATAATAGATCGCCTGAGAAAATTGCTTCGATTGTTTTTGTTTCAACAATTATATCAATTCCTATTATTCCCATTATTCTTTATTATCTGATGCAATAACGAGAGAATGTTTCTTGATTTCATAATCAAGCTCTGTCCTAAAACCATTCTCAATGAGAATATTGTTTGCATCAAAAATATCTTTAGATTTAGATATCAATCTAGCGGAAATAGATATATCTTTATAAAGTTTTTTTGTTTCTATATAGAAAGTAATTTGGCACAAAGGGTGCACTTCTATTTTGATTCTACCTTTCCTAATCTTTTGTTGTCCCTGAATGCCTTCAAATGAAATAATTGGAATTCTGCTTGCATCAGTTTCTACTTTTTTTATAACTTTTTTCATAATAGAATATGATTCTTGATTAATACCTTGCGAACCTACTATTCCTTTATTCTTACCCAGAATTGATAAAGACTTATCAATTTCTTTGTGGCTAAGTTCACCATCGCTTCCATATCCAAGAACACCTATTAATGTTTGAATATCTTTAGAAAGGAAATTGATTGTTGATAACATCATAGAGTCGGCTAGTGGACTTGCTAGTCCGGGTTCTTTACCGATAGCTAGCACATCTCCTCCTACATCAATTCCAACAACTAAATCAATCTTTTCTTTTACGCAAAAATCTAATAAATCTGATGAAATCTGTTTAGGCGAATTAAATATATTAACAAGCAAGATTCTTTTATTTAATACATTTGAAACCTTCGATTCACTAAAATACAAGCCATCTTTGGTTTTTGTTTTTCTGGTGGCCCAACATAAACTTTTATTAATCTGTGTTTTATTAATAATTTCGGAAAAAGGCCGTGGTCCAGGATAAGGATCAATAGAGTACCTCTCCCAAGGCAACCCCGCCAATATGGTTTTGATTCCATAAGACTCTAAGAATACTTTTGTAGGGATTGTGCCGACTATGTCCGCACCCCCACCTATACCTATCAACAAAGCCTTATTAAATTTAGAAAAAGATTTCTCCATGTATGTGATTAAGGTTATTATAACGTATCAAGGATTAATAATGGGAAAAAGTATAACAATAGAAGGAGGCGACTACTTGTTTCGTGGAGAAGTTGAACCTCCAGCTGACAAATCTATATCTCATAGAGCAATTATTTTATGCTCATTAAATGAAGGGATTTCTAAAATTAACAATGTTTTAATGTCAGAAGATATCCAATCTACTGTGTTCTGCTTTGAGCAATTAGGAGTAGAATTTAGTCACAATTCCAACAATACAATAGTTAATAGTAAGGGAATCAATGGTTTTTCTCCTCCAAAGAATATTCTAAATTGTGGCAATTCGGGAACGACTGCTAGGCTTCTGTCGGGAATACTGGTAGGTCAACCTTTTTCGTCAATTCTTGATGGAGATAGTTCTTTACGAACTAGACCAATGAAGAGGATAGAAAAGCCTCTTAGAGATATGGGTGCAAATATCTCAACAAATAATGGCTATCTTCCAATTAAAATAAAACCATCAACTATTAAGGGTAGAGAATTCCTATTAGATCTAGGGTCCGCTCAAGTTAAATCTTCAATACTCCTTGCGGGTTTATATGGAGAAAATCAAACAAAATTTAAAGATAGAAAAAAATCAAGAGACCATACTGAAATAATGTTAATGAATTTTACTGATAACATAAAATTTGAAGAAGATGAAATTATTATAAAACCCAGTCTTAAAATTAATTTACAAGAAATATCTGTACCTGGAGACCCTTCTTCTGCTGCTTTCTTTGTTGTTGCTACTTTAATTAATAAGAATGCGGAACTTTGTATAAAAAATTTATGTTTAAACCCTATGAGGATTCACTTCATAGATATTTTAAAAAGAATGGGTGGAGATATTAAGATATCTAATTTAACTTTAATGGATGGAGAAAATACTGGCGACATTACGGTGAAAAGTAGTAAATTAAGAGGAGTTAATATTACTGAAGAATCTATACCTGCTTTAATAGACGAAATACCAATACTCTCATTAGCATGTGCATTGGCAGAAGGTGAATCTATAATTTCAGGAGCTTCTGAACTAAGATTTAAAGAGTCTGATAGAATAAAATCTATTGTCTCTGAGTTAAAAAAATTTGGATGTGACATTATCGAAACTGATGATGGATTAAAAATTATTGGAAAAGAAGATTTAGAATTTGCAAGCTGCTATAGTCATCAAGATCACAGAATTGCTATGATGGCTGCTGTTGCTGCAACTAAGGCAAGAGGTATCACGACAATAAATGATGTTGATTGTGTTTCTATTTCTTTTCCTGATTTCTTTAAAATTTTGGGGGGTTTTCAGAAAAAATAGAATTATGTTGATAACGATTGACGGTCCCTCTGGAGTTGGAAAAGGAACAGTGGCTAAAATTTTAGCAGAATCCCTTGGCTATAATTACTTGGATTCTGGTGCAATGTATAGAGCTTTAGCTCTTTTTGCAGATTTACATGGAGTAACAGCGGAAGATGACAGTAAGAAATTAAAGAAAATACTAATCAATTTACATATAAGATTCGTTAACGAAGAGAATGCTCAAAAGGTATTTATCAATACTGATGATGTTACTGATGATATAAGAACTAATGAGATATCTAAACTTGCTTCACAATTTGCAGTAAATGAAATTGTTAGAAATGTTTTAAAGGAAATGCAAAGAAGACTTGTAAAAAACAAGGATTATGTTGCTGAAGGTAGAGATATGGGTACCTATGTATTTCCTTATGCAGAAAACAAATTCTATCTAGATGCAAGTCCAGAAATCAGAGCAAGGAGAAGGGCTTTGCAACTAAAAGAAATACTAGGAATCAATGTTAACGAGGAGAGAGTTTTGAAGGAGATTAACGAAAGAGATAATCTCGATATGACAAGGGATATATGCCCCTTGCATCCAGCTGATGATGCTGTGATAATTAATACATCAGATTTGAGTATTAATGAGGTAATGAAAAAGATTAAAACTATAGTGGAACAAAATGCCTAAAAAACTAATTATTGCTGATAGTGCTGGTGTATGCTTTGGAGTAGAAGATGCTGTATCCGAAGCTGAGAATATACTTGATAAAAATAAGAACGAAGAAGTAAAATCCTTTGGCCCACTAATTCATAATCCCCAAATGGTAGAGATTCTTAATAACAAAGGCTTGTCTGTAATTAACAAAATTGAAAAAAATGAAAAGGGAACAGTAATTATTAGAGCTCACGGAATACCTAATTATGAAGAAGAGAATCTAAATAATTCTTCTTTGAATGTTGTTGATATGACTTGTCCTATAGTCAAAAGGCTCCAATTCGCTGTTAAATCATTATCTGAAGATGATTATTTTGTCCTTATAGTAGGCAATGAAAATCATCCTGAGATAATAGGTGCAAAAAGTTACGCTAAAGACAATTGCTTAGTTATTAAAAATAAAGACGAATTAATTATTAATCAATTAAATTGTAAGAAAATTGGTCTTGTTGCACAAACCACGATTCCAATGGAAACTTTTTGGGATGTTGTTAGTCTTTTAAAACCATTGAAAGAATTTGAAGTTAAAGTAATAGATACATTGTGTGATGACATACACAATAAACAGATGGAATCTAAAGAAATTGCAAAAGATGTTGATATTATGTTGGTAATTGGTGGAAAAAATAGTTCTAATACTAGAGAGATTGCCGAATTATGCAAACAAGTAAATTCTCTCACATATCAAATAGAAACTTTTAAAGAAATTAAGGGTTTAAATCTAAATCTTAGAGATAAAATTATTGGAATTAGTGCTGGTGCATCAACACCTCCTTGGCTGATAAAACAGACAATCGATGAGGTTCTACATGAAAGATATAATTAAAAAGATAAGTGTAAAAAATGCTCTAATCCTAATCGTTCTTTGTACATTTATATATAGTGCATTTCTGACTATAAATCCTCCCAATAAAATTGCTGTTCTTGAAATAACCGGGGTGATTAGGAGTCCTAAGGCATATTTAAAAAGTATCGAGGAATTTTTGGATGATGAATCTATAAAGGCTGTAATAATTAGAATCGATTCTCCTGGTGGCACAGTTGGCTCATCTCAAGAAATTTATAATTCTTTAATCAATCTTAACGAATCCAAACTTGTAGTATCAAGTATAGTTGATATCGGAGCTTCTGGAGGATACATGATTGCATGTGGAAGTTCTTATATTTTTGCTAATCCTGGATCTATAACAGGAAGCATTGGTGTAATCACTCAATATTATGATTTATCAAAATTAATTAAGTATCTTAAGGTTAATATAGAGGTTGTTAAATCCGGGGAATTAAAAGATATTGGAACACCTAGGAGAGAACTCACTGAAGATGAAAAGAAAATACTTAGTCTGATTATTGAAGATGTTCATTCACAGTTCAAGCAAGTAGTGAAAGATAGAAGAAAATTATCTGAAAAAGAAATAGAATTGGTGGCAGATGGAAGAATTTTCTCTGGTAACCAAGCTAAGAAATTAAAGCTAGTTGATGCTACTGGTGGACTTGAATCTGCAATTAAATACATTGAAGACATCCTAGAATTAGAAGATTTAGATATAGAATATTTTCCAAAAAAGAAAGAGAAGCTATTAGACAAAATTATTCCTGAAATAAAAAGCGAATATTTTGAAAAACTTTATTATCTTTATAACTCAAGTTTGTAAATATGTTAAAATCATCTAAATATCATGCTTAAAGCAATTTTAGTATCTTTGTTATTTTTAATGACAATCATTTTTATTTTTCAAAATCAACAGATTTTTTTAAGTGAATACATTGTCAATTTAAATATTAAAGTTGTTTCTTTTGAAAACAAGACTATTACAAATTCTTTGCTGCTAGCTGTAGCTTTCTTGCTCGGAGTATTCATTTGCATAATAACTATGGGTTTTAGTTCAATATCAAAGAGCTTTAAAATTAACCAATTGCAAAAAAAGATTAATTATTTAGAGAAAGCTGAAAAAACTAAAGAGGTTAAATAGAAATTTGATTAGAAAACCGAGATGGATAAGATCAAAGATTCCTTTTGGAAATAATTTTAAAACTTTAAAAGGAATTGTCGCAAGAAATAGACTTCATACGGTATGTGAAGAAGCAAATTGTCCAAACTTAGGAGAGTGTTGGTCTTTAGGGACACTTACCTTCATGATACTAGGTGACACATGTACAAGAAGTTGTGGTTTCTGTGCTGTTAAAACTGGTAATGGAGGATTAATAGATTATCTTGAGCCAAAACGGTTGGCTAGAGGAATATTAGATTTAAAAAAAAATAATGCATTAATAAATCATATAGTTTTAACTTCTGTTAATAGGGATAATAAAAATTTAGAAAGTGCAAATATCTTTGCAAACTGCATTAATGAGATAAGAAAATTAAAATTGGGTATTAAAGTTGAGGTGTTAATACCTGATTTTCTTGGGGACAAGAAAGCATTTGATATTATCATCGCAGCAAATCCTGATGTTTTAAATCACAATATTGAAACAATTCAAAGATTGTATAGTTTAAAACAAGAAACTGGTAGTTCGCGAATGAGAGCAATGCGACCTCAGGCTGATTACAATAGATCGATAAACTTATTAAAATATTTTAAAAAGAATTCTAAAATTGTGGTCAAATCTGGATTCATGGTTGGTGTTGGGGAAACAAAAAAAGAAATACAAACATTAATAGATGACCTTAATCAAGCTGGTTGCGATTTGGTTACAGTTGGTCAATACCTACAGCCTACTAAAGAACATATAAAAGTAAAAAAATTTTACACCCTAGCTGAGTTTAAAAATATTAAGAATTATGCAAGCAAAAAGCCTCATATTAAATCTGTGGAATGCGGACCAATGGTAAGAAGCTCATATCATGCTGAAAGCCAATTGATGAATATAGAGAACAATATTGAGTGTGGAGAAAAGTAAATTGAAATATGTATTAGTACAAGCAGATGGAATGCCTGATAGGCCAATAGCTGAGATTGACAATCAAACTCCTCTGGAATTTGCTAACACACCATTTATAGATGAGTTAGCAAAGGATGCTATTATTGGCACAGTCAATCATATACCAAAAGGTTTCGATTCTGGAAGTGACGTAGGTAATTTAAGTGTTCTTGGGTATAACCCAAAAGATTTCTTTACTGGAAGATCGCCTCTAGAGGCTTCTAGCTTAGGTCTTGAATTAGGAAGCACGGACATTACTTATAGATGCAACTTGGTATTAATATCAAAAAATAAAGAAAATGAAATAATGGAAGATTATTCAGCTGGTCATATTAAAGACTCAGTGGCAAAAAAACTTATTGATTTCCTTAAAGAATCAATAAATGATGAAATTTTTGAACTTTTTTCTGGTGTTAGCTATCGTCATATCCTTGTGTGGAAAGGTGGGAGCCTTTCGCCAATAACAGTTCCACCTCATGATATAACAGGAAAAAATATTAAAAATTTTAAACCGAAGGGTCCTGAATCAGAAAAATTGATTAAGATAATGCAAAAAGCAAAAATTAAGATACAAGAATTTAAAAAATCCAATATAGAGTATAAGGATCTTCCTTGCAACAATATATGGCTATGGGGTCAAGGTAAGAAAACTATTTTGCCAAGCTTTGAATCAATTAATAAAATTACCGGATCAATTATTTCTGCTGTTGATTTAGTAAAAGGAATTGGTAAATGTGCTGGTCTTGATGTAATAAATGTTGATGGGGCAACAGGATATTTAGATACAAACTACAAGGGTAAGGTCGAAGCAGTATTAAGTAGCTTGACTAAGCATGACTTTAGTATGATTCATATAGAAGCCCCAGATGAAACAGGACACGAAGGTGATGTTAGAAAGAAAATCAAAGCTGTCGAAGATTTGGATGAAAAAGTCATTTCCCCACTAATTAAAGGTTTAAAAGAAAAATTTAAAGAATTTAAAATCTGTATTGTTTCAGATCATCCAACACCTATAGAATTAAGAACACATAGCTACGAATACGTTCCTTTCATGATATATGATTCAAGGAAATCAATTAACAATCATAAGGAAACAAAATTTAATGAAAAAAATGCCAATCAAGCAAATTTAAAAATAGATGAAGGTCATACTTTACTTACTACTTTTCTTAGTGATTGATTTAGCTTTGTCCCATAATTCATCCTCGGATAGATCTGGCAGTTCACTACGAAGCTTCAAAAAAACATCAGCCCTTTTTACAAATTTATCTGAACTTTCGTTAAGCGCTATCTCAGGATTTATGTTTTCCTTTCTGCAAAGATTTGCGATTGTAAAAAGCACGTCTCCTAATTCTTCCTCAATTTCTTTTTCATTCCCTTTTTTGAGTACAGCCTGTAATTCATTTTTTTCATCATCTAAAACTTGAAGTAAATCAGAAGAAGATTCCCAGTCTAGATTGCTTGCTTTAGAATAATACTTTGATATCTCTACAGCTCGTATCAAAGATGGAAAAGATTTCGATCTAGGAGATTTTGTTTGGTTTGATTCTCTATTCTTTTGTTCTTCCCATATTTTTTTTGCATCATCTGAATTTTTTGCAGTCCTATCTCCAAACACATGTGGATGTCTTCTGATTAGTTTTTCTGAGAGTTTCTCAATTACTTGTTCAATTGTAAAGATATTTTCTTCTTCAGCTATATTTGAAATTAACAATATTTGCAACAGAATATCCCCTAGTTCCTCATTTAAATTAATATAATCTTTTTCGTTAATTGCTGATATCACTTCATACGATTCTTCTATAAGGTGAGAACGTAGTGACTCAAAAGTCTGCTCTTTGTCCCATGGGCATCCATCTTTACTTCGTAATCTTTTTGTTATCTTTACTAAATCATTAAATTTTTCTTTCATACTAAAGTTTTAAATTCTTTGAAAATTTTGTTAAATTTTTAAATCCATCATTAGTAATCAAAACCGTATCTTCTATTCTAACTCCCCCAATATTACTATAATACAAACCTGGTTCTACTGTTACCACATAATTTTTTTTCAATACATCATCTCCCGTAGATATTCGTGGGGGCTCATGTATATCTAATCCTAGGCCATGTCCTGTAGAATGAATAAAGCCTTCTGGACTGCCTTTTATATATTTAGAATCAAATCCAAGATTAATAAAGAGATTGTTAATAGAATTATGTATAGTCTTACCCTTTGCACCAGATTTAATTAAAGACAATCCTAATTTCTGACCCTTTAAAACTGCTCTGTACATATCGTACAATTTTTTACTTGGAGCTCCTTTAACTACTGTTCTAGTCATATCTCCAAAATAACCAGTATTTAAATCTCTAGGAAAAATATCAATGATTATTGGCTGGCTTTCTTTTATTGGTCCACTTCCTGAATGGTGAGGAAGCGATGAATGAGGGCCAGATGAAATAATACAATCTGGACACTCAAGTCCAAAAGATAACAATTCTTTTTGACATACATCTTTTAGAAATTCTGAACTAACTATTTTTCCATCAATACGTAAAATTTTATTTCTGGATTTTGAATATTTTATTTTATCAATTACTGCTTTCATTGCTTTTTCTGCACATCTCATAACTTTAGTAATATTTTGAATCTCTGTTTTAGATTTAATGATTCGAGAAGAAAAAAAGATTGGTGATTTTGAAGGCACTACTTTAATTTTTTTCTTTAACAATCCTTGATAAATAAATGCAGGAAAATTATATGGAACTTCTATTTTTTTAATCTTGAATTGTCTTAACAAATGAAAAATTATTTTCTCTATATTGTTACTTTTTATAGTTCTAGAAATCTCATTTAATGGTAAAATTTGATCTACTTTTGCTTGTTTCTTGCCTCTTTCTAGTTCTAAATCATTTAATACAAGATATTTTTTGTTATTAAATTCAAAAAATAATACTGGATCTGGGGCCTTAAAAGAAGTCCTATATAATAGGTCGGATGAATTTTTTGTATCATCGTATATTAGTTTTGCTACTTTCATTTATTGACTAATATACAGGATTTATTCATAAAGAAAAAATTGTTGATAAGAGATTGACTTTTATTTAAGATAATAACTATGTTTAATGTAAGTGATAAAGCAGCTAAAGAGATAGACAGACTATTGAAAGACGAAGAAATGGAAAATGCTTTTCTTCGAATTAGAGTAGTTCCAGGTGGATGTTCAGGTTTTTCTTATGAAATGGGTTTTGACGATGAAATAGATGAGTCAGATCAGGTTTTTGACAAGTTAAACGTAAAAGTTGTAATTGATAAATTTAGCTTTGAACATTTAAATGGCGGGGTTTTAAATTTCACTGATGGTATTAACGGTTCAGGATTTGGTATAGAAAATCCAAATGCAACTGCAAGATGTGGTTGCGGCGATTCCTTCGCAGTTTAAAAACTAAGACAAATAAATCTTCCGTGTTAATACAATTAGAATTAACATCCCCACAACAAATGAAATTAATGAAAGGGTTAATTCCCCTGAAATAAATTTAATCAACCCGTAAATCATAAACAAAATAGAGCTTGCAAGAAAAGCTGATTGAATTAAAGGATATAGAATTTTTTCTTTTTTTAATTCTTTAGATTTCTTATTAAAGCCCCAACAGCCTGCGGGATTAATTTTGTTGTAAAATCTTTCTAATGTTTCATGACTTTCTGGTTTCGTAAATAGTGTCACACATAATCCAATCAAGATTGAAAAAGGAATTATAAGAATTTTACTAAAAAAACTTATTGTTACAATCTCAAATGCATCTAAAAGATAAAACCCTATGCTAAATAAAACTGAGGACACAAGAGCTGAGATTTCTGACCAAGAGTTAATTCTCCACCAGAACCATCTGGCAATTAAGAAAAAGCCAAGTCCCGAACTAACACTCCAGAGCAATACCCAAGCTTTTCCTATATTGTCTATATAGAGACCTACCATTAACGCAATAAAAAGAAACAATACTGTAAAAACTTTTGACATATAAACATAGTGTGATTCAGACTCATTTTTTTTATAAAATCTCTTATACAAATCATTTATCAAATAAGAAGAGCCCCAATTCACCTGAGTACTAATTGTTGACATATACGCAGCCAATAAAGTAACTATCAAGAATCCCCTTAAACCACCTTCTACATAGTCTCTAATTAAAAGTGGATACATAGTTTCATTGTCTATATTTCCACTATCAGGTAATGGGAAAATTATCAAAGTACAGATGCCGATAAGAAGCCAAGGTGCGAATCTTAAAACATAATGATTCAAAACAAACCAAATTGATCCTAGTGCTCCATCTTTCTCTGATCTTGCGGAACATAATCTTTGAATTATATACCCTCCTCCATCTGAATTATGAGAAGACCACCAAACAATTGTTCCATAAATCAGAAAAGTCATAAAATCATCATTTCCAAACAATGAAGGAATCATCATAAGTTTCTCTTCCGGTATGTTCTTAACTAATTGAAAATAATTATTAATCCCACCGATTTCTGGTGAATTAATTAAGCAAACGGCAAGAATAATTGATCCTACGAATGCAATAAAATATTGAATAAAATCATTAATTACAACTCCTTTTAACCCAGAAGATGTTGTGTAGAATAGAGCAACAAAAGTAACTATTACCAATAATAATGTACTATCAAAACCTAGTATAGTATTAAAAATTTTTAAAAATGCGCTAATAATCCAACCTGCAATTACAAGATTAAAAAAAGTAGAAAAATAAAATGCCTTAAATATCCTTAAGTATTTGGCCGGGGTTCCTGAGTATCGAATCTCAATAAGTTGGTTGTCGGTTATTACATCAGCTCTCCTCCAATATTTTGAAAAAAAGAATATTACAAGACAATGCGTAAAAAGAAATGACCACCAAAACCAGTTTTTCCAAATACCTGGATCTCTTATCCAAGAAATAACCACTATAGGAGTATCTATAGAAAGTGTAGTTGCGACCATAGAAGTTCCCAGTAGCCACCAAGGAAGGTTTTTTCCAGATACAAAATATGAATTCAAATTCTTCGAAGCTTGCTTCTTAAGATAAATCCCAATTAAACAAGAAAGAATTAAATAGGCTGCAATTATTGCTAAATCAAAATCTGATAAAACTGTAAAAAAGTCTAAATTCATCTTGCTAAATATTGAATCGCTTTTGATTTTAAATCATCAATCAGATTAATTTTGTTTTCAATAACGTCTTCATTTCCTGCTTTGTAGATTTTATTTAATATTGCTATTGCATCTTTTGGATTTAAGGGATCTAGAATTAAGTCTCCTCCATTTAAAATAAATTCTTCTATAATCTTTTCTTGAGTGTATTGATTAGCAATTCCTCCCATCCTAATGGAGTCAGAAATAATTATGCCTTTATAGTTTTGGTTTCTTAAAATATCCATTATGTTCTTCGACATTGATGCAGGAACGCTCTCAGTATCTATTGATGAATAATGTACATGATTCATCATGATTAGCTCAACCTTGTCAATTAAATCTAAAAAAGGTTTAAGATGTGTAGAATTTATTCTATCCAAACTTAAATCTGAATTAACAATTTGAGTATGCGTATCACCTTTGGCAGCACCATGGCCAGGAAAATGTTTAATACAAGGTATGACATTGTTAGAATATGCTGCCTCTATAAAAAGATTAGCAATCTTCGTAACTTCCTTTGGATTATTGGAATAACATCTTTCTTCCAAGATCTTTTCTCGAAATTCGTTTATATCAACCACTGGAGCTAAATTAAAAGATATTTGGTTTTCATATAATTCTAAATTAATCTCATTGAACTCCATTCTTGGTAATTCATTATAATCACTACATCTATGTCCTAGTCCATTTTCAGCGTCAATAAAAAACAAGATATCTTTATCAGAATTTTTTTCTAATTGTTCCCTAGTATAATTAAGTCTTTCTAGAGAAAATTTTGACTCTTCTTTGAATACTACCTTTTCAGTTGCAAAAAGAATAAAAGCATTAAAATCAAATTCCTGAATTAAACCTATAGTTTCATTAATAGAGGAATCCGAATTTACATTTATTCTTGGCACTATTAAATTTGATAAATTTTTCATGGTTCTATGGTTTAGCGATTTTACCCAAAAGTATTAGCTCTTTGGAGCCAGTTAAATTTTTAAGATTCAATCTTTTATTTTTTAATCTTAAAAAAGCAAGAAGAGCAAATAATATTGACTCTTTATATTTGGCTGGAACCTTTAGATTGTCAGATATAGAAAATTCAAGTTGAGGTAGTCTTTTCTTAAGCTGAGAAACAATGAATCTGTTTTTAACTCCTCCTCCGGACATGATAACTAATTTAGGGGATGAAATAGGAAAAATGAAATTTTCATATGAGCTTGCTATAGATTCCACTGTAACCATCGATAGTGTTGCTAACAAATCATTAAATTTAATTTTCTTTTTTAATGAATATTTATATAAATTGTTAGCATATTCTATCCCAAATTCTCTATTTCCTGTTGATTTAGGTGGAAGAATCCTAAAATATGGGTGTGAGAGAATTTTTTTTAATAATTCATTGTTCACATTTCCTTTACTTGCCATTGCTCCGTTTTGATCATAAAAGGTGGTGCCTTTTGTTCTTAATTGAATTGCCTTGTCTATCAATGTATTAGCTGGCCCAGAATCATATCCTATACAACGGGACAGAGTACTCTCTACTAAAGTAGCATTTGCAATTCCTCCTAAGTTTTGACAAATAAAAGGTTTTTCGATTTTTGGAAAGAGATAATAATCTAAAATTGGAATAAGTGGAGCACCAGTGCCACCTGCTACTATATCTTTTTTTCTGAAATCAAAAATAGTTAATATCCCTGTTGATTGAGCTACTAAGTCTGCTTCAGTTATTTGAACAGATACGGTTCTATTTAAATCTTGAGAATGGTGTATTGTTTGGCCATGTAAACCAATTGCATCTATGTGCTTACTTAACAAATCATTCTTTTTTAAAAAAAAGTTTATTTTTTTTGATACGAAATCACCTAATTTTAAATTTAAACTTTCAATATCATATATTTTTGAGTTTGGACCTGAGTTGAGAATTTCTTGTCTAAGGACTGTTGGGTATTTGAATGTGCTAGCATATAAAAGTTTTATAGATTCATTATTAAATTCAGCAAGACAGATATCGAGTGCATCGGCTGATGTCCCTGAATTAACTCCAATTATTTTCATATAAATATTAATTTTCTATCTTCAAAATAATTCCTTTATTGGTTTAGTCTTAGATAGAAGTTCTGCCTCCTTAAAATTTAGTTTCTTCTTATGCATAAAGATACCTACTCTTATGTTCCACTTGCTTCTTTTTAATAATTTGATTGCTTCTGTCCTACTTATATTAAGTATTATAGAGATATTCCTGATTGCTCTTGCTTTAAGTTTTTCAGTTATTGGCTTTATATCTATCATTAAGTTCATAAATATTTTTTCTGCTTTTATCATTGCTGCAGTTGAAATAATATTTAAAACATTTTTTGTAATTGTCCCAGATTTTAGTCTTGTTGATCCTGATACAATTTCTGGTCCCACATTAAGGACAATATCAATATTAGATATTTTCTTTGTTTGTTTATTACAAGTTATAAATATTGTTTGGGATTTAACTTTTTTTGCATAACTTATACCTGAAAGAACATATTTTGTTTTCCCGCTGGCAGAAATACCAATTAAAAGATCATTATGAGATATTTTTTTAGCCATTAAATCTTTCTTTGAAGATGACGTAGAGTCTTCCGCTCCTTCAACAGCCTTTAAGATAGCCCTATTGCCTCCTGCGATAATACCTTGAATTTGTTTCGGTGAGGTTCCAAATGTTGGCGGGCATTCTGCAGCTTCAAGTATTCCCAACCTACCACTTGTACCTGCACCAATAAAAAATATTCTTCCTCCTTTTGTAAATACATCGAAAAAAACCTCTGAAGCTTGAGCAATCTTTTTTGAATTAGCTTTTAGAACAGTGTTAATTGTTCTTTCTTCTTCAACAAAGGAATCAACTAATTCGGCAAATGTCTTATTGTCGGTCTTTAATTCCTTTTTTCTTTTCTCAGTCGAAAGGTTAGAAAAAACATCTTTCATTTTTACCTCGGTATCTTAATTATAACAAAGAACATTTCTCATGGTCTTTAAATATTGCTAATTTCTATTAGAATATACATATCCTATGAGCATCATTAAAACTGCATTAATCAGCGTTTGGGACAAATCTAACCTCGACATCATAGCTAAGGAGCTTTCTGATAGAGGAGTAGAGATAATATCAAGCGGTGGAACAGCAAAATTCCTCAGGGAAAAAGGTATTGAAGTAAAAGATGTCTCTGATATAACTGGATTTCCTGAAATGTTAGATGGGAGAGTTAAAACTCTTCATCCAAAAATTCATGCTGGAATTCTAGCTATTAGAGAAAATCCTCAGCATAAAATTGATCTTGAAAGTGAATCTGTAAAGCCTATTGATTTAGTCATTGTTAATTTTTATCCGTTCGAAAAAACTATAGAGAATGAAGATGTTGGCTTTCAAGAGGTTATAGAAAATATAGATATTGGGGGGCCCACAATAGTTAGGGCTGCATCAAAGAACTTTCAAGATGTGACGGTAATTGTTGATCCTTCAGATTATGAATCCGTGATTAAAGAAATATCTAAAAACAATCTTGATGTCAACAAAGAAACAAATTATGAATTTGCAAAGAAGGCGTTTGCTTATGTAACTAAATATGATGCCGCAATATCTAATCACTTGGGTAAATTAAATCTAGATAATTCTAAAAATAAAATGCCTGATACCCTAACACTACATTATCAAAAATCATACGATTTACGTTATGGAGAGAACCCTCATCAAGATGGATCTTTCTTTGTTCAAGATAATATATCAGAAGCATGTGTTGCCAACTCTGTTCAGCTTCAAGGTAAAGAATTATCCTTAAATAATATTTATGATGCTGATTCCTGTTTTGAAACTGTAAAAGAATTCAACTCTAATGCTTGCGTAATAGTTAAACACAACAATCCTTGTGGAGTTGCGGAACATAAAAATACATTACAAGCATATATTGATGCTAGAGACTGCGATCCTGTAAGTGCATTTGGTGGGATTGTTGCATTTAACAATACTGTAGATAAAGAGGTAGCCAAAGAAATAACAAATACTTTTATTGAAGTATTAATTGCCCCTGACTATTCAGAGGATGCACTTGAAATTCTGAAATCAAAGAAGAACCTTAGAGTTCTTAAAAGTCCACCAATAAAGCAAGATGCTAAAAAATCAATGGATATAAAAAAGGTTGTAGGCGGGGTTCTTTATCAAGACGCTGACAATACTTCAGAAGAAGACTTTGTGGATTATAAGGTAGCAACAAAAAGAGCGCCTTCCGAGGACGAGATTAAAACATTATTGTTAGCGTGGAAAGTTTGCAAGAACGTAAAGTCGAATGCAATAGTTTTTGCAAGAGAAAACAAAACAGTTGGGATTGGTGCTGGACAAATGAATAGAGTTAATTCTGTGCAATTAGCTACAATTAAAGCTAAAGATTACTACGGAACAAAAGATTCTGTTATGGCTTCTGATGCTTTTTTCCCTTTCAGAGATGGAATAGATGAAGCTGCAAAGGCAGGAATTACAGCTATAGTTCAACCGGGTGGCTCAATCAGAGATGATGAAGTAATAGAAGCAGCCAATGAAAATGATATTGCCATGATTTTTGTTGGTGTTCGTCACTTTAAGCATTAGTCATCTAATACAATTTTCTTTTCTTTAATCAAGGTTCCAAGAGAATAGTCTAAAGATGTCAGAGATACATTGTAATCTGTTAGAGCTTTGTTGTATTGAGTTTCAGCTTTAATTAAATCTCTTTGTGCTTGAAGCACATCTCGTGTTTTTGACATTCCAAGTTCAAATAATTCTTTTTCTATCTCTAGCATTTGTTTATGCAAAGAAATATTTAACTCAGATGCTTTTACTTCTTTAATACTTGAAGCAACTTGTCTATATGATTTTCGTGCTTCGAATTTAATAGAATTAAGAACTTTATCTAATTCTATCAATCTTTGAGTTTTGGTAGCAATTGCTTCCTCATATTGTCCCTTAGCTGCGTTATTGTTTAACGGTATCGAGATACTTGCTCCTACACTCCAATAACGATTATCTAAAGTTTCCAAATTGTTAATGGAATCTCTAAATTTTCCATCATAACGACTTGCAATCTTGGGTTGTCCTAGAATCGCTGATGAATAATCAGAATTTTTTTCACCACTTAATCCTGTATAACCCAAAGTGGCCTCAACATTAAAATCAGGCAACAATTGATTAAAGTAATACTCTGCTAGTTCATTAGAATTTTCTAATAAAATAGCACCTTGTTTTAATTCTGGTCTGTTTTTAATTGCAATAGTATCTAGCTTGTCAGGATCTAAATTAGCTGAGGCTTTCATTGTTACATCTGAATCAACTTCAATTTTCTCAGTTATAGGTAACGACATAGATATCTTCAATAAATCCAGCGCTTCTTTGTACTTATTTTCTGATTTAATCAAATCTGTTTCTCTAAGGGCAACTTCTGACTTTGTTTGTAATAAAGCTATTTTAGGTAGTGTGCCTAGTTCAACTT
Organism: Thermodesulfobacteriota bacterium; assembly: GCA_036340075.1. Lineage (GTDB taxonomy): Bacteria > Desulfobacterota_D > UBA1144 > UBA1144 > UBA1144 > JAYYZJ01. Next base: position 65,582 of record JAYYZJ010000012.1, on the reverse strand, counting down.
CGACTTCGTTTTTCTTGAATAAATCTATCGCTAAGTCTAAAGACAATTTTGAAAGTTCATAGTTCTTTTTGCTGTACACAGCATTCCAATATTTCTTTTCTACATCAAGAATAGTTTTTGAAATTACTCTTTCTAATTCTATTTTTGATATTTTAGAATTTCTTTGTGCAATTAAAATCTTTGCATTATTAATTTTAGGTCCGAAATCTTTTAGCAGATTTTGACCGAGTGTAAATTTAAGATCTGTATCCCATCGTGGACTAATAGCGCTTGACCCTAGATCGGTTTCTGTTTTATCAATTTCGAAATTAAAAATCTTATAATAAGTGCCTGTTGGCAAGTATCCATCTAAGCCGAGACTTGCATATGTCACATTCTCATTAACTACGTTATTCTTGGCAAAAGCAGATGTGCTTGGTATGATTGCATCTGAATAATTAAATTCTATTCCTATACTTGGATCGTAGAGACTTTTTGCTCCTTTAATTAAACCTTTTTCTAGCTCTATTTCAGCTTCTTGAAGTTTAATATTACTATTGTTTTGAAGTGCGTATGTTATTGCATCATCTAAAGAAATAGACAATGCTGAAGTGGTAAAAAATAGAAAGACTATCAAGAACTTTCGAATCATTACTATTAATCTATCAGATTATAAAAAAAAAGGGAGTCCTAATTTTCATAGGACTCCCAAAAGTAATTAAACTAAGAGTTACTTACTTGCAGCAGGAGCTTTAAAGAAGTCATCAATAAAGATTAATAATCTAGATTGAAACGCCCAAATGTTTCCTTCTGTTTCTAGTAACGACTTAGATCTTGCTTTTGAATAGTTAGAATAGGTTTGTGCGATTAAAGCATCTTCCAAACCACTTCCTACATCAATATAAGAACCAATAAATGAAAGTTCTACACCATCAACTAAATTAGTTGAATAAGTAGCTTCATATTCAGTACCTATAAATTTGTCTAGAGAACCTGCAGTACCTGCTGATCCACCAGCGTTAGCACCTAAGCTTTGGTCTGCTGGTTTGTCATTTTCATGCCAAGCCATAATTACAGCTAAGTTAAGGTTATCACCATTAGCTAAGCCATAATCAACCGCACCTTTAAGGTACTTAGCATTTATAACACTTCCTGATCTTTGATAAAGAGTAGGAATAACGTGTTTAAATAGCAATTGGTCTAAGTTATATGCACCATTGAATCTAACAATAGAACCTTCGTAGTCGTTGTTACCAGCTGATGTATTAGACTGGTCACCTGGTGACATACCTGCTTCAAATAAAATCTTACTAAATGGAGCAGTTGGGTAAAGTTCTAGTCTAGACATTAGAACATAGTTATTACGTGTAACAGTTAACTGGTCAGCGTTAGCTAAACTCAATTCACCGTAAGCACCTGTATATTCTGTATGCCACATATAGTCAGAAGTTTTCCATTGTACATATGCACTATAAAGTGCTAATGCCATGTCAATTTCTGATCTACCACCACCAATATCCATGTTATTTTGTTCGATATATGGGAAGTAGTAACCACCATATGTTAGTGCGCCGTTGTTAACAATTACAGCGGCAGCTAAGTAGTCAACAGTTTGACCGTTACCTTCAAATAAACCAAATGAGTTATCTGCAGCAACGTTGTTACCATCCGGGCTATCGTGGTCAGAACCACCACCTAAATAATCAGATACTAACACTAAAGTTAAACTACCTAGAGGTGTACCGAATCCTTTTAACCATAGTAAACGATCAACGTTAAATCCTTTATCTGAATAAGGATCGTGTCCACCGTTTGCATAAGTACCAAGACCCCAATCAAATGGTTGTCTACCGATTCTTACGAAACCTCTTTCACCTAAATTGATATCCGCGTGCATAAACTTAACAGTAAATGTGCCATAGTCTTCTGACACAGCATCGTCACCCCATAGGAATGAACCGTTAAATCTATCGGTATATCTTAGGTCGTCCATGACAACACCGCCACCTTCTGAACCATCTGAGTCTTCACCAAATAAACCACCAGTAGCACCACCAGCAATTGCGTTACTTAAAACATCAAGTGTTGTTCTAATTGTAACAGCATCACTAAGTACTAATTGAGGTGATAAACGAAGAGTCATATCAGCAAAATGGATGTTCTCACCAGTAGTATCAGCATCTAAACCGCCGCCCATGTCATCAAGTTCGGCAGGTGTTAAGATGTTGTGATAAGTACCATTTTGAATGGTTCTCCAACGGAATCTCATGAAACTTGGAAATCCACCAAGGCTAAGTTCTACAGCAAAAGTAGGAATAGCTAAACCAATGGCGAATACCAAAGCAAATACATATTTCATTATACGCATCCGTCCTTACCTCCTTTTTGTAAAGATACATAACAATAAGTCATTTTAAGGTGCTAAGTCAAGGGTTTTCTTAACTTTTTCTTAACAAATACGCCCTTCTTTTAGGCATTGTTTCATCAATTTTAGTCAAAATTAAGAATATCCAATGATTCCGCGTATTTAGGTTAATTCTCATAAATCAAAAACTTTTCCTGGATTCATAATATTGTTAGGATCAATACACTTTTTAAGTGCCTTCATAAGGGGGATGGAATCATTGTGTTCTAAGGATAGGTACTCCTTCTTATTCAATCCTATTCCATGCTCTCCTGTAATAGTCCCCCCTAGTTCTAATGACTTGGAAACTAGTTTATCACTAAATTTTCTAATCACATCAAAATCATTCTTTTTCTCTGGGTCATACAAAACAGTTACATGAAAATTACCATCACCAACGTGCCCAATAATAGGAGCTCGAAGATTGAATTTTTTTATTTCAATTTCTGCAAACTCAATACATTCAGCTAACCTTGTTATGGGGACACATGCATCCGTAGCATAAACTCTAGAATTAGGCTTAAGAGCTTTTACTGACCAGTAAACATCGTGTCTTGCTTTCCAAAGCTTGTTTCTTTCTTCAAAATCTTTTGACCAACTAAATTTAAATCCATTATTGCTGTCACATATTTCATTTGCATTCCTTACTGATTCAATATTTGAATCCTCAGTTCCATGAAATTCAAAAAAAAGAGTGGGTTTAATGTCTAAGCCTGATAGGTTAGAAAAATTTATACTTATTTCCATTTGTTCAGCATTCAAGAGTTCTATTCTTGCAACAGGTATTCCATATTGAATTATTTCTTTTACAGAATTAACTGCATCATTAACAGTTTCGAAATGGCATATACCACTAATTATGCTCTCTGGAACAGGGCTGAGTCTTAACTGAATTTCAGTAATTATCCCAAGTGTGCCTTCTGAGCCAATAAAAAGTCCATTTAAATTATAACCTGCAGAAGTTTTCTTTGATCTTCCACCTGTAGTTATAATCTCACCACTTGGAAGAACAATCGTGAATCCTAAAACACTTGTTTTCATTGTTCCGTATCTTACAGCCATAGTTCCTGATGCTGAAGTAGCACACATGCCACCAATTGTTGCATCAGCTCCAGGGTCTATAGGGAAAAAGACACCTTTGTCTTTAAGATAATTGTTTAATTGAATTCTGGTTACCGCGGCTTCCACTCTGCAGTCGAAATCTTCATTATTTACTTCAATAATCTTATTGAAATTTTCCATACTAATTGATATACCATCTTGGTTTCCTACTACTTGTCCTTCAAGTGAGGTTCCTGCAGCAAATGGAACTACGGGTACTTTAAACTTGTTACACAACTTTAGTATTTGAGAAACTTCTTCTGTGGAATTAGGGAAAGCAACCGCGAAAGGTAGGACTGGATCAAAGATATCTTCGCCTTTTGCATAATTAGATCTAACACTTTCAGATAAACTAAATCTCTCCCCAAGCAAAGATGACAACATCTCTGAAAATTCATCTCTTTTACTCATAGGAATAAGTATAAAACAATAAAAGGTTATAAAGTTTTATTGTTGGTTAGTTCTGGCTATTCCTTTTCTACCTTATCGCCGCCCATCCAAGATGGTCTTTCGTCCCATTTCTTACTTATCCAGGAACATCCTTGTAGTGACGATACTAAAAAAACAACCAATACTAGAATTTTTGCAAATTGTCTCAAAGTACTCCTCCAGAATATTTCTTGATATATTAATTCATAATAATGTTTTTTCAAAATAAAAGAGCACGTATAATTTTTCCCTTAGCAGAAAAGTCTTTGTTTAAGTGCCTCTCAGAATTTAAGCTGTGCTTGTATTCTAAATGTTGTTGTCTCAGCTTGATCTGAAGTTACTGTAGTTTTAGGTCCTAATTCTTCTTCCAACCATCCATAATCTGCATTGATCTTTAGATTATGGCCAACAAAGAATTTTGAAAGTGTAATTGTTTTTTCTGTTATTTCATCTGAAGCTCTGTCAGACTGGTCTAAAACACCATATCTAAAACCAGTTACCCAACCATTTCTTATGTGGTAAGAAACTTGGTACCTGGTCCAATTAATGCTTTCAGTACCTTTGCCTAAAGTTTTATCTTTAAGTTCATTAATGGTGTGTTCGAATTCAGCGAATAAACCATTGTACTTTATTCCCGCATCGAATGTAGTGGCTGTCATAGTATAGAAGCTATTGCCTTGAAAGGCTGCTCCATTTTTATCATTTTTGTAATATGCAGTTTCAAAGTCATCTAGACGATCGTCAAATTTACCTCTACTCCCTACAGCATCAAAGTCACCATCGAATTTTAAGTTAACATCTCTCCAATAAAGTCTAGCTGCTCCAAATCTTAGTTTTACACTATCAGATTTTTTTAAGTCTGCTTGGCTATACTTCATTTTACCAAATGGAGTTATCTCTAATCTGTAAACTTCAACTTTGTCCCAACCATCTGATTCATCACCAGTTGTACCTTCAGCAGCTTGATTAGATTTTAGCTTATTGCCTCCTAAGCCTGCTCCAAGTGCCGCTGTTGCTTTAATTTGACTATTAGGTTCAATCTCCAAACGAATCTGGTGGTCTCTTTCAAAAGTTAATTGATTTGCAGATCTATCAACATATTCAAGATTGCTTGAAGATGTTTGCTCTTCAACCGTGAAGGGAAGTTTCCACTGACCCATCAATATTTTCCCTTTTCCGAATTTATATCCAAAGTAAGCATCTTCAATCCCGAGACCTGATCCTGATCCAACACAGTCTGTACCATTTTTATCTGAACATAAAATATATTTATAAAAAATGTTTGGGTTATAAGCATATCCAGAAAAAGTAATTTGAAATCTTCTTGTCATAAAATCGTGTGTTCTGCCTTCTTTACCTTCTATAGAGGCCAAAGAAGAAACAACTCTTGTACCTGAATCTTGTGTACCACTAGCTGCTTGATTGTAGTCTGCGGAATCAAATCTAAATTGTATTCTTGCACCAAGATTTAATTTGAAAGCATCTCCGCCTTTAAACTCAAGTCCTTTACCAGCTTTGTATTTTAATTTGATATCATCAGAATCTTTAGTTAAGTCAGCTGTCACATTTTTAAGGATTCCGGATGAAGAATCTTCTGGTAGTTCTTTGCTAAATACAGTCGAAATGGAGATTAAAGAAAAAAATAAGAAAAAAGGTAGAAAAAATTTATTCATTTTAACCTCTTGAGATACTTAACAGGCTCCTCTAAGCATTCTGGTCTGACTGATACCCCATCATCATATAAACATTCGGGCTTAATTTCTTTCTCCGTTATACATTCATCTTTCACTCGCATAGAATGAATATATATATTAATGTTAGCACTTTTTTTCATGTGAGATGACTCCTTTTTTCTTTTTTTATATTGCTTTCTCAATGACTTTGTTTGAAACATGATTTTCTATCTATCCCTGTTATTAATACCCATTTCCTTCTAAGAAAATAACTCCGAAAACTACCAGTATGGAAATCGCAAGTCCAAGTAAGAGTTTTCCAAAATCTTTTGCAACAATAGGGAAAATATATTTAAGCTTATAGTCTTTTCTAGTAGTCGACATTGCCAACTCTCTACCAGACAAGAGGCCAACAAATACCCATGTAGTTGACATTGGAAGATCATTTAACTCTTTAAAGAAAAATAGGATTGTCGCGTATATTACATCAATGATACTTGTAGAACGTAAATACCTTGAGCCAGTCTTATTTAAAACAATTTTTTGTATTCTTCCGCCCCCACTGTAAAAGATAAAACCTAAGAAACATATACCTAACAACACTACTCCTAATAATAAGGGTAGTGATAATTGTCTTGGCAAGTAGACTGCGATGTTGGCTAAGTCGTGCTGCAGCCAAGCAAACCATAGATACCCACTTGTGGTCCATTGAGCAACTCTCCAGTATTTTATATTCTCAGGTCTAACTTTATCTAACTTTTCGTCGATAAATGAACTTATCACAAGCCAGATTAGATAAGCTGAGACCGCTGCGACACCGTAGCCGACTATAGATTTAATTACTATCTTTTCTAAAACAACAGAAGATGCAAAGACCGAAAATACTAAAAAAGTAGTAGAAACTGGAATTCCGAATCTAGTTAAAACAAGAAGAATTGCTGGAGCAACAGCATGGTACCACTGTGGCTCTATATAATCTATCCTTGTTAATCGTCCATAAGATATGTCGCCACCGTATGTCAACCATCCATAAACTACAACAATTGAAAAAATAGTGGCCCCAAAGAGCCATAAAATCTTCCAGTTTATAGATTCTTTATTGGAAGCTATAAAAGTTCCTAGAGTTTGAATGCTATCATTAGCAATAACTGAGTATGAGGCAAGTAGAAAACCCGCTAGGGCCCAGATGTTAATTAGATCCATATCTTATATCTCCGTTTTGAGAAAAAATTTTGTAAAAGAAATTGTCGACTTTTGGTTTAAATTGAAAGATGTTTTTTGTAAAAAAGAAACTTATTTTTTGTTTCACGCAACAGAAAGATACGTGATAAAAAAAATATTGCAATAGATAAATAAAAAAAATTTTTATATTAGTGAAGAGGTTTAAGAGGAGTATTTTTTTCCTCTGAAGCCAGGTAAATTTCAATCATTTCTGGAAGCATCTCTTTTATCTCGGCTATTCTTTTTGGTGTTGTAGGATGTGTGCTCAACCATTCTGGTGGTCTTGGTTTGCCTTTATTCTCTTCATACATTTTTTCCCAAAAGATAAGAGCCTCTTCTGGATTGTAGCCCGCTTTTGACATATAGACTAAGCCAATCTCGTCAGCTTCGTGTTCTTGGTTTCTACTATATGGCAATATAACGCCAATCAAAACTGTTGGAGCATAAGCTTGGAAAACAGCATATTGAATTGCTGGGTCTTTGTCTCTTAATGCCACTTGTAATGCAACTGCTCCAACCTGTGCTAATATGCCTAGGCTAATTCTCTCACCACCATGTCTTGCAGTAGCATGGGCTATTTCATGGGCCATTACAGCTGCTACCTGAGCTTCATTATCCATTATATCTAATATTCCTTCATAAAATGCAATCTTGCCACCCGGTAGGCACCAAGCATTAATTTGATCTGACTCTATTACATTGAACTGCCAATTATAATTTTTTCCTGTATACGAAGCTATTCTGTCGCCTACCCTTTTTACCGAATCAACGTAAGTTTTATTTTTGGAAAGTTTGCTTTCTTGTAGAACCTGGTTATAAGCAGTTATTCCCAATTTAATTTCTTGTATTTCAGAGATAAGGATGAGCTGACTTCTGCCAGTGATTGGTGCAGTCGTACAAGCAATAAAGATACTTAGAAATATTACAGGAATAATTAAGTTTCTTATCATTATTTAGAAAAGAGTGTTTTCATTCTCTCTATGCCTTCTGCGATATCTTCATCTGAAACAGCATAGGTTACTCTAACAAAGCCTTCGCCTTGTGTTCCAAACGCGGTACCAGCTACAACGGCAACACCGGCCTCGACTACAAGTCTGTCTGTAAACTCCTGTGATGTTAGTCCTGTACCTGTAATGTCAGGAAAACAATAAAAAGATCCTGGTGGTGTAACACATTCTATGCCCGGAACTTCGTTTAAACCTTTAACCATCAAATCTCTTTTCTTTTCAAGCAAGTCTCTTTTTTCTATCGTCCAATCTTGGGGTCCACTAACAGCTTCATAAGCTGCTCGTTGAATAAATGCAGCAACATTAGTTATTGAATCCTGCAAGAAGATTGACAACTTAGTAATAATCTCTTCGTTGGCAACAGCAAAACCTATTCTCCATCCAGTCATTGCATATGTCTTAGACCATGTATCAATAACAATGCAACGATCTTTCATTTCAGGAATAGATGATATTGTTTTATGTTTCTTTCCATCATAAATAACTTGGCTAAAAATTTCATCTGTTATAACCAGTAAGTCAGGGTGCTTTAAAACAATTTCTGCTATTTCTTCTGGGTTTTCAACTAATTGTCCATTTGGTCTCTGTGGTGTGTTAATAATAAGAAGCTTTGTTTTGTCAGTAATCATCTTATCAAGCTTCTCTAAATCATACTGCCAATCTCCCTTGTTTAATGGAGTATGTAATATTTTGGCATTAGTATATTTTGCCCAAACTTCATCTGGTGGATAACCTGGGTTAGGAAATACTACTTCATCTCCGTCTTCCAAAATAGTAAGTAGGGACATTGTCAAAGCATTTTTTGCTCCTGCTGTAATAATGACTTCCTCTGGCTTAGTTCCTGGTCTTCTATCCTTCATCGTTTCGGTAGCAATATATTCTCTTAACTCTGGTAATCCTGGTCCTGGATCGTATCTTACATATCCTGACTCTAAAGCTCGCACTGTAGCCTCAAGTATATGCTGAGGAGTCTCAAAATCGGGTCCTTGATAGTCTCCTTTTTCGAAATGAATAATTTTTTTTCCTGTTTCTTTCTCAAGTTTCTTGGCAACTCTCATGCTTGCCCATTGCTTAGGTAATGTAAAATGATTTGTCCTGCTACTGAAATTGTATCCCATTATGCACCCTCCAAAGATTTACTTAAAATCACAAAAAAATGTAAAAAAAAGTATGAAATATATATATTTTTTGTCAAACTATTTTGCTAGATTATCCCTTAAAACCTATGTTTTATAATATTATTGAAATAATTAACAATTTCTTTATGATTAACATGTTCTTTGTTTAGGAAAACAATATGGATAAAAAAATAAAACTGGATAAGAAAGTTTCTGCAATTGATGTTGATAAGGAAAGGTCAATATCCGAAGTGCTTCATTTAATGGAAAATACCGGATTCCAAGGAAAGAGTTTGGCTCGAGTTGTAACAGTTCTCGAGAATATGTCTAAAAATCCTGATATAACAATTCTTTTTGGATATGCTGGTTCGTTATCAACTACTGGACAGTGGAAAATCATCAATTGGCTTTTGGAAAATAATTTAATCGACATACTGGTGCCAACAGGCGCGAACATTTCTGAGGACATAGTTGAGGCAATGGGTGGAGCATATATTCAATCTTCTCAAAATAGTTCTGATGAAGAATTATTTAAGAAAGGTTTTAATAGATATTATGATATTTTAGGTAGCGAGAAAGAATATCTTGAAATGACTGAATTAATTGCTGAGTTTATCCAGACGCTTAACGAAAAGCATAATTATTCTTCTAGAGAATTTCTTTATTTGTTTGGTCTTTGGTTAACTAAAAAAGGTGTTGAATCAATAGTGTCAGTTGCTGCTAAAAAAAATATCCCCATTTTTTGTCCTGCATTTCCTGATAGTCCATATGGTGATGCGGCTCTTATTGCAAAGTCCAAAGGATTTAGTCTAACTATAGACTCAATTAAAGATTACACAGAATATATGTCCTTAGCAGAACATGTTAAAGATACTGGAGTTGTCTATATCGGTGGTGGAGTACCTAAAGATTGGATTCAACTAATTTCAGTTACAGCCGATTTGCTTTATGAAGAGAGAGCTATACCAAATAGAAAAAATCCAAGAACAAGAGAAAATATTGATGAACAAGAGTCTTATTATCCACATCGATACGCTGTTCAAATAACTACTGACTCTCCTCAATGGGGTGGATTATCTGGATGTACTTTTGAAGAAGCCGTCTCCTGGGGAAAAGAAGACCCCGAAGGCGACCTAGTACAATGTTATTGTGATGCTTCTATAGCACTCCCAATTGTATCTCATGCACTAGCTGAAAGATTAAAAGATTTTAAAAGATCAGGAAAAAAATTAAACAATTTGTTCTAATTGCTTTTTTAAATTTAATGCTGCAACAGATGGATCCGGTGTTCCAAAAACAGAATTAATGACTGCGATTCCATTTACGCCTGTATTCATAACTTCAGATATATTTTCATAGTTGATTCCGCCAATCGCAAATATCGGTGTAGTTATAACTTTTGATGTTATATCTCTCATAACATTTAAACTTGTTGGAGTACGGTTCGGCTTTGTTTTTGTAAAATATGGGGTTCCAATAGCTATATAGTCCGCACCTAATTTTGAAAAATCTATACTTCGTTTAACATCTCCATAGCAAGAAACGCCAATAATTTTTTTTTCTCCTATTCTTTTCCTTGCTTCTAAATAATCTAAATCTTCTCCACCAATATGAATACCATCTGCATCAGATTCAAGAGCAATATCTATATAATCATTTACTATAAACAAGGTATCAAATTTGTTTGCAATCGCCCTAACTTTTTTCGCTTTGTAGAGCAAGTCATCATAAGAAGCGTCTTTAATTCTCAACTGCAAAAGAGCCGGTCCTACCCTTAGTACTGATTCTATTGTCTCAAAATATTGTTCTTGATCAATTAAAGATTCATCAGTAATGAGATATAAGCCATCTAATTTTTTCATTATTTATCAAAGTATCTTTTTATTTATAGTCTTCATTACTTCATCTACAGAAGCTTCCAGTTCGAATGGCTGGTTAGAGAACTTGTTAGAAATACCTTCTAGATTCTCCATATGATAATTAATTTTAAAATCAACAAATTTCAACCCATGAGCTGTCGAAATAATTACAACTTTATCATCTTTCTTGATTACGTTTTTTTTGGCTAATTTTTCAAAAGCTGTAACTGCTACACCAGTATGTGGACAATTAAATGTTCCAGTTAAGTCAACCTTTGCTGATGATGTAGCTAGTTCATCCTCGCTTGACTCCTCAACTATTCCATCAAAAATTTTTAAAATATTTATTGCTTTATTTACACTAACTGGATCTCCTATTTGTATGGCGCTCGCATGTGTTTTTGATGCCTTAATGGGTTCAAAACTTTTAAAATCTTCAAGATAACTAATATACAAAGGGTTTGCATTTTTTGCTTGTGCACAAACCAATCTTGGTAATTTCTTAATTAGACCTAAATCTCTCAGCATCAGAAATCCTTTTCCAAGAGCAGATATGTTACCGAGATTACCTCCGGGAATAATAACCCAGTCGGGCACCTCCCAACCAAACTGCTGACATATTTCAATACTTATAGTCTTCTGTCCTTCTATTCGAAGCGAATTCATAGAATTAGCTAAATATATGTTTTCTTTATCGCAAACTTCTTGAACAACTTTCATGCATCCATCAAAATCTGTATTAAGAGATAGGACTTTGGCTCCATTTGCTAATGGTTGAACAAGTTGTGCAATTGATACTTTATTTCTTGGCAGAAAAACTATGGATTTTAATCCTGCCGCAGCACAATATGCACTTAAGGCCGCAGAAGTATCTCCGGTAGAAGCACATGCTACTGCCTTAATTTGCTTTCCTTCAGCAATTAATTGTTTAACTGCAGAGACAAGAACAGTCATACCTAAATCTTTAAAAGAACCAGTATGGCTATTGCCACACATTTTAATCCATAAATCCTCTACGCCGACTTGCTTACCGTATTTTTCTGCCCAAAAAAGATTTGTTCCTCCCTCATACATAGAAACAATATTTTCATCCTTAATAAATGGAACAACCCACTCTTTTTTACCCCACACTCCACTTCCATAAGGCCAGCTTTGTTTCCTATATCTTTCATCAAAAAGGTTCTTCCATTCTTCTGGTTCTCTTTCTCTCAATAAATCTAAATCATGTTCTACTTCTAATAAGCTCCCTGTTTTTGGGCACCTATAAATAATTTCATTTATGTCATATTTGTTTTCTGGATTTTCTATACTTTGATACCAGCAATTATATTTATCCATTTTGTAATTCCTTTTTCATAGTTTCATAAGGTGGTGGTACATCTTCCCAAATAGATAGACTTTCAGCTCCTTGATAAGCCAACATGTCCATTCCATTTATAACTTTTGCGCCATTTTCTCTTGCTGACTTAAGAAGTTTAGTTTCTGGTGGTGTATAAATAATATCATATACAAAATGATTGCTTGAAATTGACTCGCTTGAAATCAATACAGGATCATCTTCTTTCATGCCAATAGGTGTGCAGTTTATAATCAAATTGCTATCAGATGAATATTGATCAATATCTTCGGAAGATGCTAAAGAGATAGAAGTTTCATAATTGAACTTTTCTAAATGGCTCAAGAGTTCTTCAGCTTTTTTCTGGTCTATATCGTAAATCAACAAAGATTTAATTCCATTCTGGCAAAGTTTTGTCGTTACTGCTTTGGAAGCTCCGCCTGCTCCAAGTACAAGGCAATTTTTATTTTTGGGGACAAAACCATTGTCAGCAAATAAAGATTTCTCAAAGCCTAGACCATCAGTATTGTCTCCTATCAGCTTCCCGTCCTTAGGGTACAAGGTGTTAACGGAACCAATCATGTTTGCTTCTTCTGTTAATACATCAACGTACTTCATAACTTCTTCTTTATAAGGTATGGTGACATTTGATCCAGAAATAGTTCCCGATTTAATCAAATGGCATATAGACTCAATCTCGTCGACCTTTACCTCTAGCGCAACATAGCAAGCATTAATTTGTAGTTCTGTAAGTGCAGCATTATGCATATCTGGTGATTTGCTATGTTTAACCGGGTTGCCTATAACTGTGTAAACTTTTGTGTTGCCTTTAATCATTTTTACTTTTAAATACTCTCCTTCCATGTTCAACGTCTTTATTAATATTTTCTATAAGTTTTTCTACACTATCAAACTTTTTCTCACTTCTTATTCTATTAATAAATTCTATTGTAATTTCTTGGTTATAAATAGATTGATTAAAGTCAAAAATATGAGACTCAATCAATAAATCCTTTTTCCCAAATGTTGGTCTAAAACCAATATTTGTAATACCCTCTAATTTCCTATTTCCCAGATTAATATAAGTTACATAAACTCCATTCATGGGCAAGAATTCAAATTTTGTATTAAGATTTGCTGTGGGAAAGCCTATTTCTCTTCCTCGTTGTTCGCCATGGACTACAACTCCAGATATAGAATAATATCTCCCTAGGAAGTCCTTAGTTTTTTCGACATCTCCTTTAGATAAGAAATCTTTTATAATTGTTGAACTAATTCTTTCTCCACTTATTTCCTCTATGTCTATTGGGAAAATTTCAACTTCTGGTGAGACAAATTTTCTAAGAGTGTCCACATTGCCGGATGCTTTGAATCCAAATTTAAAATTTTTACCTACAACTATATTTTTTGGATTATGGCGCTTAATTAAAAACTCTTCTATGAAATGCTCTGGGGAAAGTTTGGAGATATCAAGATTAAAATTGATTTCATCTACAAGATCTATTCCTAAATCTTTTAAATAATTTAATTTTTCTTCATAAGGAAGAAGTAGGTTGGTGCCTTTATTAGAAAGTATTTTTCTAGGATGTGGCCTAAAAGTGACTAAAGTTAATTGAGTACCAGACTCCTTACATAAGTTTTGAGCGAATTTAATTAATTTCTGATGGCCTAAATGCAATCCATCAAAATTTCCTATTAAAATTGTTTTAGAACTAATTATTGACATCAAAAATGAATTCTAACATAACGAAATTAATATTTTTTCCAAAAAGAAGGTATTAAGAGCGCTACCATTGTAAATAATTCTAATCTCCCAAAAAACATCAAGAAAGACAGTAGTATTTTTGATTGGTTGGAAAAAAAAGCATAGTTAGAATGGGGGTTAATTTGATCAAAACCGGGACCTACATTTGTTATACTCGAAATTACAGCAGATAAAGCAGTTAATGATTTTACGTCGTTCTCAAAAATTAGAAGCGCTGCAACAGAACATATACATATAATCAAATACAATAGCAGAAAGCTGAAAACTCCTGTCACAACTTCCTCATCAACTGATTTACCATTTATTTTTACTGTTGAAACGGTATTTGGACTAATTCTTCTTTTTATTTCATTATGAATTCTTTTGAACACTATAATAACTCTTACAATTTTTATACCTCCGGTGGTAGAGCCGGAACAACCTCCCAAAAGCATAAAGGCCAGTAAGATTAATTTAATATTATTAGGCCAGTTGTTAAAATTAAACGAAGTAAATCCGGTTCCTGTTGATAATGATATAGATTGGAAACTACCATATCTCAAACTATCTATAAAACTATATCCATTATATGCAAATAAAAGATAGACGATGAACATTATTAAGATTAAATTCAAAGAAATGAAAGTTTTAAATTCTGAATTTTCAATAATCTTTTTGTAATTTCCAGAAAGAACAAAATAATAAATCGCAAAACTAATTCCACCTAAGAACATAAAAATTGTAAGAATTGTTTCTACTGCAATATTGTTAAGGGCTTCTATGTTTAAAGGGTAACTAGAGAAGCCGCCTGTGGATACTGTGCTTAGGGTGTGAACTATTGAATCAAACAAATTCAACTTACCTACAAAGAACAATAGGCATGCTAATAGCACTGTAATTCCAAGATATATAAAGAACAATCTTAATCCTGTTTCATAAATTCTTGGTGTAATTCTTTCTTTTTGTGGACCAGTCCCCTCTTGGTCGCTTGCAATTTGCATAATGCCAACTGATATTCTTGGGAAGACAATGAGAACTAACAAGATAATTCCTATCCCTCCTAGCCACTGAGACAAGGAGCGCCAGAAAATAAGAAAAGAATGACTATCTGTAGATGGAAAGATAGAAAAGACCGAGGCTCCTGTAGTTGTAATTCCAGAAACAGATTCAAAGAATGAATTAACAAATACATCTTCTTTGAATACTGGATCTAAAGTAAATCCTATAGTTTCATAGATATTAATCGAAGAAAAAAAGTAAGGGAGAGATCCTAAGAACCCTGCAAAAATCCAAACTAATGATGCTAACAAGAAACCATCCTTCCTCGTTAAATCTTCCTTGCTACTTTCCTCATCATAGAAAATTTTTTTTATTACGTACCCCAGAGATAAAGACAAAACTGATGAAATTACAAAAGGTATTAGTTGAAATAAAAAATCATTCGATGAAAAAAATTTATCGCTGGGAACCACAATAAAATAAGAAAACAACGGGAACAGTAAGAAAAGGCCATAATAAATTATGAAATTACCTATCAAGTAAAAGGATTTATTTAAATTCATTTGAGTATTTTTGATTCTAAACTAGATTCTGATTTTGCATCCAGTGTTACGGCTATGACCAAATCTCCTTTTTGTGCCATACCTTCTTTGGGATTTGTAAGATATTGAGTCTCTTCCCCTTCCTTGATTGTAAAAGCTAATGAAATGTTTTCAGCAATTTCCTCAACATTGACATCTTCTTCGCATCTAAATTCGAATATTTTAGTATTTGCATCAACGATTGTCTCATGAAAACCCTTTTTGCCCATCTTGCCAGTAGTAATAATATAGGTGCATACTTCTCCAGCAACAGTGAATTTAGTATTAATTTCTCTTTCGGCACCAATGCTGTTGATAACATTTTGATATTCCGATTTAGAATATACAACTAATGAGTTTCTGGCCTTTAATTTGCTTGATAACAATGCACTTAGTACATTAATCTCATCATCAGATGTCAAAGCTAGAAAGTAATCACAATCTTTACCTACTCCTTGATCTGCCAAAAGCTGCTCGTCGGTAGGTTCTCCAAGAATTATCTGTACAGATTCTAGCTCTTCTGAGAGTTCTCTAGCTCTTGTTTGCTCTGGGACTAAGAGTTTTACATTGCATTTTCTTCTTACAAGCTTCTTTGCAACTTCCGATGCGATATATGTTCCCCCTACAATAAATATGTTCTTTAATTCGGCTTCTTCTTTCGAAAAATATTTTGCTTCAAATTCTTCTTCATGATCATCAACAATAACTGCAAGAACAATATCTCCTTTTCTTAGACGTGTTGAAGGTAAATCTGGCTTTATAAAATTCAATTTTTCAGAAGATGGGTCTTCTGTCACTGCTAAAAATTTCCATTTATTAGTACCTTCTTTGTTTAATGAATAGATTGAATTATCTAGTATTGGGCTTGATTCATCTATTTTGATTTTAAGAAATAAGATTCTAGAGTCGGCTATTTTATCAGTTTCCCACGAATAAGGTGTTTCAAATAGATTCATAATTTTTTGCGAAACTATGTCCCCAGAATGAAATGTTTTAACCTCAGGAACATCTAATTTCCCTGGATAGTCTTTGTATCTATAATCTTTTGTTACAACAATTGTTTGAACTCCTGGAATTTTCTCAAAATACATAGCAGTTAAAATATTAAGCTTGTCATCATCTGTACAAGCAATAAAGAAATTGATTTCTTTTAAATCTGTTTCGTTGAATATGCTTAAGTCAGAAGCATCTCCGGATATTGTTAGCAAATCCATTTTAGTTTTGTTTTTAATCTGATTAATCTTGTTAATGTCTTTATCAACAAGGGTGATATTGTGCTCTGCCGAAAGCTCTTCTGCAAGATATTCACCTGTTGATCCAGCTCCTAGAATAATTATATTTTTTGGGTTTTTAGTAGCCATTATTTTAGCCTAAAGGCATAAAGTTAATATAGACGAATATTTAAGCTAACTAGGAAGGTAAAGAATATCTCTTTGTGGTCCATATCAAAACTATTATTCATGTAACCATGGGCTCCTAAGCTTAAATTGTCTGACATAACATAGTCAAAACCTGCTCCAGCAACAGTTAGAAAAGAAGAGCTGTTATCATCATTATCATTGTCTTCATCATCTACGAGAAATCCTATGCCAGCCTCAATAGATGGAATCATCTTTGGATCTGTTGATGGTAAGTGTTTTTTGATGTTACCCGTTATACCAGCAAGAGTTTCACCATCTCCTTTGGCAAATTGTCCAACTGGTCCTATATATAAGTCATTTTTCCAAGGAATGTCTAATCTCGTGATTAGAGAATAACCTGCGGGGCTAGCAGAAGCACCTGCTCCAAAAGACAAAATAGGGGAAGGTCCATAGGTTTTATTGTATTCAAACTTCTTTTTAATCTCAGAGCCAGATTTCACCTTTGAATCTTTTATGGTTTCCGATTCTGAAGAATAATCAGTCTGTTTTATTTCCTCTTTTGCAATAGAGTGAACTGATACACTCATAAAAATAATAGTAAGAAAAATAAAAAAACTTTTAAACAATTTCATTAACAACTACCTCTTTTTTCTGAGATTATGTAGCTTAAAATCTTTAATGTCAAGTGCTTCTCAAATCTTCAACTATTAAGGAAATATTTGAGTAATTACTGTAATTATCCTTTTGTATTCTATAAATAATATCTACGGTATCTCCCACATTAAGCTGTTTAGAAAAATTAAACCAAATTGCTCTTCTAACAGTTTCTTCTTTTTCCAAAAATATTTCTAAATGCTTTTCCTTTAAAATCTTTTTACTTTTAATTTTTAAATTATGCGTTACGAAAGTTGGGTTTTCGTTCTCTCGCCCAAAAGGCTCCATTCGTTGTAAATCAATTAGAGTTTTTGAATTAATTTCATCAAAATCTAGGTCAATATCTGGAAAACGCTCTTCCTCTTTATGTTCGTAATTTTGTACAGATGATTCGAATATTTTCGAAAAGTTCTCAATTTCATTATTATCGATAGTTATCCCTGCTGCTCCACTGTGTCCTCCATACTGAACTAAAGTAGATTCGCATTCCTTAAGAACCTGGTAAAGATTTATATTGCTTCTTGTTCTTAAGCTTCCTTTCCCAATTCCATTTTTTAGTGAAATAATCGCGCAAGGCCTACTAAAGTTCTCCGAAATCTTGGAGGCGACAATACCTATAACGCCTGGGTGCCAATCTTCCGAAGAAAGAACTAATGAATTTCTATCTTTATCCTGCTTGATAATATCTTTACTCATAGATATTGCTTCTGTTAGAACTTGTTCTTGAATTTTTTGACGCCTAGAATTATCTTGATCGATTATTGCAACTAATGAATTTATTTCTTCCGGGTTTTCTTCAACTAAGAGTTTTACTGCATTAGTTGCTTTCCCAACTCTACCTGCTGCATTAATCTTTGGTGCAACCTGAAAGGAAACATCTCTAGTAGAATATTTTTTTTTGTCATTATTTCTTATCAAAGCCAATAGGCCTTTTTTGTCAGTCTTCGGGATTTCATTAAGACCGTTGGAAACAAAAATTCTATTTATATTCGTTATGGGCATGCTGTCAGCTATTGTTGCTATAGCAACCAAATCTAAATATCTTTTCAAATTTGGTTCCTTAATGAATTCGAAATACTCTCTTTTACGAAGTTCGCTTCTTAGGGCCATGATTAAATTGAACACAACACCAGCAGCACAAATCTCTTTAAATGGGTATTCACAATCTGATTGTTTCGGGTTAACAATAGATACAGCCTCTGGAAGAATTTCAGGGGCAGTGTGATGATCAGTAATTATAAAATCTATATTAAGAGTTTTGCTTTTTTCAACTACTTCGTTTTCAGAGATTCCACAATCTGTGGAAATAATTAATGTTACTCCCTCACTTGATAGTTTTTCTATTGATTTGAAATTGATTCCGTATCCTTCTTCAATTCTCTGAGGATTATAAAAAACGGCATTTCCTTCAACCCTTTTTAGAAAATCGTAAAGAATTGCTGTTGAAGTAATCCCATCGCAATCGAAATCTCCATAGATAGCAATTTTTTCCGAGCTTTCAATTGCTTGAATTATCCTTTCTACACTCTTCTCCATACCTTTAAGCAAGAAAGGGTTTGGCAACTTGTCTAATGTTGGGGAAAGAAACTCCTTAACTTGATTAATATCCGACAAACCTCTACTTACCAAAAGTTTCGAAAAGAAGAATGATATGCCTAACTCGGCACACAAAAGTTTAATTTTTTCTTGGTCTGGAGTTTTAACGTTCCAACAATAGTTCATAGTAATTTTATTTTTGCAGATTGCTTAATGCATCGAGAGCCATAATGTAACCATGATGTCCGAATCCAGAAATTACTCCTAATGCAATTGAAGAAACAAAAGAATGTTGTCGGAAATCTTCTCTTTCGAAGATGTTTGATAGATGCACTTCAATAAATTTTACCTTAACAGAAAGCAAAGCATCTCTTATGGCAATGCTAGTATGAGTAAAAGCAGCTGGATTAATAATTATAAAATCTTCATCCTCTTTACATTCCTGAATTTTGGACACAATCTTCCCTTCTTCATTAGATTGATAGAAATCTATTTCAATCCCTAATTCTTCTGCCTTGTCTGTCATCAATTGATTGATTTCATCCAAAGTCAGAGTACCATAAATATCCTTTTCCCTTTTTCCTAACATATTTAAATTGGGACCATTTATTACTAGAACTCTCATTAAGCTTAGGTTAAAACAAAATAATTCTATACACAATAGAAATTATTCAAAAATCATCTTTAATTCATCAAGTTTTATTATTTTAGCTAAACAAAAATAAAACAATGCGGAGAAGATAATTGCCAGTGCTAAATCAACATATAAGTTTGAATATATATGCCCTATAGATCCTACAATTAAAATGCTTGTGTAGATTGAAACTAAAGAAATAAGAACGATGATTATGAAATATCTAATAATTTCATAAATATTAACTTGTCCCAAGTAAGAATTCAGTTTCATTGCTAACATAAAGAACAAGATTATTGCGGAAATTGATGCAGCTAGAGCTAGGCCATAGAATCCTAAATCTAAATAAAAACCGAGCAAATAACATAAAGCTATATTAGTAGCCAGATTGGCACCTGCTAATAATACGGGAGTTTTTGTATCTTTTATTGCATAGAAGGCTTGAGTTAATACTCTTATAGACCCAACAAACACTAATCCTACAGAATAAGCTCCCAAAGCTTTTGAGGTTAGAATTGCATCAGAATAAAGAAACTCTCCTCTTAAATATAGTACGGAACAAATTTCTTCTCCTAATAAAATAAAGGCTACAGCACATGGCGTTGACAAAAAAAATAAAAATTTTATTTTGCTATTAAGTAAGGATGAAAATTCACCAAATTTTTTATTAATATTAAGTTTGGCAAAATCTGGCAAAGAAGTAGTAGCGACTGCGACTGCAAAGATGCCTAATGGAAACTCAATTAATCTTTCGGCCAAATATAGATAAGTAACAGCTCCTTTCTCCATAAATGAAGCAAATTGAGTATTAACTAAAATATTCAGATTATAAATTGCTAGACCAAAAATTTGAGGGACTATTACCACAAAAATACTTCTAGTTTCTTTGTTAATTATGTCACTAAATGAAAAGAAGTAGCCGAGTTTGTTTGACAATATAAAAGGCAATTGGAACAAGTATTGTAAAATTGCCCCAAACAAAACAGCGTATGATAAGGTAAAGATGCTGATTGATAAGAAATAATATGAAAAGATAATTGTTCCTATTATTCCCAGGTTCAACATTACCGGTGAAAAAGCAGGTGCATTAAATTTTTTAACTGAATTGAGCAAACCCATATTTAGAGCAGACAAAGATATTAAAAACAGAAATGGTGACATATTTCTCAATAAGTCGGATGATATTTCATTAGTAGATTCGTCAAATCCAAATGCAAATAACGAAATAATCTCGGAGGAAAAGAAATAAAACAACAGGGTTGTTACCAAAAGTAAAATAAATAAAATGGTAAAAACATCATTTCTGAGTTTCTTAAAAACATTTCTATTTTTAGATAGACTTGATTCAGTAAAAAAAGGTACAAGCGTAGCGCTTAAAGTTCCTTCTGCCAGAAGTCTTCTGAATAAATTTGGTATCCTAAAAGCTACATAGAATGCATCTGTTTCAACATTTGCACCAAAGAAGAAAGTAATTAGCAAATCTCTAATATAGCCAAATATTCTACTTATGAATGTTAAGAAACCGACTCTAATTGATGAGGAAAAAAAACTCTTTATAATGTTGCTCCCTTTACCTAAGGGGTAAAAGTATATAAAATACTATTCAAAATTATAAAATATTCTTATGGAAAAAAATATACGGCAGCTTGATGAAATAATTTGGCAGTTAGATTTAAAGGTCAATAATGATAAAGAATTTATTGCACCATATCTAATAAAGGCAAATGATGACTATATAATAGTTGATGTCGGTCCAACCTGTGGAATACCAGAGCTAGAAAGGCAGCTTGGAATATTGGGAGTAAATAAAGATAATTTAAAATATGTGTTTTTAACTCATATTCATTTAGACCACTCAGGGGGATTAGGGACTTTACTAAAGAACTTTCCAAACACTCAGGTTTTGGTTCATAGAAGAGGTGTTCCTCACCTTGTTGACCCAGAAAAGGTTCTTTGGCAATCCTCTGTTGATACTCTTGGATGGGTTGCTGAAATGTATGAAAAACCAGAGCCAGTTAAAGAAGAATGTCTTGTGTCTTTAGATGAAAAAACATATGAAATTAAGGTGAATGATCTTGAATTTAGTTGGATAGAAACTCCTGGTCATGCAAGTCATCATTTTAGTTTTATGTTGGAAAATAAGAAAATAATGTTTTGTGGTGATGCCGTAGGCATGTATATAAATTCATTAAACATATTAGTTCCAACTACACCTCAACCTTATAGAATTGAATCTGGCATAGCCTCGATAAAGTCTATGATGGAAAAGAAACCGGATAGCCTTGCTTTTGCTCATCATGCATTAAGAGAAAGCGGAATGAGTTTGATGAGTCAGCACATAGAACAGCTTGAAGTTTGGAAAGAAGCAGTATCGAATTCTCTAGAAAAAGGAATTCAAGATGAAGAATTAATTGCGAAAGAACTTTCAAAAGTCGACTATGGTGCAGGTAAACTTTTTTCTCAAGAACAACATCCAGGTGAATATGGTGGCCTAAGAAGAGCTTTAGTAAGTAGCATTACTGGTTTTAAACATTTGGTTGAAACCGAAAAAGCTTCCTAGAGCTAAAGCAAAGAAAGGCTCACATAATTATCAATTTTCTTTAAAATCTCTATATTCTTCTTAATTAAGTCATCTGTTGTATATATGGTCATGAATTCTGGATTTAAACTATCTGATCTTGACCAGCCTAAATGTAGATTCTGTGAATACAAAAACTGAAAAAGTACTATTTTCTTCTTGCTCTCTAATTTTAATTTAATTTGTGCCATCGCCTCAATACTAACCTATCTTCTTGACTTTATTAAGCTTTTTTGTAACAATTCCATCAAGGCGTAATTTGTCATTTTATGGCAGATTTTGGTATAGATGTGTTTAGAGGTCAATATATTCATAAGATTTCAAGTTCGGGTAGGACTAGTATGCCTGTAAGGTTTAGAGAGATTTTAAGAAAAAAATATAAAACAAATAAAATTATTATTTCCTCTTTTGATCAATGCGCTGTTGGCTATCCCTTGTCCGAGTGGGAAAAATTAGAATCTAAAATATCCGAACTACCTCAGTTCAAAACAGATATAGTTGAATTCGAAAGATATTTAATAGGCAATGCAAACGAATGCGAAATTGATACAGAAGGAAGGATTATGATTCCTACCGCTATAAGAAAAGGTTTAACTATTAAGAGTTCAATTGTCTATGTGGGTATGTTGTCTAGGTTTGAAATTTGGTCAGAAAAAGCATGGGAAGCAAACAACAAGACAAGCTTTAAAAAATTTCAAAAAAGCAGGGAGACCATTGAAAATGTCTAGCTATCATGAACCAGTCATGAAGCACGAAATTATCAAGAATTTAGAGAAAAAAAAGAATGCTGTATATATTGATGCCACGTTGGGTATGGGAGGACATACTCATGCAATAATGGAATCAGATATAAAACCAAAAAAAATGTTCTGTATTGATCTTGACGAAGAATCATTAAGTATGGCAAAAGAAAATTTATCAGACCATTCCAAAAATATCACTTATATCCAAGGTAATTTCAAAGACATAGATAATTTAGTTAACGAAAAAGTTGATGGAATTATTGCGGATTTAGGTATATCGACCTACCAGCTCCTTAGCGCATCTCGTGGATTTAGTTTTGATGAAAAATCTTTGTTAGATATGCGGATTGACAAGAAACAACAACTTACTGCTCATAGAATTGTAAACAATTACAATATTAAAGATTTATCAGATTTGATTAAAAATTTCGGTGAAGAAAAGAATCATTTTAAGATTGCGTCTGCAATAGTAAGACATAGGAGCAAAAAAGAAATTAAAACTTGTTTTGAACTAGCTGAAATAATTCGCCAATCTAACAAATCAATAACAAAGATAGATTCAGCTACACGAACATTTCAAGCCCTCAGAATAGAAGTTAATGGTGAGCTAATTTCCTTAAGCAGTTTCTTAAGTAAATCTCGATCAATTCTAAAGAAAGGGGGGAGGCTCATTATAATTACGTTTCATTCTTTAGAAGATAGAATAGTTAAACAATTCTTTAAGCAGGCTGAATCAGAATGTATATGTCCAAAATCTGTAATGATATGCAATTGTGGCAAAAAAAAGACTTTCCGAAGACTAACAAAGAAGCCTTTAATTCCTTCTGAAGAAGAAGTGGGCATGAACAAGAAGGCCAGAAGTGCGAAGATGAGGATTGGGGAGGCTTGTTGATGGACTTTGATTCGATTAAATTGATTAGACCTAAGTCAAAGATTGTAAACAAAGTCAAAATAATTGCACCTGGAGTCATTTTTGTATTAGTCTGCACTAGCTTATTATTTGTTTTGGTTGGAATAAAAGCCCAGAAAAGACAGATAGGATATGAAATAGCCAGAACAGAAGGAAAACTAACAAAGCTAAGTATTACGAATAAAAGATTAAGGAACGAAAAATTAAAATTACAATCTTTGAATAGGATTCAAGAAATAGCATTTTTAAATGGTATGAAATATCCAAACCAACAGGACTTGATAAAAATAAACAATGAATAAGCTTATAAAAAAGATGAAAAAAAATGAAACTAATTTCAAAAAGAGATTAAGTTTTATTAAGCTTTGTATATATTTTTGTTTATTAATAGTTTTCTTAAAAGTATTTCATATTCAACTAATTGATCACAAAGCAATGGATTATCAAGGGTACAAAAAAAACCCGATTATACTCAATGGGGAAAGGGGAGAGATTAGAGATGCGAATGGGGTAAAATTGGCTGTAAGTGAAATGAGGCCATCTATTATTGCGGACCCAAAAAAAATCACTAACAAAATTGATTATGCAAGAATACTTTCTGAAGTATTAGATATGTCTCAGGAAGAAGTTTATAAAAAGATTAATACAAATAAAAGATTCGTTTATATAAAAAGACTTGCAACACCAGAGCAAGGCAAGAAGGTGGCAAAGAAAAATTTAAAATATATTTTTATCACTCAAGAACCAATAAGAATTTATCCTGAGAATTCTTTGGCAGGTCAAGTAATTGGGCACTTAGAGCTTTATAGCGACCGAGGTCAGGCTGGCCTTGAATACAAATATGACAAAGAGTTAAGAGGTGAACAGAAAAAGATTTCTGTATATATGGATGCCAGAAACAAAGAAATTAAAGTAAATACCGAGGAGACCAAAGAACGAAGAAAGGGGAATAATTTAATTCTTACCTTAAGAAGCAATCATCAATTAATTTTAGAAAAAGAAATAGAAAAACAAGTAAAAGCATCAAAAGCCATACAAGGTTTTGGAATAATAATGAACCCAAGGACTGGTGAAATTTATGCTATGGCTTCTTACCCATTTTTTGATCCAAACAAATTTCGTCAATACACAAATGAACAAAAAAGAAATCTTCCGATAGTAAATAATTTTGAGCCCGGTTCAGTTATGAAAAGTCTCTTGGTAGCCATAGCTTTTAATGAGAATAAAATAAAAGAAGATGAAACGTTCAATGTGGGAGACGGAGTCAGAGTTATTGGCAGGCATACAATAAGAGATGTTAATCCAAAAAAGAATTTAAATATCGCTGGAATCCTTAGATACTCTAGCAATATTGGCGCATCAAGAATTATGGAGCGAATACCAAAAAAAGAGTACTATAAAAAACTTAAAGAGTTAGGATTTGGTGACAAAACAAGAATAGATTTACCTGGGGAAGAAGCTGGAATATTGGTTCCTGCTGATAAATGGAGTGAAATCCAAAGAGCCAATATAGCTTTTGGGCAAGGAATATCTGTAACCTCTATTCAGCTTGCACAAGCTATATCCGTAATAGCAAATGGTGGGGAATTAGTAGAACCCTACATAGTGAAATCAATCGAGAGTTCGGATGGAAAAATTAAAATGCTTAAAAAAGCTAATGTAATCAGGAGAGTCCTCAAGTATGAAACTGCAAAAAAAATGAGAAGAATTCTTAGGAGAAGTTTGGAAGAGTCAACACCTAGAGCCCTAATAAAAGGGATTAATGTATCTGGAAAAACTGGAACCGCTGAGAAGGCAACAAGAGGTGGATACGATAAAGAAAAAAGTAAACATATTGTATCAATAATTGGTTTTGCCCCATCAGAAGATCCAATGCTGGTTTCAGTTATTACAATTGATGAGCCAAAAAGACAGGGTCCTAATTTAGGTCCTTGGGGTGGAGTATGGGCAGCACCAATTTTTAAAGAAGCTATAGAAAAGATTCTCACTAACGTAGAAGGTGTTGAGAAAATGGCTGTAAGTAATCAGGTCCCATCATTTATTGGTCGTGGTAAAAGAGAAGCAATAATGATTGCTAATCACAACAATGTTAAAATTAAAATCCAAGGGTCGGGGTTTGTGCAAAGTCAAAATCCTTCACCTGGAGAAAAATATAAATTCAATGAAGAGATTATTCTATTCCTAGAGCCGGGCTTCTGAGTATATGCAAAAAAAAAATACAAATAAAGTATTTAACAAAATAAAGAAGTTTAAAAACATAACTAACAATTCAAAACTAGTTCGAAATGGTGGTGTTTTTTTTGCAATATCAGGGACCAAAACAGATGGAAATCAATATATTAAAGATGCAATAAAAAAAGGCGCTAAAGCAATTGTTACAGACAAAAAAAATGTTGCAAAAATATATAATAAATCTGTAAGAATTTTGATAGTTGATGATTGTAGAGACTCTTATGCACATTCATGTTCTGAATATTTCTCTAGGCCTTCATCTAATCTTGAGATTTGCGGTATAACAGGAACCAACGGTAAAACATCAATTGCTCATTTATTAAGAATAATATGGGGTGAGAAATCTGGACTAATAGGGACAATAGAGACTAGTTATTCTAAAAAAGTCCTACCATCCTCTTTAACTACCCCTGACTCCTACGAGTTAAATAAAATTTTAAAAGACATGAAAAAAAGTAGAATGAAGAAAGTCTTTATGGAAGTGTCTTCTCATTCATTAGATATGTGTAGAGTAAATTATACAAATTTTGACTCTTGTATATTTACAAATTTAAGTAGGGATCATTTAGATTTCCATAAAAATATGACTGATTACTTCCAAACAAAAGCTAAACTATTTATAGAAAATCTAAGAGAAAGTAAGAAGGCTAATAAATTCGCCATCATTAATTTAGATAATAAATGGGGGAAAAAATTATTAACATTGATACCTAAGCAAATTTCAACTATAACTTATTCTCTCAAAAACAAGGATGCGGATTTTTATATAAGTAAAATTACAAAAGAAAAAGATGTTAATAATTTAATTATTAAATCCAGAGACAAAGAATTTTCTATAAAAACAGAATTGTTTGGAAAATATAATTTTGAAAACATACTTGCCTCTTGTTCCTATTCAATAACAAAAGGGCTTGATTCGGGAGAATTAAAGAAAAGGGTAAGAAGATTTAAAGGTGCACCAGGGAGATTAGAAAAGATTAAGAATACGGATTTAAAAATTTTTATCGATTATGCGCATACGCCTGATGCATTAAAAAAATCTATATCATCTTTAAGGGATAATTTTCGAAATAAAAAAATAACTGTTTTGTTTGGTTGCGGAGGTAATAGAGATACCGGAAAGAGGGCTAAGATGGGTAGCATAGCAGAAAAATTCGCCGACAAGATAATAATAACATCGGATAATCCTAGATTTGAAGACCCCGTAAGTATAATTAAAGATATTATTAAAGGTATTGAAAAACCTAAAAAAATTATCACTGATCGAAAAGAAGCAATTATGTGGTCAATTCAGAATATTAAAAAAAATGAAGTATTATTGATTGCGGGAAAGGGGCATGAGGATTACCAAGAAATTAATGGCAAAAAAAATAAATTTTCTGATTATAAAGAAGTAAAAAAATGTCTGAAAGAAATAAAATATTAAATTTACACTTTAAAGATTTTGTAAAATCATACAAAGGTGTACTGAAAGTAGATCCTAAAGTAAATTTATCAGACTTCAATACAATATCTACAGATAGTAGAACAATAAAAAAAGATGATGTGTTCTTAGCCCTAAAGGGTGATAGTTTTGACGGAAACAAGTTTGCTAATGAAGCAATAGCAAAAGGATGTAAATTTTTTATAACAGAAGACAAAAATATCGATAAAGGCGGAATCTTGGTAGATTCGACGACGAAATTTCTAGAAAATCTTGCATCATTTCTAATTACCA
Source organism: Thermodesulfobacteriota bacterium (assembly GCA_036340075.1). Classification (GTDB taxonomy): domain Bacteria; phylum Desulfobacterota_D; class UBA1144; order UBA1144; family UBA1144; genus JAYYZJ01. The sequence goes on along the minus strand of JAYYZJ010000012.1, from coordinate 37,766 downwards.
AAAATAAAAATATTAAAATTTTTGGAATAACGGGAACTAATGGAAAGACAACTACAAAAGAACTATTAAGTTCTATTCTTTCAAAAAAATTTAAAATTTTATCAACAAAAGGGAATTTTAACAATTTAATTGGTTTGCCATTGACTATTATGAATTTAACGAATAATCATGAAGCCCTAGTTTTAGAAATGGGCACCAACTCAGAAGGAGAAATAAGAAGACTGGCTAATATAGCTAGACCACAGTTTGCAACTATTACAAATATCGGAAAAGGGCATACAGAGAAATTGAAAAATGAAAAAACAGTTTTTCATGAGAAAAAAGATATCGCTTGTTTCTTTAACTCCGATTCTATTTTCTCATTTAATTTTGATAATCGATTCTTAAAAGATTATTTCTTAGAAATTGAATGTAAGAAGATTAGTTTTGGAATTAAGAATAAAGCTGATGTAAGTGCTAATAATATTTCGACTAATTATTCTGAGTTTGACTTATGTTATAACAAAAAAAATATAAAAATAAATTTGATGGCTCCCGGGGTTCATAATATTTATAATTGTTTATGTTCAGCGTCATTAAGCATTATGGCTGGATTAGAATTAGAACAAATCAAAAATGGTATTGAAGAATTCGCCGGTATAGATAACAGATTTAAAATAATCAAATTGAAAAACGGAAACGTCATAATTAATGATACTTACAATGCTAATCCAAATTCAATGCAATCTGCGATTGAAATGACAAGTAAAATTTTTTCAACAAAGGAGAAGATTGCCATATTGGGGGATATGCTTGAACTGGGAGATTTAGCAGAAGATGAGCATATTAAAATAGGTAAAGAAATTTCAGATAACGGCTTTAAGGAGCTATACGCATATGGAGATAACTCTGAAAACTATTCCATAAATTTAAAAGAAACTACACGTTTTATTAAAATTGTAGAGCATTCACAAATTATAGATTTTATCGATTTAGATTCTATTACTAATACTGTTATCCTAGTAAAAGGATCGAGAGGAATGAGAATGGAAAAAATTTTCGATTCTCTAAAAATTTAAATGCTTTATTACCTATATCTGAATTTTGTAGATTCATATACTTTTCTAAATATTTTTCAATATATAACTTTTAGGTCATTTCTTGCTGGTTCAATCTCATTTTTAACTGTAATGTTTCTAACCCCAAGATTTATAAAAATTTTTACCGTAAATAAAGTTACAGAAAATATTAGTCAATTTCTTGAAACCACTCATAAGCAAAAAAGTGGTACGCCTAATATGGGGGGGATTATAATTGCAATTGCGGTTATTCTTTCGTGTCTTGTATGCGGTAAATTCTATAAATCTTTATCTGATTATCCTATTTATCCTTTTTTGATATGCTTAATCACTTATATAGTTTTTGCATTATCAGGTTTCTTTGACGATTATATAAAACTCAAAAATGGTAGTGGTCTTCCATTATTTAAAAAACTATTCCTCCAAATTCTATTGACAATCATCTTGGTTATTGTTTTGTATCAATCAAACATTTTCTTTAGCCAGGGATTAACTACAATCTCATTTCCATTTACTAAAGCTGTTTTAGATTTGGGACTCATTTATTTTATCTTTTGTTTTTTGGTAATTATTGGATCTGCAAACGCTGTCAATATAACAGATGGCTTAGATGGTTTAGCTACAGGTTCAATTATATCAACCGTTTCCGCACTAATTGTTATTGCTTACATAGTTGGGAGCCCTCTTTATGCAGGATACCTATATGTTCCATTTGTTGGAGGTGTAGCTGAAATAACAATCTTTCTCTCGGCAATCTTAGGTGCCATGCTTGCTTTCTTGTGGTTCAACTCTAACCCTGCTCAAATATTTATGGGAGATGTTGGGTCTATACCTTTAGGGGCTAGTATTGGTATTGTTTCTATCTTAATTAAACAAGAAATACTTTTATTAATATTAGGAGGAGTATTTGTAATAGAAGCATTGTCAGTGATTATCCAAATAATTTCTTTTAGATTCTTTGGAAAAAGATTTTTTTTAATTGCACCAATTCACCATCATTTTGAAAAGAAAGGTGTAGTAGAATCAAAAATTGTAATAAGATTTTGGATTATATCAATTCTCTTGGCTTTGTTTGCAATCGCTACTTTAAAAATTAGATAAAATGAAAAAGAAAGTGCTTATTTATGGGATGGGAGTGACTGGTGTTGAGTTAAGAAAATTCTGTAGAAAAAAGAGAATTTCCTATATAACTTTCGATGATAATAGTGTGTCGAAAACAAAATATGAATTTAAAGATTTGTTAAAAAATTGTGAAGAAATAATAGTAAGCCCAGGTATAGGATTAAGAAACAAAAATATTAAATTGGCAATCAAATCGGGAAAAAAGATACTGAGTGAAATAGAATTTGCTTCTAGGTATATTAAAACCCCTATAGTTGCTATTACTGGAACAAATGGAAAGACAACTACAACAATGCTAACGTATGAATTACTAAAAAGCTTAGGGTACAAGGTATTTTTGGGTGGAAATATTGGCAAACCCTTAATAAGCTATTTGCTTGAAAAACAAAATAAGGATTTAATTTTAGTCGAAGTAAGTAGTTTTCAGCTCCAATTTATACAATCATCTTTTAAGCCTTTAATATCAGCATTTCTAAATATATCAGAGAATCATTTAGATCATCACGCAAACATGAAAGAGTATGTAGGGTCAAAAATGAAAATCTTTAACAATCAAGACAAAGATTGTTTTGCCGTTTGCTCTAAGGACATATATAGAAATATAACAAAAAATAATTTTCCTATTTTTTGTAATCCAACAAGAAACGAGAATTTAAAAATACTCAAAAATGGGCTATTGGTCGGGAAAAAATATAGGTTAGATATAAAAGATATTCAACTTATAGGTAAGCACAATTTAACAAATATAGCTTTCGCTATTACTATCTGCTCTATTTTAAAAGAACTTGGCGCTAAAGAACTAAATATATTAAAAAAATTCAAACCTTTGAATCATAGACTCGAAATAGTAAAGAAGAATAGAAGAGGGATTATAATTAATGATTCAAAGTCCACCTCTCCTGAAGCAACACAAGTTGCAATTAATAGCTTAGATGGAAAATCTGTGTTAATAATGGGAGGGAAAGATAAGAAATTAGATTACTCACTAATAAGGAACAGTGTGAAAACAAAAATTAATACATTGATACTTTTCGGAGAGAATAAATTTGAGCTTGCAAAAACTTTTGATACGAAGGTGAAAATAATAGCAGCAGATTTATTCGATGCTGTCCTACAGGGATTGAAGAGTTCAGCCAAGGGTGGAACTTTGTTGTTTAGTCCAGGCACATCAAGCTTTGATCAATTTAAATCATATTCTGAAAGAGGAGATAAATTTAAAGAGTATGTTAAAAAATTATATTAACATCGTGGAACCTAGGAAACTTTTTATTTTATCAATCCTGGTCCTATCTATTCTGGGGTTGCTTATGGTGTTTAGCTCAAGCTCTGTTAGTGGAATGGAGCACCATGGTGACTATTTATTTTTTCTAAAGAAACAATCCATTTTCTTAGTAATAGGTTTAATCCTGTTTTTTGTTTGTTCCAAGATTGATACAGACATACTAGAAAAAAAATATAGGCTATTTTATTTTCTCGGAATTATAATGCTTGTTTTTGTGTTTGTTCCTATATTAGGAAAAACGGCTGGTGGTGGAACAAGATGGATCAATTTAATTTCTTTCTCTTTCCAACCAATAGAAATAACGAAGTACATGTTGCTAATTTTTATGGCACAACATTTAGCTAAGAAGGGCATGAGAATAAGGGAGTTCAAAATTGGAGTTGTATCTTCTATTTTGCCTTTTTTTCCTTATGCTGTGCTCTTAAGTCTTCAACCTGATTTTGGGAATCTGGTACTCCTCGGAACTACTGTTTTCACCATGATTATCGTATCTGGGGCAAGATTTTCTCATATTGTCTCAATATTTCTTCTACTTTCTGCTTCATTTGTAAGTTTAATATGGGTCGCACCTTATAGAATGAAGCGACTATTATCATTTCTGGACCCCTATGGTGATCCAGAGGGTGCAGGATGGCAAATAATTCAATCTTACATAGCATTGGCAAAAGGAAATTGGTTTGGAGTTGGATTGGGAAATAGTACTCAAAAATTATTCTTCTTACCTCATCAACATAACGATTTCATATTCTCTATAATTGCAGAGGAATTAGGCATTGTTGGGAGTAGTGTTTTTATTTCTCTGTTTGTATGTTTAATTTATAGTGGATTCAAGATGATTGATAGAGCAAAAAATCTTTTTGTAAGAAATTTAATGGCTGGGATAATAATTATTACTTCATTACAAATAATAATTAATATTTCTGTTACGGTAGGACTTCTTCCTACAAAGGGTATGCCATTACCATTTATAAGCTATGGAGGAAGCTCACTAGTTTTTACATTGGTTGCGATGGGATTGATTCTAGCTTTAGATAAGAAAAGGAAATGAAGAAGATACTTATAACTCTTGGTGCAACAGGTGGTCATATTTTTCCTGGGGTAGCAATAGCAAAAAATTTAAAAAAATTAGACAATAAAATATTGGTTTCTTTTGTAAATACAAAAAAAATAAAAGTTGACCTGCTAGACAAATATTCAACAGAAAAATTATTTGAAATTGATTCGTTGGGTTTCAAAGGCAAAACTTTCCTCGGAAAGATTAAAGCAATCTTCGCATTGCTTCTATCTATAATCCAATCAAATAAAATTATAAATCAATTCAAGCCCGATGTAATAATAGGTACTGGAGGATTCGTATCTCTCCCAGTGTCTATTTGTGGATATTTAAAAGGTGTGAAGATATTTATAATAGAAGGGAATTCAGTACCTGGTTTATCAAATAAATTAATTGGTAAGTTTTCTAAAAAGATTTTTATTAACTTCGATGAGACGAAAAAATACTTTCCCAAGAATAAGTGCATAACTTCAGGGTACCCCGTAAGAGAGTTCTTTCCTAAGAAAAGTGAAAAAAATAAAATTGACATTCTAATTCTAGGAGGCAGTCAAGGATCAGAAGTATTAAATTCGAAGGTTCTTTTAGCAATTCAAAATATGTTAGAAAAGGTTAAAGAAAGATTTATTGAGAATGGCCAAAAAATTTCCTTAGTCCATCAGACAGGAATTAGCGACAATATAAGAGTAAAAAATTATTATCAAAAACTTAGGGATCAATATAAATTTTTCGAATTCGAAACTTTCGAATTTATCCACAATCTAGAAGAATATTATTCTTCTAGCAAAATACTAATCTCAAGGGCTGGAGCAAGCACTACAAGTGAAGTTAGTCAATTTCCTATCCTGCCTATTCTTGTTCCTATAAAGACATCTACGAACAATCATCAATATTTAAATGCGGTTGAGCTTTCCAATAAAAAGCTTGCAATGATTCACTTAGAAGATGAAGAAAATTCTATTTTGTGTAACAAGGTAATCAATCTTCTTTTTCATGAAGAAATAAGTTTTGTTTATAAAAAATCCAAGGAAGAATCAAATCAAAAGACTTCTTCTGTGAACACGATATGTAATACGATATTAAAGGAGATCGCTTGAAAACAATAAAAAGAGTTCATTTTGTTGGTATTGGAGGAGTTGGAATGAGCTCTTTAGCACAATTCCTATTGAAGAAGAAGAAGATAATTAGTGGATCAGATATTTCAAGAAGCCCTACCATAAATAAAATGAAAAAATTGGGTTGCTTAATACATAATGCTCACAAAGCAGAAAATATTTCTAATCATGATTTGGTAATCACCTCCACTGCTATAGGCAAAGATAATCCAGAAATCATGGCAGCAAGAAAAAAGAAGATTAAAATTATTTCCCGAGGAAAAGCCTTAGGATTGTTCACAAAAGGATATAAGAATATAGCAATTTCGGGTTGCCACGGCAAAAGCACTACCTCTGCTATGACTCAATTCTTGTTGAACAGAAGCAAGATTGACTCAACTTTGTTCTTGGGTGCGATAGATAAAAGATTAAAGTCGAACTTTTATTATGGTTCTTCAAAGATTTGTGTATTAGAAGCGGATGAAAGCGACAATAGCTTTAATTATTTGGATGCATATATTTCTGTTATAACAAATATAGATAATGACCACCTGGATTTTTACAAAACCAAAAGAAATCTTAAAGATGCTTTTCTAAAATTTGCTAAATCTCCCAAATCAAAATGCATAGTCAATAATGATTGTGGGACAACAAGAAATCTACTTAAAAACATCAATTCTAAGAAAATAATTAAATTTGGGCAGTACAAAAATAAAAAAAATACTTATCAATTCAAGATTCTAAAAAAATCTGATGGGATAAAATTTTCATTAAAAAAGCAGAACATAGATTTAGGAGAATTTTCATCAAAACTTAATGGAGAATACAACCTTTATAATTCGGTCTGCTCTGTAATTACCGTATTGGAAGCAGGAGGGAATTTAGAATCAATTAGAAAAAACCTTAATAAGTTTACAGCTCCATCAAGAAGATTCGAGGTAATAGCAAAGACTAAGAAATTAACCATAATTGATGATTATGGCCACCATCCTAATGCAGTAGCGGCAATCAGACAAAGTCTTGAAAATCAAAACAAAAATACCAATATTGTCTTAGTTTTTCAACCACATAGATTTTCTAGAACTCAAATACTTTTTAAAGATTTTGTAAGAGAATTGTCATTGTGGAAAAAGTTATATTTAGTTGATATATATTCAGCTTTTGAGGAAACAAAAAAAGAACTAAGCTCAAATATCCTTTATAAGGAAGTAAAAAAAATAAATAATAGTGTCAAATATTTTTCGTCTAAAGAGAAATTAATTGAGAAAATTATTTCTGAATCTAAAAAAAGAGCTACTATAGTTATAACAATGGGAGCAGGAGATATAAGAGATGTCGGATTCGATATCAGAAACAAAATTAGCAAATCATAAGCAATTCTTGATTGATAGCAAGATTGAACATGCTGAGAATTACGATATGAGTAATTATTCCTCATGGAAAGTAGGACCAATTACTAGAATAATTTCTTATCCTAAAAATCTTGTTGAATTAAAAATAATTATTGAAAATTTAATCAAAGCAGAAATAAATTATATAATTGCTGGCAATGCTACGAATACTTTATATATTGAACTGAAGAAGACAATAATAATAAGTACAAAAAAATTAAAAAATATAGTTTTTTCCGATTATAAAGATACTTCGATTGAAATAGTAGCTGACTGCGGATGTCCCTTAAGTCTTGTTTTGAATAAATCACTCAAAAAAGGCTTAGTTGGGTTTGAATTTTCAAATGGCATACCTGGAACCATTGGGGGGGCCTTAATAACAAATGCTGGGGCGAACGGGGGCACTATATCGGACTCATTAGTCTCAGTTTTCTTTCTTAGAGGAGGAAAGGAAGTGGAAGTGAAAAAAGAGAAGATAGAATTTGGTTATCGGTATAGCTCAATAAAAAGAGAAGATGTAATAACAAGAGCTAAATTTATTTTAGAGAAAGGGGATATTGCAAAAACCCAAGAAAAGATTAAAGAATTCATCAAACATAGAAATGAGACCCAACCAGTACAATTTCCAAGTGCGGGCAGTGTATTTATGAATAATAAAAACATTGCTGCGGGAAAATTAATACAAGACTTGGGGCTTAAAGGTCTAACTGTTGGTGGGGCACAAGTCTCAGAATTGCATGCAAATTATATTATAAATTTGGGAGGAGCAAATCCTAACGACATACTTGATCTCATAGAAAAAATAAGGAGTAAATCAAAAGAAAAATTAGGTATTACACTCGAGACGGAAGTTAGAATAATAGATGAATAAAATAAAAAAAAATCTAATTATTGCAATTTCAATATTAAGCGTTGCTACTTACATATATTTCCCGATTTTTTGTTTTGTTAAAAAAATTGAAGTCCAGGGAAATCAATATGTATCTTCAGAGGAAATTGTTCATACATCCGAAATTCAAGGAAAACTCTTCTATGTATTAAATAAAGAGGAAGTAGAAGTGAAACTAAAATCAATTAAAATAATCGATGAAATAAAATTCGAACAAATTAATTTAAGAAAACTACGGATAAACATAAAAGAAAAAAAAATCTTAATGGTGGGATATGTTGCTGACAAAAAGGGATACATTGATTCTAAATTTAATTTTATTACTGGAATTGATAGTTATTTAGTTGGCATAGATTTTCCTATATTCACTTCAGATTCTAAAGAAAATTTAAGGATTGGTGGTGAAATATTAGAATTAATTACAAAAGAAACAAGCTTTTCAAAAGAAGAAATCTCTGAAATAAAATATGATGAAATAATAGGATTTAGTGTATTCACTTCTAAAAATACTCATATTTACTTTGGAAAAGGGAATTATAAATCAAAAGTTAAAAACCTTAAAAAAATTCTAGATGATTATAGTAAAAAGAAACTTAGTCCTTCTTTTATAGATATAAGCAATATACGAAAAGGTGTTGTAAAATCGAATCTTTAAGATTATAATGGCTAAAAATGGCGGAAACTAATGTTGTAGTAGGATTAGACATAGGAACGACCAAGATTCTCTGTCTAGTAGCTGAAGTAAATGGTCCAGGAGATGTAGAGGTAATTGGTGTTAGCTCTCATCCTTCTAAAGGCCTCCAACGAGGAATTGTTCTTAATATAGAAAGCACTGTACAGTCCATTAGACAAGCAATTGTTGATGCTGAGAAAATGGCTGGAACAGAAATAACTAATGTAATTGTAGGTATTGCTGGTGGTCATATTAGAAGTCTAAATGGGCATGGAATGATTACTTTAAGAAACAGAGAAGTAACAAAAAAAGATTTAGATAGAGTAATAGAGTCCGCAACGGCAGGGGCTCAACCTGCTGATAGAGAAGTAATACATGTAATGCCTCAAGAATTTATTGTTGACGGAGAAAGGAAAATAAAAGATCCTGTTGGTCTTTATGGTGTTAAACTAGAGGCAAAAATTCATATGGTAACTGCACAGGTTACACAGGCACAAAATTTAGTTAAGTGCGTCCATAACTCTGGGCTTGATGTTCAATCTCTAGTATTAGAACAAATTGCATCGAGTGAAGCTGTATTAACTCCCGACGAAAGAGATGTCGGAGTTGTATTACTAGATTGTGGAGGAGGGACTACAGATATTGCTGTATTTTGTGATGGTTCAATAAAGTATACAAGCAACATAACAATAGGCGGTGATTTCTTAGATAACGATATTTCATTTGGACTAGGTGCCTCTAAAGCAGATGCAAAAGATATTAAAGAAAGATATGGTATTGCTTCAGCTGATTTGATATCTGAAGATGAGGATATAAGAATTGATAAGATAGCTGGTCCAGGAAGAAAAAAAATAAGCAAATTGGAGCTAGCTAATATAATTGAACCTAGACTAGAAGAAATTTTTTCAATGGCAAGAAGAGAGATAATGAGATCTGGATACTATGATATGCTACCTGCAGGATGCGTAGTAACTGGGGGGTCAATGGCAATCAATGGAGCTGAGCATTTAGCTCAAAAAATCTTGAATATGCCAGTAAGATTGGGACGTCCTACGTCTATTACTGGCCTAGAAGAACTTGTCTCTGGTCCCGAATGTGCAACTGGGGTTGGCTTGCTTTTATGGGGATCCCACAATGATGTTGGTGGGGCTCAGAAAATAAGAATAAGAGAAGCTCAAGTATTTAAGCGAGTTATGGACTCTATGAGAACCTGGTTCTCAGACCTTTTTTAAGTCTTTTTTTTATATCTTTTTATTAATTTATGATATATAATAATACTAAATATAGTATCTTTTTTTATTGAGACTACTATATATAGTTATTTTAGAGGTGTAGAGATGCCTACTTTCGAATTTTCTAGTTCTGTCTCAGGGTCACAAGAGGAGAATCCTTTTGAAAAGCTTGGGGCGAAAATTAAGGTTATAGGAATTGGTGGAGCCGGTGGGAATGCCGTAAATAGCATGATAGATATGCATATAACCGGTGTTGAGTTTATAGCAATTAATTCCGATTTTCAAGATTTACAAAAATCAAAAGCTAAAAGAATAATTCAAATAGGAAAAAATATCGCTAAAGGATTAGGGGTTGGAGGAGACCCTGGATTAGGAAGCGAATGTGCTAAAGCGGATCAAAACGACATAACAGAAGCGCTTCAAGGAGCAGACATGGTTTTTATTACCGCAGGTATGGGTGGTGGTACAGGAACCGGAGCTGCACCAGTTGTAGCAAAACTTGCTAAAGATTCAGGTGCTTTGACAATTGCTATTGTAACAAAGCCTTTTGAATTTGAAGCGCAGAAAAGATTAACAAATGCAGAGGTAGGGATTGAAGATTTATCTACCGAAGTTGATTCTATGATTGTTATCCCTAATGACAAGTTGGGAGAAATTCAACAAATTGCTGGGATTCTCGATTCTTTTAAAGCAGCAGACAACGTGCTTGCAGGAGCGGTTAGAGGAATTGCGGATATAATTGTTGGGTCTGGATTTATAAATGTTGACTTTGCTGACGTCAAAAAAATTATGAAAGAAAGCGGTGGCAAGGCCTTGATGGGAACAGGTGATGGCGAAGGAACTTCGAGAGCAACAGAAGCTGCTGAAAATGCTATAACGAGCCCTCTATTAGAAGACGTTTCAATTGATGGCTCTACTGGAATTCTAATTAACGTTACAGCATCAAGTAATTTCACAATCGATGAATTGAATGAAGCTTGCAACCATATAAGAAGTAGAGCAAGTGCTGATGTTGAATTAATTTTTGGCTTAGTAGTTGATGAAACTATGGGTGATAAAGTTAAAATTACAGTAATTGCAACGGGCATTGATGGTGCATCAAGACCAAAGCCTAGGTCTGCGGAAGTCACAGAAGAAGTTGAAGAGGATAAAAATCAGATTAGTTTTAACCTTGATGAAGCCATTGATGATGATTCATCATTAAGTCAAATTTCATCTAATGGCAATGGTGACTCAGAACCTGAGGAGCTCCACCCATTGGGTGATGATGAACATTTTGAAATACCTGCTTTTATAAGAAAACCAAAAAAGTAATTTATGTTAAAGCCCAACAACTTTTGCGTCATCCCAAAGGGATTCTAAATTAAAGTACTCTCTTGTGTCTTTGTGGAATACATGAACAATTACATCACCGAAATCAATTACAATCCATCTTCCTCCACTTACCCCCTCTATTTTTCCTATATTCCCAAATCTTTCTTTAATCTTCTTTGAAACAAAATCCACTAAGGATTTAACACCCCTTTCTGAATCAGCACTAGCAATGATAAAGTAGTCAGCAATTGACGAGACTTTATTGATATCCAAAACAACTACATTTTCGGCTTTTCTTTCAATTAGCTCATTATAAATAATTTTAACGTTATCAAATGATTTCATAAATTATATATTTTGTTTTTTACAATATATTCAAAAACAGTACTTGGTAAAAATTTCTTCGCTTCTCGAGCATTGTCTTCAACAAACATCTTCTTTATCGCATAAGAAGATATATCGATTTTGTTAACCAAATCAAAGAATATCATCATCTTTTCTGTGCTTGTTTTTAACAAGACCTTCCTGCCATAATTTTTTCTTATAAAAGAACCTGGGTTCTTCTTGATCAATTCTTCAACATCAACAAAGTATGGTGTCCTAATAGGGACAACAATGTTGATTAATTTTCTTATCTCTTCTGGTTTGTACCATGTTTCAAATTTCAAAAATTGATCACTACCAATTATAAAAATAAGCTTGTCATTTTTGTACATTTCAGAAATATTTTTTAATGTGTTTAGGGTGAAATGCTTCTCATTAACATCACTTTCCAGTGTACTGATTTCATAGTCGATTTTTTTATTTATAGCCAAATTAATCATATCTACGGTTAACTCAAATTTTATTTTTCTTGTTTCCTTATAGTGAGGATTCGAATTTGGAACTATTAAGAGTTTATCAAGATTAAAACTTTCATAAACCTCTTCAATCATTGACACATGACCAATATGTATTGGATTAAAATTCCCACCTATAATACCTATTCTCATCTAATTTATTTTTAACATCAAAGAACGTCCAACTTTCTTTGTTTTGGTCTTGTATCTACTGTCTATTAAAAAATCTTTTGAGAGTTCTTTAGTCAAAGGCAAACCATGTTTTCCTATAAATTTAGGAGAATAATATACTATTAATTCGTTCCATAGTCTTGAGGATAAAAAGCTTGAGAAGACTTTCGCTCCTCCTTCGACAAGAATTCTTTGCAAGTTCAGTGATCCTAGTTTCTTCAATATAGCTTGCGGTGTCATTGTTTTCATTATAATTATTTCACATCCAGATTCCACCATGGTTTTCATTTTTATGCTATTTGTAGATTTCTGAGTAAAAATGATAGGTTTGTTTTCTTCTAAAATTATTTTACTTTTTAAAGGGGTCCTTAATTTTGAATCCAAGACAATGGGTCGTGGTTGGGTATATGATTTATCTTTTGGTCCTCTATAGGTAAGTCTTGGATTGTCGTTAAGTATTGTGTTTACTCCTACCATAATTCCATCAAAATCTTTACGAAGCTTGTTAGCATGATTCAATTGTGTTCGATCCCCAATTGTATCTTTAGGTCTATTTAAATTGTATATTTTGCCATCCAATGAGAGGCAAATTTTTAGTGTCATGTATGGTCTTTTTGTTTTTATTAAATTAATAAATCCTTTGTTGAGTTCTTTGTTTTCTTCTTTGTAGTTTAGTATAGAAGTTTTAACATTATGTCTTTCTAAATATCTAATTCCTGCTCCATTAACTTTTTCGTTTGGGTCTTTCATTCCAACAAAAACTTTCTTTATACCTTTATTTAAAATTAATTTTGTGCAAGGAGGAGTTTGTTTCTTTGTATGGCTACATGGCTCTAATGTCACAAATAACAATGAGTTTTTAACAGAGTGGCCTTTTGACTCAGCATCCATAATTGCATTAACTTCTGCATGCGGTCCACCAAACTTTTCGTGATAGCCTTTTCCTATTATTTTACCCCTTTTGACTATAACTGCTCCTACCATTGGATTAGATCCAGTATTATTTAATCCTTTCTTAGCAATTTTAAAAGCCAGGTTCATATATTGTTCTCTGCTCATTCTAAATTAGTTTAAATGAAATAGTGCCTTAGCAAAATCCTCTGGAACAAAAGGTAATAAATCGTCAAGGCCCTCACCTACTCCTATAAATTTAATAGGCAAGTCATAATCGTAAGATGCAGATATAGCGAAACCTGCTTTAGATGTGCTATCAAGTTTAGTTATTATAATTCCAGTAAGATTAACTGATTGTTTAAATTTCTCTATCTGACTAAGTGCATTTTGTCCTGATGTTCCATCAAGTACAAGTAAATTTTCTACCGGATTTGATCCAGTTTGCTTTTTTACAACGGTTTCTATTTTCGACAATTCCATCATTAATTCATTATTTGTTCCTAGTCTTCCTGCAGTATCAACTATTAAAATATCAATTTTTTTAATCTTAGCTTCTTCAATAGCAGAATAAACAACACTACTTGGATCTTTACTTTCGTTCGAAAAGAAATCAACTTGAACCCTATTTGCCCAAACTTGTAATTGAGAAATAGCCGCTGCTCTAAACGTATCAGCTGCAACAATCATAACTTTCTTGTTCCCTTCACTGCTAAGCATTTTTGATAATTTTCCTATAGAAGTAGTCTTTCCACTCCCATTGACTCCACTAACTATAAAAACCGACAACCCATTGCTCTCAAGGTTTATGTCCAGGTCGTCTCTTTGTAACATGATAGCAATCTCTTGTTGTAATACATCCAAGAAAAAAGCTTTGTCAGTTTCTTTTTCTGTTTCTCTTTTCCCTATATCTTCCTTAAATTTTTTTATTATTCTTTCTGAGGAGTTATAACTAACATCGGAAAGTATAAGCGTCTCCTGTAATTCATCTAATGTCTCTTCGTCGATAATAACCTTTTTCTTAAAAACCTGAGTAATTGATTCTGTAATTGATTCACGGGTTTTGACTAATTTATCTTTAACAAAAGAAAAAAGTGATTTGGCCTTCTTAAACATAAATTTTATTCTGTCACCATTTAATTTAATTATCAATAATATTAATTTTTTAATTAGGATTAATTCATTTATAATTACCTCTAACTTGAATAAAAACGAATTTGTACACCTGCATTTGCATTCTCAATACTCACTACTTGATGGGGCTATTAAATTTGACGAGCTTTTTGAAGAAGTAAAAAAACAGGGTATGCCAGCAGTTGCCTTAACTGACCACGGGAATTTATTTGGTGCATATGATTTTTATAGAAAAGCCAAAGAAAACGATATTAAGCCAATAATCGGCTGCGAAGTATACATAGCAAAGGATCACACCAATAAGACTCCTGAGGATAACAAAACCCACCATCTTACTGTATTAGCTATGGACATAGATGGTTATCAGAATCTTTGCTCCCTTGTATCAAGAGGACACTTAAAGGGATTCTATCGCAAACCTAGAGTAGACAAGAAGCTTTTGTTTGAAAATAGTTCTGGGTTAATTGTTTTAAGTGGATGTTTAAACAGCGAAGTTTGTCACAATATCTTAAAGGGAAAAAAGGAAGAAGCGATAAGAATTGCTAGTGAGTACAAAGCTGTATTTGGTGACAGATATTTTCTTGAAATTCAAGGTACTAAATTAAAAGAACAAAAAAGAGTTAACTCGGTTTTAAAAGAGATGAGTGTTAGGCTAAATATCCCAATTGTTGCAACTAATGATTGTCATTATTTAACTAAAAATGATTTTCATTCACATGATGCTCTTCTATGTATTCAGACAAACTCTCTTGTTAAAGAAGAAAAAAGATTTAGATTCAACGGGAACGAGTTCTATTTGAAATCCAGAGATGAAATGAGAGATGCAATTGATGACAACGAAGAAGCCTTAGAGAATACTCTTTTGATTGCTGAAAGATGCAATATAGATTTAAAGACAAATGATTATCATTTGCCACAGTTAAATACTGAGGATTCATCAAGTTCTAATGATATAAAAGCAATGGTTTTGTCCGCTCTCGAAAACAAGATTCAGGAAAAATTAATCTCTCCAAATGAATCGGGTTTGTATAAAGATAGGATTGATCATGAATTGTCGATTATTAGAGATATGGGATACGAAGGTTACTTTCTAGTTGTTTCTGATTTCATAAGGTTTGCAAAAAAAAATAATATACCAGTTGGTCCTGGAAGAGGTAGTGCAGCCGGCAGTCTAGTAGCAAACCTACTAGATATAACAGAAATAGATCCTATCAGATATGATTTAATTTTTGAAAGATTTTTGAATCCTGAAAGAATTAGCATGCCAGATATAGATATAGATTTTTGTGGTGAAAAGCGTGAGGAAGTAATCAAATACGTAATAAACAAATATGGAGAAGACAAAGTTGCTCAAATAGGAACTTTTGGAACAATGTCTTCAAAGGCAGTTATAAAAGATGTTGGTAGAGTATTAGGTTTTAGTTTTAGCGATGTAAATAAATTAACAAATCTAATTCCTTCTTTTAGAGGTAAAGTCTATTCGCTTGAAGAGAGCCACAAAAAAGTTAAAGAATTTAGACAATTGGTTGAATCTGATGAAAAGTTTACTGAACTTTATAACTTGAGTGTAAAGCTTGAGAACTCTGTGCGGCACTCTTCTACTCATGCTGCTGGCGTTGTTATATCAAATGAACCATTAGACAAAATGATTCCTCTTTTCAGAGGCTCAAAAAATGAGACCGTAACTCAGTATGACATGAATGCTGTAGAAGATTTAGGTTTTGTTAAATTTGACTTTTTGGGTTTGAAAACTCTTACCGTAATAAAGAACACAAAAGATTTTATTAAAGTAGGCAATCCGGATATAGATAAAGAATTGAAATATGCTGACATGAACAATAAGGATGTCTATCAAATGCTCTCTAATGGACTTACAAGAGGTATATTTCAGATTGAATCAAGTGGAATGAAAGATGTTTTAAAAAATCTACGTGCTGATAAATTTGATGATATTGTTGCCTTGTTGGCTCTTTACAGGCCAGGACCATTAGATAGTGGGATGGTGGATGAATATATTCTAAGAAAGAGCGGAAAGACTAAAACAGATTATCCTTTACCAGAATTAGAAAAAATTCTAGAAGAAACTCATGGTCTTTTTGTTTATCAAGAACAAATAATGAAAACTGCTTCGATTTTGGCGAATTTCTCTTTAGGTGAAGCAGACTTACTAAGAAGAGCTATGGGAAAGAAAAAAACCTCTGAAATGCTAGCTCAAAGAGAAAGATTTATTGGAGGGGCAGAAACAAATAAAGTTCCTCTAAAAGTCGCACATGAAATTTTTGACACAATGGAAAAATTTGCAGAATATTCTTTTAATAAAAGTCATAGTACTGCCTATGCTAATATAACTTTTCAAACAGCTTATCTAAAAACTTATTATCCATGCGAATTTATGTCTGCACTTATGTCTACTGAAATCAATTTATCTGAAAAAATTGTTGCAAATATTACCGAATGTAAAGAAATGGGGATTGAGATACTTTCTCCTGATATAAACGAAAGTGGCTCAGGTTTTACTCCAATAAATAAGTCGATTCGATTTGGTCTAAGTGCAATTAAAAATTTAGGTACTAATATCGTTGAGAATATTATTAATTCTAGAAAAGATTTAGGTAAATTTTCAACCATATTTGAATTTTTATCTGTAATGGACTCAAGAAAGATGAATAAAAAAAGTTTAGAGAGTTTAATTAAATCAGGGGCTTTAGATTGTTTTTTATTTACTAGAGCAACTCTGTTTAATAATATGGATTTACTTTTGAGCTTTGTAGGCCAATACAGTAAGAATCGAAATACAGATCAAGAAAATTTGTTTGATTTAGATAAGCTAATTCAGGAACCAACCTTAGAAGATTTTAAAGAATGGCCTTTGGATGAACTAAGCAAATATGAGATAGAGACATTAGGTTATTCGGTTAAAATAAATCCGCTGGACATATACAAACATAAGTTATCTAAGATTAATTACAAAAGAATTAGGGATATTAAAAATGAATCAGAAAAAAGTGTAGTAACTCTTGCTGCATTTATATCGTCTATATCAGTTAAGACTTCAAAAAAGAATTCAAAGAAATACGCTATAATCAATCTAGAGGATACATCTGGATTATTAGAAGCAATAATATTTAATGATGAATTTGAAAAATCTGAA
The DNA here is from genome assembly GCA_036340075.1 of Thermodesulfobacteriota bacterium. Lineage (GTDB taxonomy): Bacteria > Desulfobacterota_D > UBA1144 > UBA1144 > UBA1144 > JAYYZJ01. Next base: position 20,474 of record JAYYZJ010000012.1, on the reverse strand, counting down.
TCCATATTAAATATCGGAGCTCCTCTTTTAATAACGGGTTCGATTGAGAAAAGTGATGGGAATACTAAATTAATAATAAATTCATTTAATGGTGAGGATTCCGTACAGCTCATAAGAGACATGCCAGTACCGCTTAAAATCACAATTAATGAAAATCTCTCAAAAAAGCAAGTCAACAATCTTAAAAATTTATTTCATAAATATCCTGGGAAGAGTCCGGTTGAAATATTGCTAAAGGATAGTGGAGTAAGGGCAAGAATTTCCATTGACAATATAAGTGTAGAAAATTGCAAAGAACTTGAAGAAGAAATATCAAAAACAATTAATCTTAATTAGTTTTTATTAATTTTACTTATAACTTTTTTTACTTCTTCTGGATTCGAAGTGGACACCAATATTTCTTGATTCGAATTCCCTGATGTTGCATTTAATTTGCATCCCGTTAGTATCTCTCCAGAACCTTGGTAAATCTCTCTACCATAAGTTACCTTTAGATTTTCACCTGTTCCTTTTCCGACTTTTATTGCTCCTGGAGTTATTAGTTTCACTGATTCGATTGGCTCTATAAATTTCTCTAAAAAAGTATCAAGATTTTTAATCCTATGGTGTTTAATCATGATTTTTCCCTTTCTATTTTTTTTTAATGCCATTCAATTCTTCTCCAAACTATCCATCTTCTAAATCACTTAAAAATACTCTCTTCTTTGTTCCATTGTCAAACAACACTGTCACCACATCATCAATAAATTCATCCAGCTCTTCTTCCAGAATTACACCTTCTCCAAAACGATGATGAAAAACTTTAACGTGATTTTTGTTATCAACTTCATCTTGCCCATAATTATCTAGTTCAACATTTTTGCAATTCTCAACTTCGGCGATAAATTGTGATTTTTCACAATAATTTATATCCCCAAATTGTCTTCTCATTCTACAATAAGAAATATGTAGTTTGTTCATTGCTCGGGTAAAAGCGACATAACACAATCGTCTCTCTTCCTCAATCCCATTCTCATCTGGATCATCTAAAATCTTACTATGAGGGAACAAACCTTCTTCCATTCCTACAAGAAATACACACGGGAACTCTAATCCTTTAGCTAAGTGAACTGTCATCATAGCAACATAGCCACTATCTTCATTGAAATTATCTATAGAAGAAGATATGGAAAGCATGTTAAGAAAATCATTTAAGCTTGATTCTTTGTTGTCATTTTGATATTCAGCAACTAAGTTCAAAAATTCTGATATATTTTCTTTTTTGTCGGTATCTTCAAGATATTCAAAATATTTTATATTTATTAAAAATTTTTCTATGGCTTCGGATATAGGAAGATGTTTGTTGTTTATTTCCAAAGTTAGATTACGATAAGAATCTTTAAAATCTTTTAGATTTGAAGCTACTTTTTTCGAAAAAACATCATTTTTATCTGAACAGTATTCAATACATTCTAAAAAATTCATACCGGATGATTCTTGAATAGATTTCATTTTTATTAATGTTTTGGCCCCTATTCCTCTTGGTGGAATATTAACTATTCTATTGAAAGAAATTTCATCATAAGGATTTACTATTAACCGGAGAAAAGAAATCAAATCTTTAATCTCCGCTCGGTCATAAAAACTAATATTCCCAAATATTTTATATTTAATCTTCCTTCGCCTAAATACATCTTCAAGGGAACGTGATTGAGCATTGGTTCTATAGAAAATACCAAAATCTTTAAGTCTATATTTTTTTTCTTTTATATATTGAGTAATCTTTTCTGAAACAAAGTCTGCTTCAACAGAATTATCTGGACAAGAAATTACTTCAACATTACCAGCATTTGGGTTGGAAGTAGTAAGGACCTTGTCCATTCTTTTTTTATTGTTAAATATTAACTGATTTGATACTTGTAAAATTTCCGGCGATGATCTGTAATTCTGTTCGAGTTTATAGATTTTTGTTTTATGATAAATTTCCTTAAATTTAAATATGTTATCAATTGATGCCCCTCTCCATCCATATATTGTTTGATCTTCATCTCCAACTGCAAATATATTCTTGGTTTTCGATGCAAGGTTATTTAGTAATCGGAATTGTATTTTATTTGTATCTTGATACTCATCAACAAGAATATACTTAAATCTATTGTGTAAATTTTTTTTAACTTTATCGTTTCTGGAAATTAATTCATAAAAATTTAAGATTAAATCACCAAAATCCATAGCATTATTATCTTCTAATGCTTTCTGATATTTGTGGAACACACTTCTTTCCTTCTCATCTCTGTAACTCCATTCATCATCCCATTCATCGAAAGTGTACAAATTTTTTAATTTGTCCAACTTTCCTCTAATAAGATTTGGATTGTATTCATTCGAATCTAAATCTAATTCTTTTACAACATTTTTGATAATCTTAAGCTGATCATTGGGATCATAAATAGTAAAATTCTTTTTATAATCTTTTCCTATCTCTGTTATGAAAATACTTAAAATTTTGTAGGAGATTGAATGAAATGTTCCTACCCAGGGGAAGTCATATTTGTTACCAAGCAACTTCTTGATTCTGGATTTCATTTCCTCTGCAGCCTTGTTGGTAAAAGTAAGGGCTAAGATTTCAAAGCTATTGGCTTTACCAGATTTAATCAAATGGCATATTCTTTCAGTTAATACTCTTGTTTTTCCAGACCCTGCCCCCGCCAACACAAGAGCTGGTCCATCTACATGGGTAGCCGCCATTTTTTGGCTTTGATTGAGATTATGCCTTAAATTATTCAATTTTTGTAAAAAGCTCCTTTGTATTAATCATTAGTTTATATTATTTTCTTGACAAAGCAGGTATGATGTTTATCTTCAATCTATTAAACATTGACAAGGGTTTTTTGGAGGGTGCTATGAAAATTAAACCTTTATACGATAGGATTATGGTAAAGATTGATAATCCTGAAGAGAAGACCGAAGGGGGTATTATCCTACCTGAAGGTTCTCAAGAAAAACCTCAACAAGGCACAGTTGTGTCTGTTGGGCATGGAAGACTACTTGAAGATGGAACAGTAAAGCCTCTTGATATTAAAGAGGGTGATGTGGTTTTATTTAATAGGTATGGTGGTATGGAGCTTTCTCTGGGAGATGGTAATTATATCTTCCTAAAACAAGACGAAGTTCTAGGAATCATTGAATAACTTAGGAGGTTATAAAAATGAGTGCAAAAGATATTAAATTTGGTAGAGGGGCCCAAGCTCTAGTAAAAGAAGGGGTGGATAAATTAGCAAATGCTGTTAAAGCAACCCTTGGTCCTAGAGGAAGAAACGTATTGATAGAAAAAACTTTTGGGGCACCTGTGGTTACTAAGGATGGAGTCACAGTTGCTAAAGAAATAGAATTGGAAGATAAATTTGAGAACATGGGCGCTCAAATGGTAAAAGAAGTAGCTTCCAAAACTAATGACGTTGCTGGAGATGGAACTACTACTGCTACAGTTCTAGCGCAAGCGATTTACCGTGAAGGAATTAAACTAACAGCAGCTGGTCATGATCCAATGAAACTTAAAAGAGGCATTGATAAAGCTGTAGGTGCAGTTGTAGAAGAAATAAGGAAAATATCTAAACCCGTTAAAGGAAAAGATGAAATTTGTTCTGTTGCAACAGTATCAGCAAATGGAGAAGAAGAAATAGGTCAAATTATTTCTGATGCTATGGAAAAAGTTGGAAAGGATGGAGTTATTACTGTAGAAGAAGGAAGAAGTCTAGATACAACTCTTGACATAGTAGAAGGTATGCAATTTGATAGAGGATATTTAAGTCCTTACCTCGTTACAGAACCTGAAAGAATGACAGTTGAACTAGAAGAACCTTATATATTCATGTATGAGAAAAAAATTTCGAACATGAAAGACCTTGTTCCTCTATTAGAAGAGGTTGCAAAAACTGGTAAGCCTGTTCTTATTATGGCAGAAGATATTGAAGGAGAAGCCCTTGCTACTCTTGTTGTAAACAAAATGAGAGGCACTTTAAAGGTGGCGGCTGTAAAAGCTCCTGGATTTGGTGATCGAAGAAAAGATATGCTTGAAGACATCGGAGTGCTCACAGGTGGGACAGTTATTGTTGAAGAAGCTGGGATGAAGCTTGAATCTGCTACTTTGCAACATTGTGGGACAGCAAAAAGAGTTGTAATCGATAAAGACAACACAACAATTGTGGGCGGAAGTGGTAAAAAATCTGAAATTACTTCAAGAATCAATCAAATCAAAGCACAAATTGCTGATGCTTCTGGTGAATATGATAGAGAAAAACTACAAGAAAGGTTAGCTAAATTGGCTGGTGGTGTTTCTGTTATTAATGTAGGAGCAGCAACGGAAGCGGAAATGAAAGAGAAAAAAGCAAGAGTGGAAGATGCTCTAAATGCTACACGAGCTGCTGTAGACGAAGGTATTGTTCCAGGAGGCGGTGTAGCCTTAGTAAGAGCAATAACTGGTCTTGAAAAATTTTCTACTGGAGATGATGAGGAAGAAGCTGGTGTAAACATTGTAAGAAGAGTATTAGAAGAACCTGTTAGAGAAATAGCTGGCAATGCTGGAGCTGACGGATCAATCGTAGTTGAAAAAATTAAAGAATCTAAGGGAGCATATGGTTTTAATGCTGCTACTTTAGATTATTGCGATATGATAGCAGCAGGTATTGTTGATCCAGCAAAAGTTGCTAGATCAGCCATACAAAACGCAGGTAGTGTATCAGCCTTACTTCTAACAACTGAAGCTATCATTGTTGATAAGCCAAGCGAAGATGATGGTGGCGGAGCAGGTGCTGGCGGTGGTATGGGTGGAGGCCCTATGGGTGGTCATCCCGGAATGGCTGGAATGATGTAAACAAAAAAGTTCAGGGTCTGTGACCCTTAAAACTATAAAAAATAAAAAGGGGCTTCATGCCCCTTTTTTTATATAAAATCTATAAGTTGATACTTATACTAGTAACAGATTTTAATTTCTCTGAAACATACGCTACTAGCTCTTTTAAGTTTGGTTCCGAATCAGCCTCCAATCTGATTGTTAGTGCGGGCTGGGTATTGGAAGCTCGAACAAGCGCCCATCCTTTGGAATTTTCTAATCTAATACCATCTACGGTTATTAAATCAAAAGAATTGTCATTCTCTTCTTTGATTACTTCAATTAATTTATTTATAACTTCAAATTTTTCGTGTTCAGGAAAATCTATTCTAATTTCTGGGGTTGAATACATCTTAGGAATATTGGTGAGCATTTCGCTGATAGAGCTATCACTTTGGGATAAGACCTCTATTAATCTAAGTGCAGCATAAAGAGCATCGTCATAGCCATGATGCTTATCAGAAAAGAATATGTGACCGCTGAGCTCACCTGCTAATGGAGCTTTTTCTTCTTTAATCTTTCTTTTGATGTTTGAATGTCCAGTCTTCCACATAATTGGACTCCCGCCACAATTCCTTATTTCATCAAAAAGATTTTTAGAGCATTTAACTTCTGCTATAATTTTTGATCCTGGAAGCTCTTTGATTACAGCCCTGGCTAAAATAAGCAAAATCATATCAGAATATATTAGATCTCCATTTTCATCTAAGACTCCCAATCTGTCTGCATCACCATCAAAAGCTATTCCTAAATCTAGTTTTTCCTTTTTTACTAAATTTCTTAAATCTATTAAATTTTCCTCAATTGATGGATCTGGATGGTGGTTTGGGAAGTTCCCGTCTGGTTCAGCAAATAATTCATATACCTCGCATCCTGCATATGACAAAATATCCTTAGCAAAAAGGCCAACTGGTGTATTTGCTGAATCAACGCCTATTCTTAATTTCCTAGTAATCTTAATATTTTTTAGAATATCTTCTTTGTAGTTTTTGATGATATCGTAATCTGAAATTTTTCCCTTTGTTTTAGAAATCAAAAATGATTCTGTTTCAATTTTAGTTTTAAGATTTTGTATTTCTTCTGAGGAAAGAACATTTTTTCCGATAGCTGCCTTAAATCCATTATAGTCAGGAGGATTATGGCTTGCTGTAATCATTATTCCTCCATCAACATTTAATCCATATAATGAAAAATATAGAACGGGGCTCGTAATAATACCTAAATTAGTTATATTGACACCGGTTCTCAATATCCCCCTTGCCAAAGAATTAAAAATTCTATCTGAGCTCTTCCTACAATCTCTGCCAATCGTTATATTTTTAAGGCCCGCTTCAATTATTTTAGTACCATATGCAAGGCCTATCAGCTCTACTACCTCGTCAGTTAGATCTTTTTCCGCTATTCCTCTTATGTCATATTCCCTAAAAATTGAATTATTCAACACGCACCTTCTTAAATAAGTTTTGACAAAAGTTTTTAGTAATAATATATTGAATTTACATGATTTCTTTAACTTTAGAAAATTTTAGAAGGACTTTGAAGGATGCTAATCTGATTCCTGTATTCAAAGAAATTAATCTCGATTATGATAACCCTTTGTCTATTTTAAAAAAAATTAATAAAAATAGGCATTGTTTCCTTTTAGAAAGCTCTAATGGTCCAGAAAAATGGTCTCAATTTAGCTTCATTGGCTTTAATCCAAAAATGATAATTAAATCATATGAAAACAGAATAGAAACAATATTGGATACTGGAAAGAAAACAACGGAAACAGGTAGTCCTATTAAAAAACTAAAATCAATCATGTCTGAATTTAAAGCTGCAAAGGTTGAAAATCTTCCAAGATTTTATGGGGGATTAGTTGGCTTTTTTTCTTATGAAATAATCAGACAAATTGAAAATCTTCCTGCTCCCAAACTAAGAGACACCGACTTCCCTGATTGTTGTTTTATGCTTACTGATTCAGTAATAATTTTTGATAATATTTCAAAAACAGCAAAGATTGTAATTAATGTTCATGTAAAAGACAAGGGAAAATACAAAACATATTATTCTTCTGCTTTAAAGTCTATCAATAAAATAGAAAAAATATTAAAAGGTGCGATAAAAGATCCTTATAAGGAAAAAAATAAAAAAGAAAATAAAATTAAAATCACTTCTAATTTCAAAAAAGACAATTTTCTACAATCAGTAAAAAGAATAAAAGAGTATGTAAAAAGGGGTGATGTAATTCAGACGGTAATATCCCAGAGATGGTCAACAAATTATAATGATGACCCAATCAATTTATATAGAGCATTACGTATTCTTAACCCATCTCCTTATATGTTTTATATTAAAATTGATAAATCATATATTGTTGGAGCCTCACCAGAAGTTCTGGTTCGTCTTGATAAAAGAAAGGTTGAATCTAGACCTATAGCTGGAACACGACCAAGAGGTTCTGATGAAACTAAAGACAGATTCAACGAAAAGGATTTATTATCTGATCCTAAAGAATTGGCTGAACATATTATGTTGGTTGATTTGGCAAGAAACGATCTCAGTAAAGTTTGTAATTTTGGTAGCGTAAAAGTAGATGAAATGATGACTATTGAGAGATATTCTCATGTCATGCATATTGTTTCTCATGTTCAAGGTGAGCTAAAAAAATCTAAGGATGCCTTTGACGTATTCAGTGCTTGCTTCCCTGCTGGAACCTTATCTGGTGCACCAAAAATAAGGGCTATGGAAATAATCAATGAGCTCGAACCAAACAACAGAGGGCCATACGGAGGATCTGTAGGATATTTTGGGTTCTCAGGAAATATGGATATGAGCATAACAATAAGATCGTTTTATTTAGAGGGAAAAAAGTTATTTTTTCAGGCTGGTGCTGGAATTGTAGCTGATTCGAAACCAATTAATGAATTCAATGAAACTATAAATAAATCTGAGGCAATGTTGAGAGCTATTAAAAAAGGCGTTCTAGTGGAAAGTTAAATGAAAAAGAAAGTACTAATGATAGACAATTATGATTCTTTTACTTACAACCTAGTTCATTATATAGAAGAAATAGGCTCTTCTGTATTTGTTAGAAGAAACAATGAAATCAGTATAAAAGAAATAAAAAAAATAAGTCCCGATATAATATTTATTTCACCTGGCCCTTGTACTCCAAAAGAAGCTGGGATTTCTGTAGAAATCGTTAAGAATCTAGCAGGTAAAATTCCAATCTTTGGGGTTTGCTTAGGTCATCAATCAATTGCATATGCATTTGGTGCAAAAATAATTAAAGCGAAGACATTGTTACATGGAAAAACTTCTAACATATTACACAATGAAAAGGGGATATATAAGAATATTAAGAATCCATTTGAAGCTACCAGATATCATTCATTGATTGTGGATAAAAAAACCTTATCAAATGATTTTATAATTACCGCAAAGACTAAAGATGGAATAATAATGGGTATAAAACATAAATTTTACGACTTGGAAGGGGTCCAATTTCATCCCGAATCAATTCTTACAAAAGAAGGAAAGAAGTTAATTAAGAATATTCTTAAAAATAAAACGTGACAGATTTCGAAATAGAAGAATTTATTCATATTGCTTACGAGGCGGCATTAGAAGCATTAAAGTACGATGAAGTACCTATAGGCTCTATTGTAGTTAATGAGGCAAAGGTTGTGGTTGGTACAGGATTTAATCAAACAGAGAAACTGAAGGATCCAACTGCCCACGCTGAAATTCTTGCAATCAAGTCTGCAGCAGAAAAAATAAATGACTGGAGATTAGACAATCACATCATTTTTTCTACAATTGAACCCTGTGAAATGTGTATGGGCGCAATTATTGAATCACGAATTAAAGAAGTTTATTTTGGTGCAAAAAACAATAAAAGAAAAAATGAAGAAAAGAAAATTAAATCTACTATGATAAAAAATTCAGACTGTCAGAATCTTATTAAAGAATTTTTTAAAAACTTAAGATAAATTAGTATTCATATTTTTCGGAAGAATTGTGATCTTCTTTAAATGTCCCTGCTCTTTAGTTTTGTAAGTTACCTCCGAGTTTTCTTCTATTACAAGATAACAAATTCTTCTTTCATATGAATTCATTGGATTTAAGCTTAATGGTCTATTTATAGATATTACCTTGTCAATCAAGGATTTTACTTTCTCTTTTAATTGAGCATCTTTCTTCTCTCTAAAACCGTTTATGTCTATCGATACCATGACGCTCTGAGAATTTTTCTTGCTAGCAATCCTAGATAATAAAAATTCTAGATTCTTAATCATATCTCCCTTCTTACCAATAAGGAATCCTAAATCTGCTTCGCTGTTCATTTTTAATAAAATATTATTCTCATTTAATTCGGAGCTAATATTATTTTCTTCGACGAAGTGATTTACAATCTTTTTGAAGATATCTTCTATCTCTCCCTTGTCAATATCTACATTAGTGGCAGATGCTTCTTTTACTTCATCTGTACGCTCTTCTTTCGTAGAATCTGTAGCAGTTTGATTAGTGTAATCATCAGAAATTTTTACTTTGATAACCGCATTTCTTCCACCTATACCTAATACTCCTGTTGATCCTTCTTCTACAACATCAAACTCTAATTCGTCCCTGGTGATACCAAGTTCTTTGCATGCTTCAATTGTTGCATCTGTTATTGTCTTACCTTCAAATTCTTTCTCCGTTGACATTTTATACTCCTTGCATTTTTTTATATTTTTGATTTATGTAAATTTGTTGAAAAATAGAAATCACATTACTGATAGTCCAATAAAGAATAAGCCCTGATGGTAGCCCCCAAAACATTACCGTAAACATAATTGGCATATATTGAAAAACTTTTTGTTGAAATTCATCAGCTCCAGGATTTGGAGGAGTCATTTTTTGGGTAATAAACCATGATACACCCATCAATAGAGGGAGCACTCTAAAAGGTATGCCTATACCAGGGATATCAAAAAGATTCTCTGGGGATGACAAGTCATCAATCCAGAGAAAATCTGAGTGCCTTAAATCTAATGAATAGAGAAGCACATTATAAAGGGCAACAAAAACTGGCAGCTGAACAAGCATTGGCAAGCATCCGCTCAAACTAGAGAGAGGATTCATTCCTTCTTTTGCATAGACTTTCATCGTTTCACTATTTTGTGCTGCTTTGTCGTCTTTATATTTCTCTTTGATTTCGTCTAACTGAGGCTTTATGATTGCCATTTTTGCTTGCATTTTTTTCATCGACATCATGCTTTTTACCGTTAGAGGAAGGAAAAGTAATCTAATTAATATTGTTATAACAATAATTGAAACACCATAATTGTTAATAAACCTATTAAATATTTTTAGTAGTTTTTCTAAAGGTACAGCTAACCATTCAAACCATCCCAGATCCTGAGCTTTTTCAAAGTCTTTGCCAAGTTTTGACAAGATTTCTGGGTCCTTTGGACCAAGAAAAATTGTTGAATTGATTGAATATTGGGAGCCTGGCGTCAGGCTAATCGTTCTGTAGCTTAAGAGAGACCGAAGATTTTTCTTTGAATGCTTTTTATACTTAAGCGTTTTTTCTCCATCTTGATTCAGAATAGAAGATGCCAAGAAATATTTTTTTCCAAATCCATACCAATCTATATCTGCTATTATTTTTTCAGCTTCTGACGGATTAGATGTTACAGTTTCCATATCCTGGTCTGCATGATAATTGAATAAAACATGCTCTTTCCCATCTATCTCACCTACTGCTTCTTCGAAGACACGGAAAATTAAATTTTTATTTGAATTATTTACAACAAGAATATTTTGCTGAATTGCGTATGAATCTGGGACAAAAGAATAGGTTTTTTCTAATCTTATATTTGATACCTTAGATATCATGGATAGAGAATCGCCTTGTGAGGTAATGACTATATTTCTCTTATTAGGTGTGTACTGAATTTCTTTTCCAAAATTAATATCTTTAAACTTAATAATGGTGTTAGAAATGAATTCCTGCCCTTTAAGTAACTTGATGGGTTTCAAAGATCCGGAATCTTCAAAATAGGTCTTTAGTTGAACACTATGAATTCTGCCCCCATTAGATGAAATCCTTCCTTCAAGCAATGGTGTAGAAAATTTAACGCTGCTCATATTTCCACTACTGCCAGTGTTAAATGCTGAATCGTCTTTAACTACATAGGAGTCTTCTTGTACATTAAATTGTTCAGTGGGTTTTTCCTTAACAATTTTTTCTTTATCTTCCGGAGGACCTATTAAAAAATTACTCCCTATAATTACTAAAAAAGACAAGACTAAGAAAAGGACATAATTCGATTTCATTTCTTTTTCTCCACAATTACCTCATCGATTCCACCAGAAAAAAACGGATTACATTTAAGTATCCGTATTATAGACATTGCAAAACCCTTGTACGGACCATAAAAATTAATAGCATCCAATGAATACTGAGAACAGCTTGGATAATGCCTACACGCTGTTGGCAATATTTTTGAAAAAGACAATCTATAAAGTTTGATAAGTCCTATTAAAATAAACTGGAGTATATTCCTCATTTAGTAATTCGCTTTCTACCAATTAAAAGCTCTTTTCGTATCCTATTGAAGTCAAAATCTAAAATCTTTTTATTAACTACAAAAAAAATTTCTCTGTCTTTTAAATCCTTAAAATCTAGCCTAACAACCTCTCTGATTAGCCTTTTATATTTATTACGCAATACAGCCTTACTGATATTTTTTTTAGATATTATAACACCTGGTTTTGAGCATGAAATATTTTTCTTTTCTTGAATAAACATATCTATGCCATTCAATCTAATTTTCTTACTCGATTTAAAATTCTTTTTAACCTTTAATTTCCTAGATTCTGGTATATTTGAAGAAGAATTCATTTAGAATGGCGAGAAACTGTGAGGCTTGCTCTACCCTTGGATCTGCGAAGCGCTAAAACCTTTTTCCCAGCTTTAGTTAGCTGTCTAGATCGAAAACCATGTTTTCTAACTTTTTTTCTTTCACTAGGCTGGTAAGTTCTTTTCATAAGTCCTTAAAGTTACCACTATATGTCCAAAAATCAATTGCTCCTTATTGGATGCTTTCTTCTTCTTCGTTCTTAATTATTGGTTCCCCAGAAGTAGAAGATTTTTCTCCAATCTCAGACCATTTCTGTTTAAATATTTTTAAGTCTGAAGAAGCTTCATTGTATTTTTTTTTCTCTAAGTTCTTGATTAGAAACCATAAATCTTGCACTGAATTTTCATTTTTCAAAGTAAACTCATGGATAATAGTATTCAATTCTGCGTAGTTTAAGATTAACATGCTATCTTCATCAAAATTGGACAACCAGAAGTTGAGCTCAGAGATGCCAAATTCCAAATCTTTTGAGAAAATCTCAATCGCCTTTGGAGGTTCCGATTTTTCCATTTCTGTAAGTATCAATTGAACCTCGTTTAATCTCTTTTTTGAGCTAGCAGAATCTGTAACATAATAAATCCCATCGGCTTGCACTGCTCCGTCACCAGCATGAGAATAAAAAAACTTTTTTTCTTCATTAGCGAAGAGAAAGAACCATTGTGGGGGTATGATATTCTCGCTCTCCAGAATATATTTATTTGAATCATCACCTAGAGGTGTAAGGTAGTATCGGCCATTTTCATGTTTAGTAAAAAGACAGTCTTTAATGTCTTCGGCTTCCATTTCCAAATGGTTAGACAACGAAATTCTATACTCTTCATATTCTCTTCCATAGTAAACATTTTGTGTTGAAGCAGGTCCATCCCAATACATCTCATGAAATTTAATATATTTTTCCCAATAATCTTTGTTAGAGTCAATTTTCTCTAGGCTTTGATAAAGTAAAAGTGCTGATTTTCTCGACATATCTTTGAATTTACCAGAATAAAATTTTAATGCTACGCCATATCTGGTACTGGACCATCTGGAATCTCATCCTTAGCATCAAAAAGCATTTCGTCCATTGTTCCGCCTGGGGTTAGCATGGGGTAAACCATCTCGGTTGAATCAACAATTAGCTCCATTAATACGACTCCTTTTGTCGACAAACCTTCTTTAAAGGAAGCTTCCAAATCGTATGGTGAGTCTATTCTAAAAGCTTTTGCTCCATAAGACTGTGCAAGTTTCACGTAGTCGGGATTCAAATCAAATTTACAACATGAATAATTTTTTTCAAAAAATAGTGTTTGCCATTGTCTTACCATGCCATGATGCCCATTGTTTATAAGAATAATTTTTAAATCCAAGTTGTTTTTTACTGCTGTTGAGAATTCCTGCATATTCATTTGAAAGCTGCCATCACCACAAATAGCTAAAACCCTGTCGTTAGGCCTTCCTAGTTTAGCACCGATAGCTGCAGGAAATCCAAAACCCATTGTTCCTAAACCACCTGAGGTTATCTGATTTCTTGGATTTTTAAACTGATAATACTGAGCAACCCACATTTGATGCTGTCCTACATCTGTTACCACAACATCATTTCCCTTAGTAATTTTAGATATTAAATCTATGGCATAACTTGTTTTAATTTTTTTGCCTTCCTGATGAGCCACTGTAGGATGTTCTTTTTCCCATTCTCTTATTTGAGCAAACCATTCTTTTCTGGAATCTTTATTGTATTTAAATGATTTAGGTATAAGTTTGTCAATTTGTTCAATTACAGCTTTTGCATCACCAAGAATCGGACAGTGAACTTTAATATTTTTATTAAGGGTAGAGGGGTCTATATCGATATGAATAACTTGAGCGTTAGGTGCAAACTTATCAAAAATGCCTCCTGTCGACCTATCATCAAATCTCGCACCTATTGAAATTACTAAATCACTATGGTGAACAGCCATGTTTGCGAAATAAGATCCGTGCATACCAATCCAACTAACTCTCATTGGATCTTCAGGTGGGTACCCTCCTAGCCCCATCAAAGTTAAAGTAACTGGGATTTTTAATCTATTTGCAAATCTCTGAAGTGTCTTTGTTGCACCTGAGATAACAATGCCCCCTCCTCCAAAAATAATTGGTCTTTGTGATTTCATAATTAGATTAGCGGCTTCTTTAACATCGACCAATGGTCCTTTCTTTGGAATTTTGTATCCGCTGACTTTTTTTATTTCAGGGAAAGAATATGTGGCTTCTGAAAGCAAAGCATTTTTAGAAATATCAACCAGAACGGTTCCAGGCCTTCCAGTAGTTGATAAATATAATGCCTCTCTAATAATTCTTGAAAGATCTTTTGTCTCTTCTACTAAAAAGTTGTGTTTGGTGCAGGATCGAGATAACCCGACATGATCTATTTGGTCAAAAACATTTGACAACTTAGAATCCTCAGTGAAATGACATATAAAGACAACTAGTGGTGCTGAGTCCATATTTGCAGTTTGCAATCCTGTGATCGTACTGGTTCCACTAGTAGAGGAGTCAGAGATTACCACTCCTGCTCTTCCAGTTACTCTTGCATATCCATCAGCAATATGAGTAGCTCCTTGTTCGTTTCCAGAAACAATCTTGGTCAGATATTTTGATTTAGAATATTTTTTATCAAAAATCTTATCTGCGTCATCTCCAAACCTACGCAACGGAGTAAAGAGATATTCAACCTTCTCCTTCTGTAGAGTTTTAAACAAAATCTCAATACCGTTCATTATCTAATTCTAAAGTAATTATATGAAAATTTAAACTTATAAATTTATTGACCCGTTTATTTTTTGAATTAATATTCATACCATGTCTCCAATTATAGTGCTTAACTGTTCATGTGATAAATCCAGGAGAATATATGTCAGCATTCCCAGAGAAACCTATTTCAAGGAAAGAGTAAAAAACAAAGAATGGCAGCTAGAATACTCGAAAAGAGTAAAAGAGGAAAAATATAAATTTTATAAGGAAAATGTTATATCGTCTGGTGACCAATGGATAGAATACGAAAACGAAAAATTAGTGTGTAAACAATGTGGGAAAAGTATTAAAATATAAAAAAAAAGAGAGGCATCTATTAAAAAAGAATACCTCTCAGAGTGTTTACGGGGAAAAATCCCCTTACCTACGCTTCTAAATTGTAACATAACCTAGTTTTCTATTTCAACAAGTTTTTTTAAACACCCTTTGGATTGTTAAGTTTGGGGTGGTTTTTACGCCATCTAAGGTTGTTTAAGGCGTTAATTAAAGCTTTGGCACTCGCTATTATAACATCAGTACTAGATCCTTTTCCTCGTGCACTAGTTTCTCCATCCTTAATTGTAACAGTAACTTCCCCTTGCGCATCCATTCCTCCGGTTATAGATGATACAGAGTATGAATCTAGGACTGGATATATATCTACTGCTTTTGAAATAGCTTTAAATACAGAATCTATAGGTCCGTCTCCCGACTCTTCTGCCTCTTTTTCTTCTTTATCTACAAAAATTTTTACTTTGGCTTTTGGAGTCTTATCGGTTCCAGACTCACATTCTAAAGAACCTAATTTATAGAAATCGCCAGAACGGACAAATTCTTCATTGATTAATGCTTCAATATCTTCATCGAATACATATTTCTTCTTATCGCACAATTCCTTGAATTTAACAAAGGCAACCTCAAAATTCTCTTTGGTTAGTTCATAGCCAAACTCATTTAATCTATCTCGAAATGCGTGTCTTCCTGAATGCTTTCCAAGCACAATATGATTTGATGGAATGCCAACCTCAGAGGGATCCATAATCTCATAGGTTAAGCTTTGTTTTAAGACACCATCTTGATGTATTCCTGCTTCATGAGCAAAAGCATTTGCTCCAACTATTGCCTTATTAGGTTGAACAAAAACTCCTGTAACGCTACTGACCAACTTGCTTGTTGGATAAATTTGCTTAGAATCAATTTGTGTTTGATAAGGATTTAAGTCATTTCTTACTTTTAGCGACATAACTATTTCTTCCAAAGATGCATTGCCTGCTCTTTCTCCTAATCCGTTAATTGTACACTCCACCTGTCTTGCTCCCTCGCTAATAGCTGCTAAAGAATTAGAAACTGCTAGACCTAAATCATTATGACAATGAACACTTATAGTGACATTGTTAATTAATTCGGCATTTGATTTTAGGTAACGAATTATTTCTCTAAATTCAGACGGTACTGTATAGCCAACTGTGTCTGGAATATTAATTGTAGTTGCTCCGGATTCAATAGCTACATTAATTGCTTTGCACATGAAATCTAAGTCTGTCCTAGTTGCATCTTCACAAGAAAACTCTACGTTAGAAGTGTATTTAGCAGAATGTCTAACAGCTTGTCCGATGATTTCTAAAACTTCCTCTTTTGTTTTCTTTAATTTATGTTTTAAGTGGATATCTGATGTTGCAATGAATGTGTGGATTCTTGGATTTGCTGCACACTTAATTGCTTCCCATGCTCGATCAATATCTTTCAAATTTGCTCTACTAAGTCCAGCAATCTCGCAATCTTTTATTTCTTTAGCTATTAATTTTACTGAATTAAAATCTCCTTCAGAAGCTATAGGGAATCCTGCCTCAATAATATTCACTCCCAACTTTTCTAATTGGAGTGCCACTTTAAGTTTTTCTTCAACATTCATACTACATCCAGGGGCTTGTTCGCCGTCACGTAGAGTAGTATCAAATATTTTAACAACATCGCTCATAGAATAGAAAAATATAAGTTAACTTGGGTTTTTGTCAATTTTATCAAATAGTAGATCCAATTCTCCTATTTTTTGGTTCTCTACTAAACTACTTATTTGATTTAAGCCGTTAAAAGAGCTTTTTTCTTTATTTATATTAATATTTAGCGCTTTTAGGATTTTAGTAGAGGAATCTGGAATTATTGGATAAAAAAGTATAGCTATCAATCTTATCATTTCTAATGAAGTTCTTAGGACTTTTTTAAGTTCATTTGTTTTATTCTCTTTTGCTAATGCCCATGGTTTAGTGTCATCAATATATTTATTTGTACTAGAAACTATCTCTAGTACTTTCTCAATAGCCTTGCTAAATTCTGTGGCTTGAAAATAAACCATATAGTCAGACAATCTTTCATTACAGTTGCTGATTAACTCTTCTTCCTCTTCTCCTATTTCGGATTCTGGAATAATTCCCTGAAGATTTTTATTGGTCATCGAAAATACTCTGTTTACCAAATTACCAAAATTGTTGGCTAGCTCCGAATTAATTCTATTTATCAAAGAATCCTTAGAAAAATCACCATCATTTCCAAAAGGAACTTCTCTTAGAAGAAAAAATCTAAGCTGGTCTAATCCGAACTCATTGATAAGTTCGTTCGGGCTTACGACATTCCCTAGAGATTTAGACATTTTTTCCTTTTCAATCGTCCACCATCCATGCGCTATTATTTTTTTAGGAATAGGTAGGTTCACTGACATGAGTAAAGCTGGCCAATAAATAGCATGGAACCTGAGTATATCCTTTCCAACAATGTGAAAATTGGCTGGCCAAAACTTCTTAAACATTTCACTGTCGGTATTCGGATACCCTAATGCTGTCAAATAATTAGTTAATGCATCAATCCAAACATAAACAACATGATTGTTATTGCCTGGAACAGTTACACCCCAATTAAAGCTTGTTCGAGAAATAGATAAATCTTTAAGGCCCTGCTTAACAAAGCTAATTACTTCATTAAATCTTGACTTGGGTTGAACAAAATCTGGATTCTCTTTATAAAACTTTAAAAGTGGTTTTTCCCAAGCTGATAATTTGAAAAAATAGCTTTCTTCCTCAACCCATTCTACTGGTGATCCTGATGGTGCTTTCCCATCTTTAATTTCATCCTCACCATAAAATGCTTCATCTCTAATGGAATACCATCCTGAATACTTATCTAAATATATTTGATTATTTTTGGATAAATTTTCCCAAAACTTAACCACAGCCTCAATATGTTTTGGCGAACTAGTCCTAACAAAATCATTGTTTGACAAATTTAAGTTTTCACTTAAATCTTGAAAATTGGAACTCATATTGTCCACAAAATTTTGAGGGGTAATACTTTTTTCTTTAGCTGCCTGTTGTATTTTGAGACCATGTTCATCTGTTCCGGTTAGAAAAAAAACTTCATAATTTTTTAGTCTGTAAAATCTGGCTAATGCATCACAAGCAATACTAGTATAAGCATGACCTACATGGGGATTATCGTTAACATAATATATTGGTGTAGTAATATATATCTGGCTCATTTACAAATTATGCCACCTTAAATGATTCATTGCTCTCCATAATAAAATCTAAAAGTATTGATTCAAAATTAATTTTAAAATTAAAATTTGACCATTGTAAATCATAGCCCAGATAAGTCAGTTTGCTTACAAGTGATATTAGATTTAAATTTGAAGCTTTCTTTAAAATAATTTCTTTAAATATTCCAGATTGCGAGCGACTCTCTATGTTCTTCTCTATTAGGGCATAATTTATAGCCCCTATTAATATGCTAAGAAAAAACTTTGAGTTAAAACTTTTTTCTTTCGTAATCTTTTCAACTTTGCTCAAAAGAGTTTCTAAATCATTTGTGTTTTGATTAACAATAACGGTTGTTAGCTCAATTATTTCATTAAGATTTTTATCTGTATAAAATTCAATTTTATCCATTGATCCATTTAATAAATACAAAGAAAATTTAATTAAATCTTGATTAGCTACATTCTCTTTTAAAGATTCAATTAAAAAATCTTCCGGCAATAAATCAAAGTTTATATCTATACATCTTGATCTTACAGTAGCCAAAAGTTGTCCAGGAGAAGAAGATATTAGAAAAATCAACAAATACTCTGGTGGCTCTTCTAGTAGTTTAAGAATTTTGTTTTGTACTACTGTGCTCATCAGATGGGCTTCATAAATAATAATAATTTTCTTGTTTGATTCAAACGGTCTATTGAGCGCCCACTTTTCCATTTTTTCTGTGTCTTCAACCAAAATTTTATTCTTATCGTTGGGTAAAATTAGCAAGTCAGGATGTATTTCTTTGTCTATTTTCTCGGGATTGCCCAAGAGCTTTGATGCCAAGAATAACGCAAAGATATTTTTACCAACGCCTTTTGGTCCTCTAAATAAATAAGCTCCAGATGGTTCATCTTTAATTAGATAGTTCATTAAAGTTGATTTCGATTTTAAATGATAATTTACAATTGTTTCGTTATTCATTTTCTTGAAAGCCGTGAAAAAATGCTGTAATTAGAAGAAAGAATGCTTTTAATATTCTCATGGACAATTTTAGTATCTTGTTCTCCATCAACCAAATAAACTCTATTTGTATTTTGCTTTGCAATATCTAAATAAGCTTTTTTTACTCGAGTGTGAAAATCAAATGATTCATCATCAATTTTATTTCTTCCTGGTCGTTCTACAATTCGACTTAATGCGGTGCTTACGGATATATCGAGTAAAAAAGTCACATTTGGAATAAGGCCTAATGATGAGTTAGATGCCATTTGTTTTACAAAGTCTGGATTAATCTCTCGTCCAAATCCTTGGTAAGCTACAGTAGAATCAGAAAAACGGTCGCACAGAACTACCTTTCCTTTGTTTAGCATGGGCCTAATATAGTCACGAACATGCTGTGCTCTATCTGCACAAAAGAGAGAAAGCTCAGCAAAAGGATCTAAATCAAGATTAGGGTTTTCGAGAATTATTCTTCTAATTAATTTTCCGATAGCACCCCATCCTGGCTCTCTTGTTACTTCAACATCAAAATGTACCTGTTTTAGAACTTTGTAAAGAAGCTCTATTTGGGTTGATTTTCCAGATCCTTCAATTCCTTCAAAAGTAATAAACAATATTTTTTCCTATTTTGTCACTAGTTTTAATAGTGCCTCTAGTTCATTATAATCTAATTTTTCAATTTTACCTGGCTGTAATTTCCCAAGATTTATGGGGCCCACCGCAATCCTTTTGAGCTTTTTTACATGCTTTCCAAAAAACTTAAAGAAATGTTTTACTATATGATTTCTTCCTTCGTGTATTTCAATTTCTACCAAACTGTCGTTTTTGTCTACCTTTTTTAGGATAATTTTAGTTGGCACCAAGAATCTTTCTTTCATTTTTGCCCCCTTCCTCATTTTTGAAATTATAGATTGGGTAATTGAGCCCTCTATATAAGCTAAGTACTTCTTTGTGACCTTGAAACTTGGATGAGCCACATGATGTGCCATTAATCCATCGTTAGTAAATAAAAGCAATCCTTCTGTATCATAATCTAGTCTTCCTATTGGAAAAAGTTTTGTTTTAGATTTAGGTAAAAGCTCCACAATGGTTTTTCTGTTATTTTCACTCTTCGACATAGAAGTAATATAGAACCTGGGCTTGTTCATCTTATAGTACTCGTATCGCTGTGGCTTGATTTTCTTACCATCACACTCAATCTTATCTGAATCTACTTCTACAATAGTGGATAGGGAGGTTACAACTTTTCCATTAACTTTGACTTTTGAGTTTTTTATTAAATTTTCTGATTTTCTTCTTGAAGCAATACCAGAAACAGATAAATATCTGTTTAGTCTAATCCTCATGAGTCGTAATAATTAAATAGTGAATTGTTTCAGCTTTAGAGAAATTCACTGATTAAGCTCCTATTATTTTTTTCCAAATTTCTCTGCGGTTTCCATAGAAATC
>JAYYZJ010000011.1:0-49716 GCA_036340075.1 Thermodesulfobacteriota bacterium | reverse complement strand
ACCTCCGTAGATGCAACCTGAAGATATTTGGACAAAAGTAAAACTCATTTCAAGAGATAATAGAGATAGCATTTGAGGGAGTAAAACATTACCTTCTATGCAGTCAGATTTAGCGAGCTCACATGCATCAACGTTGGGCTTTCCTATAAAACCAGCGCAATTAATAACTTTTATGCTTTGAGATGAAATTACATCTGATAAATGATTATTGATTTTAATATTAATTATTTCACTTTTCAAAGTGAAATAATCCAAGTAGTTTACGTCATTCCTGCTCCAAGCAATATGAGGTAAATCGCGTGACTTTAATTCTTTAATTATAGCTTCTGCTATATATCCGTTTTTACCTAGTATAATGTACATAAGCTTTAAATAGTTTATTAAAATTCTTTTGTTATTTGTAATATTTCAGTGATAGATTTATTATCATTTATCATACGTTTAATATCTTCCTCTTGCTTGACAACTTCGTTGAACTTGCTATGCTCTTTATGTAAAATTTCCTGAGGAATAACTACAACTGCATCACTATCCCCGTAAACATAATCACCACAACAAATAGAAACTCCGTCAATTTCTATGGTTACATCTAGCTCGTTTACTCTACCTCTACCTTTTATATCAACTGGTGAGTAATTTTTGGCAAATACAGGGTATTGTGAATCCTGTGTGTAATATGTGTCTCGAGTAAGACCATCGATAATTGTTCCACCAAGGTTATTTTGAATCGATATACGTGTCATGAGCTCCCCAAAATAAGCATAATCATTACTACCACTTACAACGAGTATATCTCCTGAGTCGAGGTTAGATAAAAAACCTAAACCTTTTTGAATCTCTTCATTACTAGTTTTCACGGTTTCGAGAGTCATGGTTCTAGCTCTACCAAAAAGTCGATTTTTAGAATTATTAATTTTCCAGTTATTAATAACTTGTTTGTTATAGCCTAACTTATCTAGCTCATCGGAAAAAACTCCACTTGAGTAAGATTCTGAGAGTTCTTCGATAAAAAATTTTTTAAACCAATAGTTGTTCATGAGACGAAGGATTTAGAAATTGATTTGGCAAATAGATAATCTTGTTCATAGTTAATATCCACTCTTTCAAAATGGTCTAATTTTAAATTAAATATGCGACCACATACTCTAGTTTTATGTTCGTTAAAAGATTTAGACTTAACTATATATAAGCCCATTCCTTCAATTTTAGTGGGAAGCAACTCAAAACTGTTCGGTAAGCTTTTGATATTATAATTTGGAGTTTCATCGGTCCAAGTGTAAAATGAGTCGAAATAGTGACATAAAACTGAATCATAACGACTTATTACAGAATCTAAACCTTTTTGAAGGGTTGACTGTTTAAGGAAGGGCATTGTAGGTAGATGTTGAATGGCTATATCACATTCTACTTGGGATAGCTCCCATCCTAATAAATCATTACCAGTAAATGAATTACTGGTTTGATTTAATGATCTTTTAATAAAATTAAAACCATTATTTTGTGCTAAAGATATATATTTATCATCATTGGTGTCAATGTAAATATTTTCTCTTGGAATAACTTTAGCTAAATTTTCAGCTGCATTGATAAAAAGAGGTTTACCGTTAATTGGTAACATGTTTTTATCTTTTAACCTAGAGCTATTGCTCTTAGCAGGTACAAATCCTAGGATTTTCATTTATATTAATTCTTTATTAATTGAGGATAGAACAGTTTTAGAAGATTGAATAATACTTTCTAGTTCGCATAAAGGTATTTGTTGATCTGCATCTGATTTTGCATTTTCTGGACTTGGGTGCGATTCTATCATAATACCGTCCACATTTAATGCTAAACTGGCTAGTACTAAATTTTTGATTGCATACCTGTAACCCATAGCATGAGAAGGGTCAACGATAATAGGTAAATGTGTATTAGCTTTTAGCCACTCTATGCCACAAACATCCAGTGTGAATCTAGTTTCAGTGCCAAATGATCTTATGCCTCTTTCACATAAAACTACATTTTCATTTCCATAATTTAAAATGAATTCAGCCATTTTGCAGAATTCAGTAACAGTAGCTCCAAAATGCCTCTTGAGTAAAACTGGTTTATTGCTTTTGCCGCAAGCTTCCATGATTCCATAGTCCCACATTGCTTTGGCGCCAATTTGCACAATATCAGACTTTTCAATAACTTCGTCAACATGAGAAGAATCTCTAACTTCTGTAATAATTTTTAACCCATATTTAGACCTTATATCGCAAAGCAGATCTAAGCCTTCAGACCCTAACCCAAAGAAAGAATAAGGGTTTGTGCGCGGCTTAAAACATCCAGCGCGGATTATTTTTATATTATTTTTAATTAAATTTTCTGCTGTAACTTCTAATTGATCAATGCTTTCAACCGA
Organism: Thermodesulfobacteriota bacterium; assembly: GCA_036340075.1. Lineage (GTDB taxonomy): Bacteria > Desulfobacterota_D > UBA1144 > UBA1144 > UBA1144 > JAYYZJ01. The sequence goes on along the minus strand of JAYYZJ010000011.1, from coordinate 47,327 downwards.
ACAAGGCCCAGATATAAAAATTGTTTGGTCGGGGTTGCCTATTGTTATATCATTTGATATAGAAATAGAGGATTTGTGGTTTGGGTGGTCTTTTTGATATTTATTTTGCATAGTTATTAATAACTTGTTTTGTGTCGATTAAACCTACTAAAATTTTGTTTTTATTGACAACTGGAACAAAATTAATTAGGCAGTTTTTTTCTTGTATTGTGTTAAGAAAATCTTCAACTGTGGAATTAAAAAAACAATATACTGGATTTTTATTGATTAAATCATCCAAAGTGAAAGTTTGATTAATTTTTCTCCTAATATCTCCATCTGTAATTACCCCGTAGAGGAATTCATTTTTTTTAACTACAACAAATCCTGTTTGATATTTATTTAAAGCATTAACAACAATGTCAAGAGAGAGATCATTATAATCTAAAATGACAAATTGACTTTTTTTGACATATTTATTAATTTTTCGAGACAAATATTTTTGCTTTCCATGTAGATTGAGAATATTTAAAAATTGATTTTTGCCACTAATATAAGAACCACTAACAAATACATCTACTTTATAATCTTTATAATCCAAGATAGAGTCTTTATCAATTCCTCCGTCAATTCTAATTTTAAATTTTTCATGCTTAGATAAAATTTGATTAAGGTAATTTTTTGACTTATTGATGTCAAGTTTTTGACCAGATACTCCAGGGGTTGTGTTCATGATCATGATAAAATCAAAAAAATCATATTTTTTCAAAAAGCTGAAATCATCATCTATACAGAGAGATATACCAACATTAATGCCCTTGGATTTAATTTTTTTTGTTGATGTTATAATTTTGCTTAGGTCATTTTTATTGTATTGGTAGCAAAAACTGTCAGGCTTATATTTAAGTACTGTTTCTTCAACTATGTCATTGTATCCTATGACATGAAAATCCATTGGAATGCAAGAGAAGTTAGAAATTAAATTTAGCTCTTCCGTTATGTCAGTTTCTGAAAACCAATCTATGTGTAAATAATCTATATCAAACAAATTATAAGTAAATAAATCTTTTAATAAGTTTTGGTTTTCAATGACTGAAGCTGATATTTTAATATCATTATTAAAAAGTTTATTTAAAGTTTGATTCCAATTTTTAAATTCAATGTTTTTGTCATCAATGTAAAAAGCTGCCCGAGGTTTTGAACTTGTCACTTCATGGATGTAGCTATCAAGGTTGTGACTTTTTAGCCAATCCCAAATTAATTCGATACCTGTTTTACCATTTAAAAGAGGTCTGTCAGGTAAAGCTTTGCAGGAATAAATAATAATTTTGTAATGCTCAGAAATTAATTTTAAAGATTTAAGAGTGCCATAAACAGGCTTATCGTAAACTGTGCCATCGTGATAGCCTTTTGAGTTTTTATGGATTACCCCGTCAAAATCAATAGCTATACAACAACTTTGCTGTTCGTTTACTTTTTTTAAAAAATTCATAATTAAATTTTAATATAATTAATGTGTTGTAACGGTTTTGCCCTGCAAGGAGTTTTTTATTAAATCTAAGCCGCCTCTTATCATTTTTGGACACCACAATGTTTTAACTTTCGGTGTTGGTATTAATTTTGAATAACCTTCTCCGCCAACCCCATAAATATCTACAGTTTGTATATTTGGGATTAATGAAATTATATCTGCAGCAGTATGACAGCTAGAAAGATATGTTGGTAAGGATATAAAATTATTATTTTTGGGTTGATCTTTTAAATTGTAGACAATTAAATCTCCAAAGAAAGATTTTTTGACAATTTCAATAACATTTAAGTATGAAACGTCATCTTGTGCAATTCCTCCTTTGTGAATTTTATTGGGTACAGCTAAATATTTTAAAGCTTTAAGTTTTGAATGATCAATTCTTTCTATAAATTCTATGTCATTACAAACAAGAAGGTCAGTATAATTGCTAGCGTGAAAGCAATCATTTACACAAGTAATTAATGTGTTGTCAATTGGGTTATCAATAGGTTTGAAACTTGGACCTTTACCATTTATTATTGCCTTGTTATAATGAGATAAATTATCTTCAATAAACACGTTCCAATTATCACTTGTTATTATCATAATTGTGCTTTTAGGAAATCATCTACAGAGATTAAATTTAGCCACTCTTCTCTATTTGAGTTTAGATTTTCATATGTTAATTCTAGACCTTTTGTGTCTAGTAGTTGTTGAGCACCTTTTTGTATAACTCCACAGCCACAATCCGTATTTACGACAAACATTTTAACGTTTGGATTTAATGATCTTGTTCTAACCCAAGCTTTCCAGCAATCACCAGTCCATGTATTTTGTATTGGGGGGACAATTTGCATTTCTTTTGATGTAGGATTCATATCGTGACAAATTATAAAACCGTTATCGTTTAACACCTTGAGGGAATTATTAATATCTCTTTCTACGTATTCTGATTCGTGTAACCCATCAATGAAAATGATATCAAAAGTGTCTTTGTTCTGTTTAAAGAAATCGTCAGATGTCATTTTGTAGCTAGGCTCTCTATCATGAACATGCGGATCAACGCTAATTTTATTTGCAATGTTGATTTTATCAAAATTTAAATGGTGATCTCTAACACCAATTTCTAGGTAAGTTTGCGCGTTTATTTCGCTGGCTAATTTATTAATAATATTAGTTCTAATCATAATGTTTATTCATATAATGTTAAAGTGTTAGTTTATTTGTTTAAAATATCAGGGTTTTGCTTTATTGTTTGTTTAGTTATTAGATCTTTGAGTCGAGTAGTTGACCATTCATGCGAACGAGTAGTATATATTACACGGGGAGGTAAATCATCCCCAGTAAAACTTTTACCAATGTAATCTTCTCCAAGTATACGAATATCAGGTTTCCAGAATTTTATTAATTCCACCAGTTCCTCCTCAGTTTGATACATATACACCTCGTCCACATACTTTATAGCCATTAATGCTTTGTAACGTTCATAATATGGTATGACAGGTTTGTATTTTGTAAACCTTGTGGCGCTTGGATCTCTTTGAAGAAAAACTAAAAAACGGTCACAATGACGTTTAGCCTCTTCAAATGTGTAAATGTAACCAGGATGTAAGAGATCGAAGTTACCTGCAGTGAATCCTACTATTTCTTTGTTCATATTTAATTAGTTTAAAAATGAATGTAGCTTTTATTAATAGCTTCACCATAAATTTTTTTAAATCTATCGGGAGTGATATTGTAATCCTCAAAAAGCCAATTTAATTTTTTCCATAAATAATCTGCATCTTTTGCTAGCCTAGGGAATTGTATCAATGTAAATGGAACATCCAATTCACTCAAAATATACATTAGTGAGTATATTACTTCAGAATTAAACTTCATTTGAGATTCCACATCTTTTGCTTTTCCCCAAAATCCACCGTTACCCTGTCCAATTCTAGCTCGACTTTTTGCTGAATCTTTCAAATCTCTAATTGGAATTATTACATGTTCGGCGTTTTTTAACATAGCCGTTTTATTATAAAAAAATGGAGATTTAATTATATGGGGTGTATGATCCTCGGGTCTCTTCTCTAAACCGCCTTTTGATTTAGTATTCAGAACAGAATCAACATGCTCTTTACAAAAACCTGTCTCCATACCTAGTTTTGTAAAAATACTTACAAGCAAAGTTGTACCTGCTCTTCCTGTCCCCGTGATAACAACTTGTTTCCTTTTATTCATAGTAATTGTTTTAGTGCTTCTTCAAAATTTACACTAGGAAACCAATTTAATTCGTTTTTTATTTTAGTATTATCAATTGCATAGCGCCAATCGTGACCTAATCGATCTTTTACAAATTCTATTTGATCTTCATTTTTATCGAGTAATTTAAGAATAGTTTTTACTATATCAATATTGCGCAGTTCATTGTTGCCGCCAATATTGTAAACTTCTCCTATTTTACCTCTATGTAGAACTGCATCAATTCCTGAACAATGATCTGACACATGAATCCAGTCGCGAATATTTCTACCATCTCCATAAACAGGAAGTTTTTTACCTTCCTTAGCGTTTTTAATCATTAATGGAATTAATTTCTCTTCATGTTGATTAGGTCCGTAATTATTTGAGCAGCGAGTAATTAAAATAGGATAATTAAAAGTTTCATAAAAACTGCGGCATAATAAATCTGCACTAGCTTTACTTGCAGAATAAGGGCTATTAGCTTGTAGTGGATTATTTTCAGTAAAGGCATTATCGCCCTCATGTAAACTGCCATAAACCTCGTCTGTAGATACTTGAAGGTATCTCTCAATACTTGGGCAATCGTGAAGTAAGCTCAATAAGGAGTGCGTTCCGTTTATATTGGTTTTTATAAAAGGGGCAGAGTTATTTATGCTATTATCTACATGACTTTCAGCTGCAAAATTAACAATATAATTAATGTTTTGTTTGTTAATTAAATTTTTGACGCGATTAGAGTCATTAATATCGCAAATCGATAAAGTATACCTTCCTGATTTTTTAATTTCTTCACTTATATTATCGTAGTTTGCCGCATATGTTTTTAAATCAAGGTTGTGAATATTGTAATTATATTTATTGAATATATATTCAATAAAATTACTGCCAATGAAACCTAAGCCTCCTGTAACTAATAGGTTCATGTATACTAAGGATCATGTCTAAAGGCTTGTATGTATTCACCTAAGTCAAGTTCTTTATCTGAATTAAATTTTGCTGCAGAAGTATGCATCTTATAAGGATTATCCTTAAATTGTTCAAAAGTTCTAATTCTTTCTGAAATAAAATTAGATAAATGATTGTAGGTTGAGTGCATTGAATCACTGTCTGGAAAAAGCTTTAGTATTTTATTGTTTAACTCTAAAGCTTGTTTAAGTTCTTTTTTGCTTATTATTTTTTTCTTCTTCATTAAAAACTCTTTTTCTTAATCCGCTACTAGAAAAGTTGTGGCTTCTACTATTATAATAGATTTCTATATTATTATCAATACAAAGTTGTTTGCCTGAAAAATCTGTGTCTTTATAGTCTGCGCCAATTATTCTAATATTAATTGGGAATGTTAATAATATATCTGCAAGGTCTTTTTCTAAATTATAGGGTACTATTTCATCTACATATTTTACGGCAGATAGTTGGAGGTATCTTTCCACTACGCTTTGAATTGGACTGTTTTTTTCTGGACGTTCAACTTGAGGGTCAACATGCAAACCGCAAATTAAATAGTCGCAATGTTGCTTAGCTTCTTTTAGCATTGCTATATGACCCGCATGAAGAAGATCAAAAGTTGAGAATGTTATTCCCGTTTTCATTTATCTTTATCTTGATAAAATTCTTTGTATTTTTTAATAATTTTTTTAAATTCTTTTTTTGAATATAGATCTTTGACCAGTTCATCTCTATTTGGTCTCTTATACATATATGTTTTTTTTCTTTTTTTCCAACTCTTCATAGCTGAGTGAGGTAATTTCTCACTAATTTGTACCATATTATCTATGATGGATTTTACTTTTTTATCTGTGTCATATAGTTCAGACAGGGTAAATGCCATTTCGTAGTATCCGAATTTAGCTTTTTCTTTAAACTTTTTTACGAATTTATTTTTCCATTTCTTAATTAGATAGTTGTTTGGAAATTTTGAACATAAAAACCACACGACTGTTTCTCGCCTTCTATGTCTAGGTAAAAAGCGGTATGAGAAAAAACCAGTTTTATTGACTATCTTGTTGTAGAAAGAAGATAGTGGTTTCATCGGAAATAGACTTCCATCAGCCCATACTCCTCCATACTTTGATAATAATAGTAATCGTAATAAGTCAGACTTATGCTGAATTCTTCTATCAGGAGAATTATTTATAATGCGAAAATACTCAGGAACGTAATTTGAAATTGTTTCATCGCATAAAACAATTACTTTCCAATCTGGGTTTAATGTTTTCCACCTATAAATACAAAGGCGCATGAAATTACCCATTAACCAATGATTAGAGCCTTGAAACCAGCACATCCATATTATTTTGTTCATGATTGTTATTAGTTATTTTGTTATTTATCTATAATCTTCTACATTATAAAAGCGTTTAATTCTTGGATGGCTTGGAATTACCCATTTTTTACCGTAAACTTCATCCAGATGAGGTGTTGCAAAGCTTTTTACTATTGCTCTTGTTGTGATTCCCGCAAAAGAAACAAGTGGACACAAGTCCCTGTTAAAATTATCAGTTGGGCCACAACAAGTTCTGCCTGGTGTCCAATACTCTTTATGTTTTCCGTTTTTAAGTCGTTTACACAAACCAATATCTAGTCCGCCTGCGCAATTTTTTTCTAAGTTAGTTATAGGTATGAGTTTAAGTAAATGCCTGCCCCCTTCTTCAGTTGGTTTTGTATAGCTTATATGGTTAGGCGAGAATATATAATCTTTTCCACAAATAGGAGTTTTTCTCCAGAATTTTGAGTTCCACCCCCAATTGAATTTTGGCTTACCCATATGCGATCCTGCTTCCCACAACTTTTCTTTTACCAAAAAATAATCTTTTTCACCAAGCATTATATCTATATCGTCATCCCATGGTATTATATCTTTATTCCAGAAATAACCCATTAGTGAACCACCACTGAGTGAATAAATTATGTTGTTATTCTCTGCAAATTCATGAAAATCTGCAAGGGTTTGCAGTATGTGTTTCATGTATTTTTTATATATTTCCGATCCTGGTATAAACTTTTGATGATCGGTTTTTACGTCGTCAGGAAAGAAAACTCCATTTTGTTCTATAATTTTCATAATTTATTCTCCGAATTTGTATCCGAAATACTCAATGTCTTTTGCGTATTTTTCCGCAACGATTTGACGAGTTTCATCATCGTAGTATTCGGTGTAGTGTTTGTGTTTTGAAGCATTTTTGTGTGGAAGTTCGTGTCGTGGAATTCCAATTTTATCGCAGATTATATCAAAGTCTTCTTGGAAGTTTTCATATTTTCCTATGAAGTCTATATCAGGTGGTATTTGAGTATTCTGAATACAAGTATGACTATTTTCTATCCCTTCTTTATTATAAATAAAATCTGAGAATGTTAGGTTTTCAAATTTACTCCAAGGACCATATTTTTTTGAAGCTTTATTTATGTATGCAGAAACCAGTCTATCCCACGGGTTCCTTACCATTGTCCAAGTAAAATAATCTTTGTACATATTAGGATCGTAAAACTTGAAAGACTCTTGTTTAAAATTAAACAAATTAAAAATAGACCGAGTTCCATTTTTATGAATTACAAAATATACAAACTTGTAGGGATGACCATATTCTGTAGAAACTCTATATTGTGTACGAATTAATTTCATAATTTATTCTCCGAATTCATAACCGAAACACTCAATGTCTCGTGCGTATTTTTCTGCAACAATTTGTTTTGTTTCATCATCGTAGTACTCGGTGTAGTGTTTGTGTTTGCTTTTGTTTGAGTGTGGAAGTTGTTGTTTTGGGATTCCAATTTTGTCACAAATAATGTTGAAGTCTTCTTGGAGATTTTCAAACTTTCCAACATAATTAATATTGTCATTAATAAATTTATGTTGATGCATGCAGTGGTTGCCCATTATTCCATTTTCACTTTTATTAGATAAAAATATTAAACCTTCTTTGGTATTATTAGGTAATTTTTTTAGTCTTTTTTTGAGGTAAAAATATTCTGAAACTAATCTATCAAAAGGGTTTCTAGTAAAAGTGAATGAATAAAACGCACTAAAATTAGGAAAAATTATTTTTGAGTTTTTAATGTCATCTAGCGTTAAGTGGTTTAAGGGATAAGGAACTTTTAAGTTATTAGGCCAAGTATTTTTTCTTAAAATGCAACTATCTTCTTGTAGTGTATCTTCAATAGTTGAACCAGCGCACTTAGGAATATGAATAAATATATACTTATGTTTTAAGGAAATCATTGCATTGTGTTGTAAATAAATCTCATTGTTTCAGGGGTAACATAATGACTTGATATTTTACCTGATTCAATAATATGTTTCGCTGGAATTGTACTGTCTATTTTTACATTTTTGGGCGATGGGCATACAAGTTCATTGCATGCTTGTAGTTCTACACCCTCAACATGAAGAGCTTTACCCACAGAATAATCTTCAGCTATTTTAGTTTCTTTAGGGTTTGAGAAAAACTTTTCTAAAGAGTTTATGCATTTTATTACCGAGCTTCTTGTTAGTATATATCCAGCCCCGCCTTGAGCGTATTTAATGCCGTGGTTAAATATTTTATTACCAATGTATAGTGAATGTGAGCTATCAAAATTCTTAAGATATTTTACAAGTTTATCAAAATGAAGATATGTATCGTCATCACATTTAAATAAAAAATCCCAATCATATCTGAGTGATGATCTAAGCATTTTTAAAGTTTTTTCTGGTAATCTAGATCTACTTTCTCCTGAATCTGGAGAACAATTTATAGTATTAATTAAATTTAGAGATTGAAGTTTATCTCCGTAGAAAATATATTCATGAGGATCTTTAATATCTTTAACCCAAGTATCTATACAAGAATCTGCTTGAGCTTGAGTGTAGCTACTAGTTAATATAGAAACTAAAACTTTCACTTTAAGGCATCATTTATCAAACTTACTCTAAGTTCATCTGAGTTCTCATCTTTAAGCTCTGGAAAATTTTCTTTAGCATGTCCTATTGAACCGTGGGAAAAATGAAGAACCTTAGAGTTGTTTTCAATAAAAGGATTTTTATGCTCGTATTGTTGAATTAATCTTTGCATCGGATCTCTGTTATCCATTGTTACATAATCTAAGTTTTTAAATTCATTTTCGTTATTAACTATAAATTCTTGATCGTGATACCAAGGTTCAATTTTTTTATTTTTTAAATCAATTAAGTTTCGCTCGCTAATATTTAAAATATCAAAACAAAATTGCATAAAAAGTTTACTAGTGCCAGAAGCAAAGCATGGACAGCAATTATCATAAAACATCAATCTATTTGGTAAGCTTTGGTTTGATGGAAGTTTAACGTTAATAACATCATAATCGCTAACAAATGAATTTGAGTCTAATGTATTTGCGTAGGCTAACCATCTTAAATAACAACTCATGCCATAAGGTTGTATAGGTTTTTCTATAATATCGAGGTGTAGTTTTTCAAGTCTCGATACAAATTCTCCATAAAAATCATGCTCCTCTGCGTCAGCCCGACCTAAAACTATAGCTTCAAAACCTTGGTTTTCCCAGCTTTTCTTCCATATGTTGACCAGCGGATTTTGAACTTTAAAATTAATGTCTTCGTAGTAAGTATATATCTTCATAATCTATTTTTTATTACACTGTTAAAAATTTTTTGTACAATTTATTTGAAAAATTAGTGTGAATTAAAAATTTTTCTTGAGTATTTTGTGGGAGTTCACTTAAATTAATGTTTAAAGAGTTTTCATTTGATTTATATACTAAAACATTTTCTTCTAATAGCCAATCAGGGTGGATATCTGTAGAGCTTACACTCCAACACTCTGTAAAACATTTATCTAAAAAATAATCAAGTTCTTGAGAAATTTTAGAGCATCTATTTTGAGGTAAACTAAAAACTTTAAAATATTCTAAAATGGAAGATGTTAAATCAAAGTGTATTTTATCTAAATCAACATTTAAACGAACATTCAATAAATTTCTTATTAACCAAGAGTCTTCATATTTGCAGCTTTGCAAGTAATCTGAAAAATCTGGCCTTTCGTTTTTGTAAGAATATTTTGATTTTACTCTTTCAAAGGGATCTCTTAATACTAAGAAGGGATATTTTTTGTAAGAATCAAAGTCTGGAGATACTATTTCATCAAAAATATTAAAACCATTTGGATTTACAATTAAACAAAAAGTAAAAATATCTTTCAATAAGTCTTGGGAAAAATCATTAAATTCCATTTGGTATTCTATAGATCTATTATGAATGATATTTTCATTTGCATCTAAAACGCTTTTACTATCAGAACCTATAATTGTAAAAATAGGTATTGAGTCTTTGTGAATTGTAAGATTGAATATAGACTCTTTGTTTAATCCAAATAAATGTTTGAGATTGAATTTATCCCTATAAGCTCTTAAGTATAAAAATATTTTACTAGTGATATAAGAACCAGCATTCTGAGGGACATTGAAAAAAATAGGTAATTTTTGAAAGTTTGAATGTTCTAAGTTATTTGGGTTTTCAAACTTTATAGAGTTTATTTTTGATTGAGCTGAAAATTGTAAATCATCTTTGGATTCAGCTCCTTGAGATTCAAAAGCAAAAGATGTGTTATCTCTACCTGTTTTATGGTGAAGTATGCATGTTTCTGGATGTAGGTGAAGTATTTCTGGTAGCGTTAAGTTTGCGTCAACTGGATCGCTAGCATTTGTGATAAAATGGGTGTCAATTAGTGGGGGGCTTTTTTTAAAAAACTTTTTACCTTGTTCTGATCTCCTCCACTCGTCTATAGCAATATCGAAGTTGATAAATAAAGTTCCATTATTTACAGATTGAATAAGATATTCTTCAGATTCTTTTAAAAGAAAGTAAAGATGCATTGAGTTTTTGTAAATAGCTATTCCATTTAAATGATCTTTATAATCTAGTTGATTATGCCATTCATTTAACCCCTTGTATTTGGAACCAGCAATTAAAAAATCTTCATTGCAAAATTCTAATAATTTATCAAACCAATGAGTTTTAGTAAATTGAACGTCAGATTCTATTAGTAAAAAGTTGTCGTATTCATTTGAGTGTGAAAGTAAATAGTATAAACTATTGTAAAAAGATAAATTTGGACCAGAACTTAAACCGTGAGGGGGTATTGGTGAGGGTAGGTCTTTTTTTGATTTCCAAGTTTGAACATATAAATCTTCTTCTTCCGAAAGATTTAGAGAATGAATGTAAACCGAATTTATAACACTTCTAGATTCAAACTTAAGCAGAGAGTTGTAGTTATCTGCGCTAGGTTTATTGAATATAAAAAATAAATCAAAAGAATATTCTAAGGAGGGTTTGCTAGATATTAATTTTTCTGTAGCAGTGTGTAAGTCTCCTTTTTTATACTCGGTATAGGTGCAGGGATAGAATACTGCAATTTTTTGTGTGTACTTCATCTAGAGCTAATTTACACATAAAACAATGAAAAATCTAGGTTTATTGACAACTTTCGCAAGTTTCTCCATTAGCTCTAGCTTCAAGGCTGCAAGCAGATGGTTGTTCTTGATCTGATTTTTCAATTTTACTAGCAGCTCTATTTCTTAAATAATAAGTTGTCTTTAATCCTGATTCCCAGCAAGCCATATAGATATCATTTAAATATTTTAAAGAAGTGCTTTTATTATACAAATTAAAACTAATTGCTTGATCTACCCATTTTTGGCGAACAGCAGTAGATTCAATTAATTTAAACATATCTCTATCAAAAGCCGTTTTATATTTCTCTTTTAAATCGTCTGGAATATTACCATCAGCTAAAGATAAATCTCCATCTATGCTTTTTATAAAAGATGAAATTTCAGAATTCCAAAGGTTTCTATCTTTCATATCTTTAACGAAATGAGGGTTTGTTATATAAAAGTTTCCACTTTTATTTTCATAAACAAAAAGAACTGAGAAATTAGGTTCTATGCTTTGCTCTACTCCATTGATGTATCCAATTGTAGCAGTTGGAGCTATAGCCATAACATTAGAATTTCTCATTCCATGTTCATTTACATGTATTCTTACTTCAGCCCAATCTTTGAGAGTTTGACCAGAACCAGTTAAAGGTTTATTGGTTACCGATTCTTTGGGAACTTCTTGTTTACCTTTGTAGACCATTAAGTTATTGTAAGAATCGATTGGAAAAACTCCTTGGCTCCAAAGTGAGCCTTCGTAGGTTTCGTAGGAACCTCTTTCTTCAGCTAATTTGGAACTTGCGTAAATTGCATTCATTGAATAGAACTCAAAAAGTTTATCATTGAATTTTATCGCTTCATCACTATCAATGTTTATATTTTTAATGTGGAGGATATCATGTATACCCATCATGCCTAAACCGATAGGTCTATTTTTAAGGTTAGAGTTTTCAGCTTCTTTAGTAGGGTAAAAATTGATGTCAATTACGTTGTCAAGCATTCTTATCGCTGTATGAATACTTGCTTCTAGGAGGTTATAATCTAGGTCTCCATCATGTATGTGATTAACTAAATTAATTGAACCAAGATTACAAACCGCAGTTTCTCCAATTTCTATTTTTTCTCCGCTTTTGTATTTTGACGCTTTGGTATGAAGAGTAATTTCAGTGCAAAGATTTGAGCTATGAACAACACCTTCATGTTGATTGGTATAGCGAATATTACAAGGGTCTTTAAATGTGTTCCAAGGGTGAGAGGTTTCAAAAAGAACTTTTAACATTTTTTTCCATAGTTCTTTAGCTGGCATTTTTCGCCAATTATCTATGTGACCATTTTCAGCAAGATCAATTAATGCGTTGTAGGCGTAATCAAATTCTTTACCAAAAAGATCATGTAGCTCTGCATCTTTCGGGTCAAAGAAATACCAATCTTCTTGGTTTTGTACGCGGCGCATAAATTCATCTGGAATCCAAGAAGCTGTATTCATGTCATGACATCTAAGTCTGTCGTCACCCGTATTCCTTCTCAAATTTAGGAAGTCTTCGAAGTCTAGATGCCAAGGTTCTAAATAAGCGCATCCTGCACCTGGTCTTTTTCCTCCTTGATTTACTGCAATTAAGAGATCATTGTAAATTTTAAGCCAAGGTATTAACCCGCTTGAGATTCCGTTAGTCCCTACAATATGAGATCCTGTTGATCTGAAAGGTGTAACATCTAGCCCTAACCCTCCAGCAAATTTAGATTTTCTAGCTTCTTGCCAAGCTCCATCAAATATGCCGTCAATACTATCGTCGAAGGTATTAAGGTAGCAAGAGCTTAATTGAGAGTGGGTAGTTCCACTATTGAAAAGAGTGGGGGTTGATGGGGTGTATAGCATATTACTTATTAAGTTGTAGAACTCAATAGCTTTTTCGTTTTTATCTTTTTCGTTAATAGCTAAGCCCATAGCTACTCTCATCCAAAAACTTTGAGGAGCTTCCATACATTTTCCGTCAACTCTCAAGAAGTATCTATCAGTAAGAATTTGTATTCCTAGGTATTTAAATTTTAAATCTCTGCGGATTTTAATAGCTTCGGATAATTTAATTAAATCGAACTCTAAAAGCCTTTGGTCTAACCTGTTTGCTTTAACTAATTTTTTTATGTTTTGTATAAAGGATTTCCTGTATTGAAGCTTAAAAGTATCTGAGTCTACACCCTCCTTGAATACTTCTTTGTAAAGACAGTTTAAGAGAATTCTTGCAGCGGCTAATGAATAATTTGGCTCTTTCTCTATTTTTTCTCTAGCTGAAAGTATTAAAGCAGAATCTATTTCTTTCGTTTTTATTTTGTCAAAAAGTTGGAGTTGTGCATCTAGTACTATTTCACTAGCTGAAACATCTTCTATATTTTCACAGGCTCTTTGCGCGCTTGCATTAATCTTGTCGCTCTCAAAATTTTCTAATCTTCCATTTCTTTTCTTAACTTTCATAATTGTGATTGTATCATAACAAATTTCATGAATATTTTCAAGGAAAAAATTGATTTGTTAATAAGTTGATAATTACACATAATTATATATATATTATAATATTATTAATATTTATATATAAAAGTTATCATAAGTGTTATATATATCAATAAGAATTATAAACGAAAAAAACATTTTTCAAATTTTTGATTTGAATTTTTCGTAAATTATGTTACAATGCTAATTGATCACTCTTTTCTTTATACCAATTATGCAAACCATCATAAAATATAACTTGAGATTTATTATTGTGTTCTTGATAGTATTTTTCTTTAAAATCTTTATGTAATAAAGAATCATGCACGAATTTTGATTTATGATTAGAATTGCAAGAAGGACCGCTAAATACTGATAATTTTTTTATTATAGTTTGATCATCATCGTATTCATTTATATAATTATGGGATACACATACTTTCTTAGCAAGATCAAAATGATCTTCAAACCTTTTGTACCTAAAGTGTAATACGTTTAAATTCTTGCTTTTGTTTGTAAGAGATTTTACATGACCTCCAAGATTTATATGTTCAGACTTTGAGAATGTCCTTTTGTAATTGCCTCGTTTATTACAATAGAAATGTAACCCTTCAAGTAAGTTAGTGTTTTTTGATTTTAAATAATCTAATTTTGCATTTATAAAATCGTTTGGAATAGAAAAATTTTCATTTTCAATATCTATAGCCTTCTTTACTTGACTTATATCACATGATATTTTTTCATCTTCAATATGAACAAGAAATTCATCTGTATCCATTTTCAAAAAATAAACATCGTTCTCTGATATAGATTTTTGTATTTCTGCAAAACAACCCTCCATGTTATTTAAGTTTCGATGTCCACTTAAATCTCTATGTAAATTGAAATTTAAGTGCGCGTGATTTTTATAAAAATTAATTATATCGAGATCCGTGCTATCATCAACTATATGTAGATTTTCATAACCCACTCGTTCTCCATGATATAATAACCAAGGCTCAATCAGTTCCTTGTCGTCTTTTGTCATGAGTATTACTTTTAAATTCATATCTTATACATATACACTTATAATTGACTTAAAAATAGTTTTAATGTTATTAGTTCATCATCTTGTACGATGTTTTCTTTCTTAAGGACCTCATAAACTCTAACTATATCATCTACATCTCCTTTTAATTTTATTGAAGGCAGAATGTTGGATGCTAATTTATGTAAGCATTTATACATACTCACCTCTGACTCAAAATCTTTCATGTAATTGTGAGCATTTCTTGATTGATGAAAAAACGGAGAAGTTATTGCAAGCGTCAACCCGTATTCCCACATACATCTTTGCGCTACATACATTTTTAATATGTCGCAAAACCGAAATGGAACCGTAACAGGTATATATAGCAAATGAAACAATTGCGGGTTTATCCATAAAGCCGCTTGTGTGTTACCTTGAGAATATATTCCTTGATTCATGATGCAACTTTTTCCTGGTTGAAATTTAAAGTTGTTTGTATATTCCTTAGAGGTTAGTCGAAAGATAGAATCTACATCTGGGTCACCATCTACAAGACTTTGAATGATTCCAACTTTATTCAGATTTTCTTCGTTGGCTTGTTTGAGAATAGGGGCGTTCTCTGAATGAATAAGCTCTAGTGGGTATCCTCTTGCCCATATGTGTGAATCTGAAAAATGTTTAAGTGTGTTTGGTAGGCTTGGTCCTATAACTAAGGAATGTTTCAGTTTCTTCCAATTATAAATATCATCTTTTAGAAAATTATCATCATCTGTGTCGACAATAGATTCAAACCCTTGTTTAATTGCATGTAGATAGCCCAGATTTTTTCTGCAATAATGGTTGTGTGGTAGAGATTTTGATAATTGTGGGAATAAGTCACAGCTAGCGCCCACATAAAGTAAAGACTGTTTATTTTTGTATGTTTCTGAGTTTGTTTTTTTATCTCCAACTACTATGCAGTTGTATCCCTTATCTATGAAATCTTCAATAAATGTATCATCCAAGTTATTGATAGTTGTGATTACTGAAGTCTTTAAAGTCATTATAAAAATATTAATCTATTTAGTAAGCTTTGCTAAACATAAATACACATAAAATTAACTTAAAATATTGTTTTTACTTTTTTTATTTGACTTAATTTGTATAATATGTTATGATTGAATTTAAACTATATGAATAGAATTAAAGAAGACGATATAACTAATAGTTATTTTATAACATCAGCGAATTGGGAAATTGTCATAATTTCTTCATCTTTCGATAAAGCTGTATCCCAAGCTCTTGAAAAAATGTTTAAAGAATATGGAAAATTTCTTCAACTATCTCCAGCTATAATTGTAATTGACATGACTAATTATTCAATAAATTTCTCCGAAGAGCACTCTAAAGTCTATTCTACAGCAATGGTGCTATCAGATATTGGTATGCATGATTTATCCAAAAAATTTAAGAAAATACTACCAGAATAATATGAATAAAGGAACAGTTATATTAGTATCAGGAGTAGCAAGGGCAGGTAAAGATACTTTTTTTAATCTACTAAAAGAGTCCCTACCTATAGAGTTTAAAGCTTATAGATTTGCTTTTGCAGATCAAATTAAAGAAGACTTAAAACCATTACTTATGGATAATTTTAATATAGATCCATTTAATTGCACAAATGATCAAAAGGAAATTATTAGACCATTAATGGTTTCTTATGGAACGCATGTTGCCAGAAGACTTGACAAGGAAATATGGATTAAAAAACTTTTTAAAAAAATTGAATCAGCAAATCTTGATAGTAAAACTATAACTGTTATAACAGATGCTCGATACCCTAATGAACAAAATTACTTTTTAGATAAGTTTGAAAATTGTATAAATGTTCACATAGAACGCTTTGGATTCGAACCTGCAAATGAAGAAGAAGAAAAAAACACCCCTTTATTAAAAAATAATGCAAATTATGTAATATCTTGGGGTGATTTTGCTAATAACATTGATCTCGGAAAACCCTTTATCGACGGATTTATAAATGAAAGACTCAAGATCAGATAACGAAATTATAAAAGAAATTAAGGCAGGTAAGAATCTCTCCCAAAACTATCAAGAAATATCAGACAGGCATTCAGGCATTTTTTTTAAAATGGCTTCTAAATATATTTCTAAAAAATTTAAAGAAAAAAGACTTGACTTTTTTAAAGATAAAGATTATTATATATACCAGATTATTTTAGATTTTGATGAAAACAAAAAAACTAAATTCAGTACATATCTTGGAAATAGAATAAAATGGATGTGCATAAACAGTTACCACAAACATTTAAACTGCTGCGAGATAAATTGCCCAGACCAAATAATATATAATTGTTCAGACAATGAATTAAAAACAGATTACTCTTCAGTTTTTGAAGCTATGGAAATGATAAAAAAAGAAAAAGATGAAAGAATTTATAAAATATTTAAACTTAGATATCTCGAAGGTAAAAATAACAACGTAATGCCTTGGAAAGATGTTTGTACGGATGAAGATTTAAATTTAAGCGTACAAGGATGCATAAACATACATAACAAATACTTAAAAAAAATAAGAAAGGAAAAATAATATGGCTTTTTACTTAAATAAATTTGATTGTATAGGCAACTTAGTTGCTGATCCAGAATTGAAAAACGCAGGAAAGAACAAAGTTTGTAAATTTAGAATTGCAGTAAACAATCCTCATAATGAAACTGCTTTGTTTTTTTACGTAGACGTTTGGGGTAAGGAAGGCGAAAAATGCATGATGTTAAAAAAGGGTTCTCAAGTATTTCTTACAAATGCATCTGTAATGCCAAAGCAATATACAAAAACATTAGCTAATGGCGAAGAAGTTTCTTGTAATAGTGTTACAATAAATGTAGATGGGTATTGTGGTAAAGTTCAATTTGGACCCAAGTTTGATTCAGAAAATAGTCAATCCGAAAAATCTAAAAAAAGGGGTAGGCCACCAAAAAAGCAATCAGAGAACAATGAAGATTCTAAGGTTGAACCTACTGAAAGTGTAGACTCTGGAGAGTTCGATACAGATGAAGATTCTTACTCTTCCTTCGAAGAAGAGTTTGAATTTTGAGTATCCTCCTGTTTCTTTACATTTACTTCGTACTCTTCAAGCCTAACATTTATATCTCCCTTATTTAATTTATGTAAAGCATTCGGGTCTTGCTGAGAAGCTTTAGCAGTCTTATATAAGATGTGATCCTTCATGTTTAGAAAAGATGATTCTATTTTAGATTTATACTTAAAGTAAGTTGTTTGAGCTGCAACCAATAGTAATATAGCTAAAGGATCAAAAACTAACATTATAATAATAATTACTATTCTTACTGCTTGATCAGGATCTAATTCTCTTCCTGTAATATCTGAAATTACTCCTATTACATATTTTAACGGACCTATTTCAGCTTCTATAGATCTTATCTTTTCTCCGTATTTTGTTTTTTCTATTTCCATAGTTTGTATGGAAATCATAGAGTCTTTTATTTTATTATTATAATCCTCAACTTTACTTTCAATATTTTCGTCAGCTAATTCATTTTTGCCCCTTAAAGAATCTATAAAATTTGTAATTTTTTCATATTCTGCATCATGTTTTTTTCTAAATTCTTTTATGTTATTTTCATGAAAGGCAATTTTTGTAGCGATATTTTTTCTCTCTTCAGCTTGTTTAGCATTTAACTCTTCTATTTTTTTCTTTTTATTTGAGAATAATCCTCCAGAGCTTTTTTCTAATAAATTTAATTCCTTATCTAATTCAGACTTTTTATATTCAAAATCTTTAACTCTTTCAGTTTCTAATGCAACTTGCTTTTCTAATTTGTCTGATATTTCCTTCAGCCTTTCTTGAGACCTTTTAATTTCATCAAAAGATTTATCTGAAGAGTCATCTGATTTAGAATTAATATCAGCTAAATAACTTTCATATTGTTTTATAAAAGCTTTTTCTTTTTCTATTCTTGAATCTAAATTCTCTATTTGAGCTATTTCTTGATTAGCTGAGTTTTGATGTTCTATATGAGCTCTACTTAAAAATCCAAAAATTCCCAAGCTTGTTATACCCATTAACACCAAAACAGCAAAGCTAAAATAAAGCTTCAGCATAACACTTGCTGTTTTCCAATTCCTGTGTAACCATAAAATTGTGACTATTTTAGCTATTTCTAAAACAATACCCATTACAATAACTGACGTTTTTGAGCCTGGAAATATTGTAGCTAAACCTATTATACTAAAATATGCTCCCGTAACTGATATAGCAAGAGCAGAAACCAATGTGAATATAAATGAAAACATAAAACTTTATACACATTTTACTTGATTTTTTTCAACAATATGTTATTATTATATGTAAAATAGTTTATGCCAACCTATATTTTTAAACACCCAAAAAAAGAAAAATATATCGAAATCATTCAATCGATGAATGATAAACATGAATATTTTGATGAAGATGGCTTAGAATGGGAACGGCAATGGACTAACCCTCAACTTAACACAGAATCAAGCATAGATCCTTTTGACAGCAAAGCTTTTGTCGAGCGAACTGGAAACATGAAAGGTACATATGGAGATTTACAAAATTATTCTAAAGAGCTATCTGAACAAAGAAAAAAAACTCATGGAATTGACCCTGTTGAACAAAAATATTTTTCAGAATACTCTAAAAAGAGAAAAGGTGCAAAACATATAAACGAAATGAAACAAAGAGTTTTTGAAAATAAAAACGCAAAAATAACCTACGATTAAAATGAGCATATCAATATATAAACCAAACTCAAAAAATACAGGCTGTGCATTCAGCTTTAGGTATGGAATTCAAAAAACAGGTGAACCATGCCTTTTTGTAAATTCTATCAAACAACATAGCTGGGACGATTCCACTAAAACTGGCAACTTTTCAGCTAATTCAGATGATCCATCAAAAAATCTTTCTATAAAATTTAGTGAGTTTGAGTGTGGGTCTATTATAAGTTGCTTAAAAAATAGATATGATTACAATACTTTTCATAACTACGAAGACAATAAAACTACAATAAAATTTTCGCCTTGGGATAAGCAAATAAAGGTTAGCTCCTTAAATCACAAAACAAAAAAAATAGAAGAAAACACCCAAACTATTCCTGCATTTGGGATATCAATAACAAGAAACGGATCTGACACTTTTAAGATTCCTTTAGAGCCTGGCGAGGTAGAGGTTATTTCAGAATTTATACGGTCTATTATAAATAAAATTATAAACTTCAGAATTAAAAAACAACTTGATAACATTAATTCCTCAAAAAACTCTTGACATTCAGTGGTAATTGTAGTATCATAGTTATCTATGAAAGAAAGTAAAACTAAAGTAGATAATAGTTTCGGACCTTCCAGCTTCGAAAGAGATGAACATGGATTATTAAAAAATGTTCAATACGACTTTAATGAAGATGGGTCAATCAACTGGAGGGCAATGGTAAAAGAAGAGCATCTATTTCCGAATAAAGCTTGGTTTGAAAGGTTTAACAAACCCTTACCAAAAACAATTAGTGGTTTAAAAGATCACCAACTACTTATAAAGTTATCAGGAATAAAAGAGCTTGCTAGACTTAGAGGTTTTAATTCAGTTTACTACGATATGGTTAAATGCGAAAACAACCATGTTGCGGTGAAGTGTTCTATTAATTTTATAAAAAACTACGAAACAAAAGAAGAAGTTTCTTATGAAGATATGGCTAACGCCACGACTAGTAATTGTAGTAGCTTTGCAGTTAAATTTTTAGAGACAATAGCTTGCAATAGAGCTTTTGTTAGAGCTGTCAGAAACTTCTTAAATGTACATATTGTTGGTTTAGATGAAATGGATACCTCTGACAAACCTCAAGAAGAACAAAGCTCAGTTTCCGCTTCTTTTTCTATTCACTCGACACTAGAAAAATCTGCCAAGGAATATGTTAACTGTTTAAACTTTGATTGCTTTAAAGAGTATTTACTTGAATTAAAAGATTCAAATACTTACATTAACTCTGAAGTTCAATCCTGGAATGACTATAAAGATATTCCCTCGAAAGAATGTAGAATATTACTTAAGTTAATCAGAGATCAATTTAGTTAATATATTTTTTTAATAAAAAGTATATTAAAACTGGATAGGTAAAAAATGCTATTGGTAACAAAAACCAAGAACCATTAAAAAAATAACATAACAAACCAGTAAATACTGCTCCTGTCCAATGGCTCAAACATATAGGGCAATTTAATAGTTCCCCCAGTAACCCCCAATTATTATAAACATACTCATCAAAGTCAGATGGAGTATAAACTTTTTTCTTTATTCTTCTTATAAACAACCATACTTCCAAAAAGTGAACTTTTAGGGTTGTTGTTTGCCATACAAATATCCAATTTAAAGAGGCCAGAAACCCCCAAATGTAAAACTCTATTATATCAGGAGTTATTTTCATATTTATTAATTGTTGATTCTAGTGCTGTTAAATATTTTCTTTTTAATGCGGCTTGCTTGCAGGGTCTACACCCTGGAGCCGCCATCTCTTCAGAATATTGTTTTCTTAAATTGATTAATGATTGTTTAAATTCTTCATTATTTAGTTCATTTATTTTTTGCTGAAATGAGCTATTTTCTGATAAATCTAAAAAATCTTGTGAAATTTTTTCTTTTTGCATATTAATATATTATTTTTTTTATAAAAAATTTCTACATTTAATTATAATTCTATTATACCTCTGTACTGTTCAAAAGATTTTATTAATCCAGAATATTTAAATACATCATCTGACCTAGCACTAGGGTTATAAACTCCAGGTCCAGAACCGCTAGCAACATATTGAATGCTATCTATTATAAATATTCTACCTCTAGATGAATATATTTTCCCACATGATAATGTGCATTCATCATTTTTATCAAACTCTGAATTGTTTTCATCTGAAGTTATAAACGTTCCGCAGTTAAGATTAACAAAACTCCTTCTGTGATTTACCAGCGAACCACTTTCTCTATCAAAAACCGCAAATCCATTATTAAAAAAACTAACATATATATAGTTAGAATTTACATGTATCCCTGTTGTTATATTAGCTATCGTCTCAGGTGTTCCATAGGGAAGATTATATCTTTCGCATACTATTTGATTAGTTGGTCTTGAAGTAGGGTTTTTATAATCATCTATTTGAGCTCCATAGGAACCATCTACTGTAGCAACATTACCTGTTGGCACGTCAATTAAAAAACAACTATTCTCCAATGCTGGATCATAGCATCTAAACCCCATCATTACGTTTTCAGTATCTATAAAATTCTGCGCATTTTTTCTTACTCCGTAAGTATATTTATGACTTCCCGTTGTTGCATATAAATCTCCCCCTTTATAAGCTAAAGCTGTAAACGGAAAACCTTCATCATAAATTTCCGTCTCATAACCTCCTGTAACATCGTTTTTTCTAACTTTATAAACTTTACCGTCTTGCTCTCTGTTTATATGATACGCCCCACCTTCTTGTTGTTCTTGAAAGAAAGCTTCGTTTCCAGTCTTTTCCTCTCTCTGTCCAACTGCAAAATATATACTTTGCGCAGCTGGTTGTATGTCATTTACATGCATTTCAGCACTAGCATGATATACAAAAGGATTAATCTCTTCAACTTCTTCCCCTTCTTCTAACTCTATAATCTCAGCTTGTTTGAATAGTTTATTTATATCGTATATAAGTAACCCTATAGGTCTTAACGGGCTACCTCCGTAAAAATCATTGTGATCAAAAAAAGCATCATGTCCGTTACGAGTTATATCATATTCTACCTGATACCAATCCCCAACAACAAGAGAATTATAATCAAGTAAAGGATAATCATAACCACAAGTTCCAATATAAATTAAATCTCCAAATATTTTAATTTTATTAAAAATCGTATTAACTTCTTCTCCATTATCAAAAGTAGCTTGGTTATTCAACAATTGCTTAGTTGTTCCACTTTCTAAATCTACAACTTTTAAACCTTCAGTTCCAGAAGCGATAAATAAATATTTATTATTATACACTTTTACTGAATAAGCTTGAGAAAAACCATCAAAACCATATCTAATAGATGATCCTGACCCTGTTTTCATAGGTCCATAATCTCCATCAAAAGCGCTACTAAATTCTTCAGCTTCCATTCCGCCTTTTACATATTTTTTAACAGAAGACCAATTTACAAATCCTCTATTTAACACCTTTCCTTCCGAATCTTTTTGTGGTGTTATGTCCCAGGAAAACACTCCATCTGATCCGCAGGCTAAGTATATTCTATGATTATCTTCACTATCTATATCAACATCTAAATCATATATAAACCTAGGCATTTCTTCGATTCTATCGAGAGAAAATTTTTGAAGTCTCGTTGAAAATAATTCAGTAGATAGATATTCATGTTCGATTGCAGAAGGCATTCCATGGTAGAATTTTATATCTGTAGAGGAGCCTCCCAGACAACAAGAATTGCCTAGCCCCATTTTAGTCGTCCTTTTCTATTGGTTGAGACGCTAATACAACAATCTTAAATTCATTACCATCTTTATCGCAATATTCTAACTCTCTTAGTGTTATATCCAATATTCCAGCGTCTGAATCGTTGATAGTTTTTATCGCTCTTGTGTCTATTGTGACTTTAACATTTAATTGATCATTTGGAGATCCAGATACCGCATCTGCATTTGAATATCCTTCTAGCAATATTGGTGCTGTATTTTCTCCGTGAGCGTCTATGTCTTCGGGCGCTACTAATGTATATCCTTGTATTGGTTTTATTTCTCTTGTCATATTACATCATATTTTGTAGTTTTACTTTTGTGCCTGCTAATCCTTTATAATCAGGCATCATACTTTTCTGTGAAAATGTATAATTTGCAATTAATTTTCCATCTACTTGGCTCATAGAAAGAGATTCTAAATATCTTATATCATAATTGTCATACATACTATTTACCAAAGAGAAAGATATTTTCTCTATATAAGGAACTGCTTTTCCATTTGCGCATATATCGGAATATGCTATGTGGTTAATTTCTCCAGACTCAGTCATATAACTTATTGGGGGCTGCTCATTTCCTCTAGCGTCTTTCCATGAATTACTCCAGGAATAATCTACTATATGATCAAACTGTTTTTTATTCATTTCGTATGCTGTACTATAAACTTTATCTCCTGGAACATCTGGTTTACAACTATGCATAGATTCCCTCCGAAATACTTGTGGCACTTCATTTATATTCGCTTTTTGATCTGCTTCGCTTAAATTTGCTTGTCGTACATCTTTCCCAAATCGCGACCCATCAGATACTCTACCAAAATTACTAGGATCATTATTTTTAACTCCTTGAAATGTAATTTCAGCTAATTCATCAGGGTTTATTTCTTCCAGCTGTTCTGCTATATCCACCAATTGATCAAACAAGCTTTCAACTTCACGCCTTAAGCCTTTTACATTTACTGCTGCTACACCACCTAAAGCAGCATCTCCAGCAGATCCATCCCTTATAGATGGAGAAAAATCCAAATAATTTTGATATATATCTAAATCAACCGATAAATCTAAATTTGGAATTGCGTTTTCTCCAAAGTCTACAAGAAAAGCGCCTTGCATTCCATCTGGATCATCATATACCCAAGTTGTGCCCTCCACTTTTTTTGCAAATCCACCAAAATTACTAATTCCAAAATTCTTTACATTCTCTAATCCTCTTACTGAAGTTATTCCAGTATCAAATGTATAAAATTCCATATCTCCATCTAAACAAATCCAATTTTTTCCACCTTTTGGGTAATGAGTTGATCCAAAATTATAGACTCCTACAGAGTTAATGGCATCGCCCAAATTACTTACTGGTCCAGCACCTGTTGTAGTTAATGCTCCGCCGCCAAAAAATTCATTGCCAAAATGAGTTGCAATTTGAAATCTATTATAATTTGTAAAATAAGATAGGCAACTTTCTCCATAATCTTGGATATCATCACTTGGAGATACAGCTCGGTAAGAATCTCTTGTTCTTGATAAAGATTCTGCTCCTGCCTCTAATGCAGCATTAGGACTATCAACAAGATTTTGCACATCAGTATACCATTCATAATTATCTTCTTGTACTGCGTCACCATTCCCAGGTGTAACATTATAAACTCTTTTATACCAATCAAAATCATTAGTGTCTACTTTAGTTGCGTTATCAGCTATATAATAAGCAAGGCAGTACTCTTTAAACAGTTCTGTCTCTCTAATTATTGTATATGCAAAATCATTTCTTGACCATCCTTGATCCCCATTATCTTTTCCCCATATATGTGATGTATCTATCATTCCTCCAAATCCATTATAGTTAGTTCTATGAGTTACTGTATGATAGCTATCTTCAACAATCCTAGAATCATCATCAGTAGCTGCCGTATTATCATCGCTCTTATATCTACCAGGAGATTTAATTATTTTTGTTGCATTCCAGGTGTGACCAGAAGAGTAGTCAATCTCAAATGAAGAAGATACAGCTTCTGAGGGAGGTGATATCCCTGCATTAGTTAACACATCTACTTTTCCATCATCTACAGTGTAATCTATAAATTTACTACCCCACATAGAATTATTAACATATCCTCTTCCAAAAGTTGAGCCTATAGAAGATAAAACTTCATACTTAGTTCCAGAATTATTATATAAACCATACATGCCATCACTATTATCAGCGCTACAAACACTCATTAATTCTTGAAAAGTATAATAAAAAGAACCAAACTCTACATGCGGATTCGGAAGGCCAGGCATATAAGTTTTTAAAAATTCTTTTGGTGATAGATTACTTGGTTTTGATAAAACAGAGCCTGATTGCGATATGTAAAACTTTCCTGAATTTAAATAATAATAATTTGCTTTTAAATTTGAAGCTGACATTAATAAAGAACCACTTCTAGTTGGCGAATTTACGCCCACTCCATTAACATTAAAATACTCACTACCCAGTATAATATCTCCCCCAGACTCCATTCTTACTCCTATTGTGGTTGAGTTCGCTTCAACCCAACTGCTATCTATCATCCTAACTTTAGTAATAACTCCAGATGAACTCTTTGTTGTTGAAGCTGAAAGCAACATCCAATTTCCATATATAGGAACATTTGACTGTCTTAGTCTAGATAAAACCCCCTCTACAATCTCTCTATGATTTTTTGTATAATCTGGCTCTCCTAAAATATCTACTTCTAATGTAGGTCCAGAACCGTTTGATAAATTAATATTTAAGGATAAAAAATTATTGCAAAAGTCATCGATATGTTTTGTTACGCAGCTCATTGTATTATTTGTTTAAAGTATTCTCTTGTTTCTGAAATTGAAGCTATATTTTCATTTTTAGAATAGTTATCTGTTATTGAAGTTACACTATATTCATAATTAGAAAACATATCCGTTTCTACTTCTAAAAATTTTTCTTGTATTTTTGATTTTAATAATGATATAGCTTGTGTTCGATCATTTTCTTCGTTGCCTGTAAAATGATTATATGATCCGCTTGCATTTACCGAAACCACTCCTTTTTTAAATCCCGATCTTGTTACTATATAACCATCCATACTTCCCCCGAAATTCATGTCAATAGAATACCTTGGAGAAGGTAAATCTACATTTACATTGCATTGGAAATTTTTGAAATCTTCTATTTTTTCTCTATTAGTAAAACTATACTCAAAAAATAATATTCCATTATCCCTATCTTCTCTTACGCTTTCTCTTTCAGGGAATTTATATAAAGATAACGATTCTAATGGATAATACTTATCTAAATTTTCTTGGGCTTCTTGGTTTATCCAGCTCGAGTATTTCTGATCATCATAACTAATATTTTTAAATTTTTCGCTAACCAAATCCCATCTTTTTTCTTTTGGTCCTCTAGCTTGTATTTCTCCACTTACTGAAACATCAACTTTATTTCCGATTTCAGTTATTGAATGAGTAATTTTTTTTGCCACACCACATGAGTCATAAGCATCATTACTCTCAAAATTAATAGAAAAACTAATACTTTTTTTACTTTTATTTTCTGATATATTTATTAACGATGGATAAGTATCTATGTTTTCATTTTGACCTAATTTATTTATTATTTCATTTCTAAAATTTATAGCTTTAAATCTTTCTATTATTTTAGAAAAATCAAAGTCTTTACCAAATCTTAAATCTCCAGACATTGAATACTCTTTGATTCCTCCGAAGTTTTTTCTTTTATCTATTGTATATCTTAGTATTCCATTATCTTTATCTGTTTCGTTTTTATCAGCCAAATATTTTTCGTTTATTGAGTAAAAATTTTTAAACCTATCAATAGATTCAGACTTTGATATTAAATGAACTTTAACATTTGCATATTCTTGTGGTAATTTTATATTTGATTCTCCAGACATTGAATCTACAAAATCTATTGCATTTTGAAGGGAGGATGAAGTAGAACTGACATTATCTCCGTCTAATAGTGAATCTTGAGTATTTTCACCTCTAGCAGAAATAACTCTATCAATAACTATCGTATCATCTTCACCTTTAGTTATGGTGGTTTCATTTGTTGGATCTTTGATTCCAAAAAAATCATTATGAATTGACTCGTCATAACATTCAATTTCTATTGAATATGGAAGCGTCTTAGCATAACTACTATCCTCAAAGTTTATCGACATTACTTTGCAAAAATCTCTTGTAAATATCAATTGATTGTTTTCTTTAATCTGTACGCTTTTAAAATCTTTTGAAAAGAAATTTGCCAAAGCATCTCTTTTTGAATTTAAAACTGATAAATAACTACAATCTTGAGGTGGGTTATCTATATATATTTGCCCTTGTAAATTTAATATTTCTTTTACCCCTTGATGATCTCCAAACATTATGCTTTGAGTAGATCTAGAAACATTAGGAGTTGGCAAATCATTATCACCAAAAAAATCTTCGCCATTATAAAATATTTGTACACTCATATTAATATATACCCTCTTCTATTGTTGATGCTCCGCAGTTCATTTTTCTTATATACAATCTATCTAAAACTCTATTTGTTGTAAAGCCCTCTTCAGAACAATTACTCAAAACTTCGCTTGCCTTATAATTTCTAGCTTCGAGAGTTGATGTTGGAGTTGCTGAAGCATTTACTTCATTAAATCTTTTTAAAGCGTTACAGTCAAAATACCCTATTATATCTAAACATGTTCCAGGCGACCAGCCTATTTCATCTACTATTAATTGTTGAATTGTTTTGCTATTAGAGCTTGGAATTAATACTTCATGGATATCAAAAACAGCACTATCAACTAACTCAACTTCCTGACAACTATGATATCTTATTGAGTTATACTGCTCTCCAACTCCAAAATTTGGATGAGAAGTATTATTCATGCCGAACTTTATTAAAGAGCTGGATGCACTAATTCCATCATTGTATTCAAAATTTCCAAAATCTCTATATCCACCTATAAACGAACCAGCGTTAACCATACCAGATATTGTACCACTCCAAAAATCATGAATACTTATATCATAAAAATCACAATGTTCAACCAGAGGCGTTGGTGTTGGTTCGCTTATTGGAATCTTGAATAAAAGACTTTCAAATCTAGTCCCTTGATCCCCTATGCCTCTAAAACAATCTCTTACATAAAAATCTGATCCAGATCCGCTTGCCCAACTAGGACTTATATTTACTTGTCCACCTCCATCATCAACACATCTTTTGCCACTAACAATAGTTCCATTAATTCCTAATGAATCTATATTTTGATTCCAGTTATCAGGTATATAGGCTGTGTAAAAATAAAATTGATTTATTGTAGGAGTATTTGTTTCAGTTAAAGTTTCTGTGGGTGTTGTTGTTTCTGCTTGAGTGGGAGTTTCAACTGCTGGAGTGGGAGTTTCAACTGTTGGAGTGGGAGTCGGGGCTTCTGTTAAAGTTGGGGTTTGTTGCGGGATTGGCGTATATAATATACCATCATAATTCCATTCATCCGTCTCTGTCGCACTCGGGTCATAAAAATACTCAAATGTTGGAGCTACGTAATCCTGATAGGTTGGAGTATAAGCTACTGGAGTTTGGTAAAATAAATCATCCCATCCAAAATGAAAGTAACCTTCAGTCCTGGTTGGAGTTGAGCACACAGATAAATCAATTATATTTCTGGTATAAGACAATACTTTATCTCTCGCTGAAAATTGGAAATTTTCTGCGGTAACATATTCGTTTGATGTAGAATTTCTTACGTTTTCTGCATTTTCATCTTCTGAATCTTCTCCTAGTAATAAATTTTTTTGTCTTAAAATTTCTTTTGCTGCATCAAACAATTCTATTTGTGTAGAAGACTGAAAGCCTTCCAGCTCTATTTGCACTGCTATTGTTTTAGAGCTTAACATGTTGTTCATTTTTTGAGCTACAGGAATGCAATTTATATAAAATTGATTTATAATTTCTACATTATTAGAAGTATCAACTTTTATCTCATACCTCTTGACTATATCTTTATTGCCAGAAGAATATTTTTGAAAAGATTTTTTATTAGTAAACTCTATTGCGTATGATATAGCGCCTATAAATTCGTCTGTATTTACATTTTTAGAAGATATATAAAAATCATCTAAAGGTGCATATTCTAATTTGGTTTGATTTATTTTTGATTGTATTGAACTTATTACATTATCATAACCAGTTTTAGCGTTTTGGTTTTTTTCAGATACAGTATCTCCATTACCCTGTATAGAACCAGATGTATTTATTTTATAATAACCATCTAGGTTTTCTACTGTTTCAGTGCTTTGATTTGAATACTCTCCGTTATTACTAGAATAAGTTTCATCATTTGAAAATGAAATTTCTAAATTTGATGTGCCTGCATAAAAATTAAAATTCTTAGATATATTAATTGGTTTATTGTATAGCGAATTTTCATCTATTGGAGTTTTTGTTTGAGTGTTAGTTTCGCATCCATACTCAAACATATCTTTATAATCTGCAAAATGTTGTAAACACCTATTATAAGAGCCATCTTGAATATCATTAGTTTTATCTAATAAATTTTGATCTGTTTTATTTTTTAATATTTTGATTTCAGAACTCTCAGTGACGGACACCAGTCCATCATTACCATACTGAATACTTCTTTGCTGTTTTAACGAGTATTCATCACTTGCTTGTAACTCATTATGGCTAATAGATTTCGCAAGTTGATAGTCTAAATTTAATTCATCAAATGTTTCTGTTTTAGAGAAGTTGTCAAAAGTTGATTGCGATTTATATTTATTCTGATAATCACTTTCGAGTATAGAATAATTTGGTGAACTGTTTAAAAGAAAGTTTGCTAATTCTCTACTTTTTTCAATGGGCGTTTCACTCTTTTTATATAACTTAAAATTATTAAAAAAAGTATCATTTGATGCATTTGCATTTAATGTTATTGTAACATTTGAACTTGAAGGATTGGTAAAATCAATCTGTTTATTTCCGTACTGACCGCCCAGATCTATCTGTTTTGACCCAAACTGAACACTCGCGCTTCCAGGCGATAAAGAGTTTTGACCTAAATAGTCAAATTTTAATACATAATCATCTTGATCCAAACTAATTTGATAACTGGCGCTAGAATTTGCGCTAACTTTTATCGAGCCTTTTCCTTTATTTTTTAAATTTACTAATTTTGATGGTTGAACTGAAGATCCAGTCCATATATTTTTCTTATTTGATATTAAAGATTCTCTATAAGAAAAAGAACAATTTATTGAATGATTTAATTCTACTCCATTTTCTTCTGATATATTAAAACTAAAATTTTCATCTAATAAATCTAAATATTTTAAATCTTCATCTACCAAACTAGATTGACCTAAATTAATTTTTTGAGATTCATTTTGACTTAATATTATCTCTGACAAATCACCCTGCTCACAAACTTCTAAAGAAGCAGAATATTCAGCGGTTCTTATTTGATCTCCAGATACTGAGAAGGAGTCTATATATCCCTCCCCATAACTTATTCCGTTTATTAATATTTCTTGAACACCTTTATTAATTGTTCCATAACCACTTTGCCTAGTATTCTCATATACCTCTATTATATCAGTAGCTTCATTAAATATATTCTTGACGCCCTCGTCATTATTTAAGTCTAATAAAATTCCTGTTACTTCTATTAATTTTATTTTTTTAAATGTAAAATCAGTCTCAAATTTTAAATTCTTTTGAGTAACTGATAAAGAACTTACATTTTCAAAATTAATAGCCATAACATATTTATTATAAAAAAATTAATCATTATTTAAAGCGTTAGTTCAACCTTCCCTGAGGGTCTATTCTTGTTCCTATAGCTTTTGATAAATAATCTAAAATCATTGGCTCTACTAATATTTTCTTTAATTGATCATACATTGCTGGCCCCAACACTCCTTGGACAACTGAGCTGTTAAAATTCATTTCTATATTCCCAGTAACTGCATGTTGGAAGGTAACTTCTTCTAATTGCCCTCTTAGTAATTCTGGGAACGAATTCATTGTATCTGAAACTGTTGTAAAAGTTTCGCTCAATAAACTAGCACTTTCAGAAATAGGAGCTAATGATTCAGAAAGAACTTGAATATTTTCGCCAAAAGAACTTAAAGATTCTGATGTTATTCCGATGTTTTCATTTAAACTAGACATTACCTCTATTAATTCTCCAGAAGATTCTTCTTTTACTTGTTTTAAATTCTCAGCTATTGCAACTCCTATTTCTTGTATATTTTTTACTATAACTCCTTCAGACTGCATTAATTTTAATGCTTCAATCATCATCCCAAGTTCAGGCATATCTGGAACTCCTCCAGGATTAGATAGTTGACTGCCATCCCCTGGTGGAGACATTAAAGGATTTGAAACGAATCCAGGTTCACCATTGAGGCTAATCCCAGGAGGCTCAGTTGCACTAAAACCAGTTAGTTCTGAAAAATTACTTATTTTAATTCCATTTGAATTTATAAAAGCTAAATGAGCAGCTGTTTGTTCCATTGGTCCACCCAGTAGAGCCATATCTAATCCACCTTCAAGGAAATGCTTATTATATTCCTCAACCTTTCCTCTAGCAGCTACAGTTTTGTCATGGTTTTCAAACAATCGCTGCCTTAGATCGTTAAAAAATTCATTCATTCCTGGGGGTAGAGATCCTCCGTTTCCAATCCTTAAAGCTTCTATAGCTTTTTCTAAATTAGCTAAACTTCTTGTTAATGCTAAATCATCTGAATTAACACCTAGAATTTCTTCGGTTGGAATATTCATGATACTTGCAAATTGATCCATATTAGATATCAGAGATGCGTCTGCAGCATTTGGATTTAGTCCTCCGACAGCCGATCTAATTACACTGTTAGCCCCAGACATATCTAAAGATGGAGATAGATCAGCTATAGCCCTTTCTTCATTTATTCCCATTATAGAGGCTCCAGTTCTTTGCAGAAAATCACTAGCCTCCCTAGCTTCTTGCAATTCTCTTTGCATTAACATGGCTTCTCTTTGTCTTTGAGCTTTCATTTGATGTTTGTCTATCAAAATTTGCGCCTTCTTAGCTATTTTATTTCCTTCTGATCCATAGTTATTTAAATTTATCATCAACCCTTTTATCTCGTCTAAGGTTATGTTTCCATCCTGATTATTATTCATGAAATTTGCAAATTCATTCGCCATACCTTCTTGTTGAGGAGCGAGTTCATCATCAATATCTTTTTTCATTTGCCCAACTATCGAGGTAGGATTTTTGTCTGGGACTCCCATTTCTGTTTTAATGGTTTTATCGGGGTTAAACATACTTGATATATCAATACTATTGCCAATTAAATTCATCAAGCCTTCTTTTAAGTCTAGCTCTTGAGTTATGTCCATAGCTTTTTGTTGAAGCTTAAATTGTCTGTCATTGGCTTCCTGACTTGTTATTGAATTTGTATCCCTTAAATATTGATTGCCATCAGATAAAAATCCAACAATATTTTCAAGAGCGCCCCTTGAGTTATCTAGACCATTTGAAAACCTTTCCAGAGCGTTTTCTGCCATTTCTTGAGCGGCAATCATTCTTTCATAAGAAAGTCTAACTTTTTCCCCTGCATTATTATGATCATTCATTACCTTAGCTGCAACTTCTAAAGCTTTTCCCATATCAATAAATCCAGTTTGTGTTGACTTAAGTGAATCCATTAATTCGCCAATCAATGCCATTTTAAAAATCTCACTCTCTTCCATTGCATTTCCTATATCTGTAGCTACTTGATTACCACCAGCTGTTTCTCTTAACCCTTTCGCAAAATCTGTTGATTCAAATTTATTATCCAGTAAAAGTTGTAAATCTTTTTCTGTTGATCTAAACTGTATATCTTCAGTTATTGTTGAAGCTGCAGTCTCGAGATTTGCATCTTTCGATATAGCCTTTTTTATTTGATCTGTTGTTTGACCTTCTAAGCCTTTTAAACTATCAGCCACTTTTTTCATAGCTTCTAATTCTTTAGTTACCTCTTTCAAACTTTGAGTAGTTATTCCCCCATTTCTTTCGATTTCTTGCATGGCAAATCCCAAACCTTTATCTTCAAAATTATCAAATGCAAAAGCATCTCTAGCTTCATTCATCGCTTTGTCAAGAGCTTTCCTCCCTTCTCCATCACCAACAAATTTACCCGTTGTATCTGTCTTAGCTTGCTCAGTTAAAATATCAATTTCTTTCAATAAACCTTGTAAATTTGTTACGGTTTCAATATCTGTATTTAGTCTACCCTGAGCTTCGCCAGAAGACAATTCTTTCAAGGTTTGCTTCTCTGCATCAATTTTTATTTGATTTACAATATTAGGCATCAATCTTTTTGCTTGGTCTTTTGCAGCATCAGGATCGTTTGAATAAATATCACTATCTTTCTTATCTAGGAATCTTTTATTTTGTTCGTAATCGCCGTATCCAGCCACTGACCCTAAGAAGGCTAAAACTGAATTTTTTGCGTTCCCCAGCATACTACCATCTTCTCCACCTTTTACTAATGGATCATTTTGTTCTTTAAAATCTCTTATTTCCTGACCTGCATTGATTGCTGCCTCGAATAATTCCGCTCTATTTTTTAAACCTTCGACAGCTTCGCCCATTAATTGAAGTTTTTCTGTTGCTGACATACTTGAGGTTGCTATGCTATTTATTTCTGCAGCCAGTTCTGGATCTTTTATATTTCGTAAGGATTCTCTAATTTCTTTATTAGCTTCAACTATTCCTTCTGCATCTCCAACTTCCATTGCTACTTGCAATTCACCTAATGCCTCTCCATATCTTTCAATTTCGGATGTATCAGATAATATTTTATCTAATTTTCTTTTAGCTTTGTCTATTCCCTCGGTCATATTTTTAATTTGATCCCTACTTTCACTTTTAAGCTCTCCATGAAGCAGTCCTGCCCCTGCCCCAGCAATCATTCCTGGTACACCAAACATAGATCCGTAAGAAGCTCCCATTAAAGTATCATGCATCATACCTTTACTTCCGCTCATTGCCTGCTCTCCATTTCTAACTTGTTCTGCTACCATTGGACCCAAAAACATTCCCCCCATTGATGCACCTTGACCTATAGGACTATCAAATCCAAACATCGATCTTGGTTCTTTTCCCGCATCCCTCATTCTTCTTTTGTTTCTTAATCTTAATGCTTTTCGATCTCTTAATAATTGCCTACTTCTAGATAGTCCCCGCATGCCATATCTACCCGCATGTCCCATTCCCCGCATGCCATATCTAGCGGCATGTCCCATTCCCTGCATGCCATATCTAGCTCCCTGCATGCCATATCTACCCGCATGTGCCATTCCCTGCATACCAATTCTACCTGCCATAGCAGCTCCTCTGAGACCTACTTGCCCAACCATCAAAGCTCCCCTACCTGCTACAGCTAAAGCTGGAAGTATGAAATTAGGAACATAGCCTTCTGCAGCTAGCGCTCCATGGCTCGCAGGGTCTATCCCCATTCTATTAGACCTGTTTATGCCTTGTTGTAGCCCTCCAGGCTCATCAAATCTATTTGTAACAGCTAATCCTATTGGATTTTTATTATTTCTTAATCTATTTGATTTCTCAATCCTTATTGATGATACAGGTAATTTTCTATCTCTTAATGCCGACGCTTCTCTTTGAATAGCTTCACTTAATGGATGTGTAAAATTTGGAGTAAACCCAGATGCAGCAGCTCTATTTATCCTAGAACTTCTTAAAAAATCAAATCTTTCTTCATCTCTCTTTTTGTACCCTTTAATGTCAGAAATATTTTTACCCCAATTATACAAATAATCACCTCTCTCTTTAATAGATCCAACTTTATCTTTAAACTGCGGATTTAAACCATACGCTCTTAAAACTTTTTCTGTCAATGCGTTATCAACACCATGTTTTTTTCCATATTTCTTAAGGTTGTTTTCAAGTAAAGATAAATCTCTAGAACTTAAAGCTCCAAAGGGCATGCTATTGTCTGTTATTTTTCCAGGTCTAATATATATTCCACCCATTAAATTTATATCATCTCTCGTTTTTTCTAGTCTTTTAAAATCTCTTGGCGAGAATAAACCTCCAGTTTTTAATCTTCTTGATCTTCCAGCGAATACAGGTCTAGCAAAGTTTGGAATAAACCCCTCTGATACAGTTGGTGGTCCATATTTTTTTCTAACACCCCTAGCTATTGCCCCTTGTTTTTTTCTTTCTGAACCAGCTATATTTTTTGCTGAAGTGGGTAGCGTCATTAACTTACTATGAAAATCTCTTTTTGTGTCTGGCGTCATTCCTATTTTCGCATCTGCAAAAGGAGTGTAATAACCAAATAAGTTTTTAAGCTTATCGTCTGGCATTCCAGAAATGTCAAACCTTGCATTATTACTTGTAAATAATCTATTTTTTCCTATAGCCGAAACTGCAGATTCAAAAACTGTTCCTGCAGCCGATCCAACACTTCCTGCATTAGATAATTTTTGAACAGCTGGAGTAGAAGCTCCAAATTGTCCAGTCCCAGAAAGATTCTTAGCGAGATTATTTGATTCTGAAATTAAAATGTTTTCAATTTTGTTTCTTACTGAAGATTCCGTACTTTTTAACCTGGAAGGTTTTAAACCCTCAACTCTATATTTTAATCTATAATTTATATCTTTATGTTTATATGTAGCATCAACTTTTCTTCTCAATCCATTCGTAGCAACTAGCATTGTAGCCTGCCTTGAAGCATCTATAGTTGGCATTTTATTTCTATTATCTTTGCTTGCTGCTTTGGCTCTAGCTATATTCATTTTTGAATTTGGAGCTTGAAAGTTTTTTATAGCATCTTGATCTTTTCTTGAAAATTGATTTAAGAAAAGCTTTTCTCCAGTTTCTGATTTTGCAAAATCTCCGCCTGTCAGCCTTCTTAGTTTTTGAGTGGTAAAAAAACCTTTTGATGTCTGCACTCCTTTTGCGAAGTTAGGTAAATAACCTTTACTTAAAACATCTACTATTCCCCCATTACCAACATGCTTTCTTAGAGATAATAAAGTTTCTTTATCATAACCCATTTTTAATAACATATCGTAATCACTTTTTTTACCTTTCTTAAAGTATGATTCCAACCACATTTGTTGAAACATATTTTTTGATCTTATCTTCCTAACTTCTTTTTCTTTTAATTTAAATTTAACATTATGACCTAATGCTTTCTCTGATTCTAAAAGAGCTTTTATTCGACCTTCTCTTTCTTGCCATTTTTTTGAACGCCTTCCATATACTCTTGCAAAATTAGGAATAAAACCTCTTGCGTAATTTTTATATATATCATCTCCCCTACCTTTGATTACATTGGTCGTTAAATCCTGTACATCCATCTTGCCCATTCCTACAACACCTTCTCCGCCTAAATACTGACGAAATTCTTCTCTGCTATATTTTTTATTAATTTGTTCTTTTAAATCTTTTAGATTTAGAAATCTAAAACTTTCTCCATTTGCTCCAACATATCTTCCAGTCGTCTCAAATCCCTTTTTTAATCTATATTGTAGTTGAGGAAAAGCATAAATTAAATCTTCAAAATTTGTTTTTGAACCTTGTTTAAAACTTCTATTTTGTTTTATACCTGGACTATATACAGAGCCTTTTTGCCTTACAAATCTATCGAAAAGTAGATTAGCGTCACCCTTTCTCATTGATTGTATAAACTCAAGCTCATTACCTTGATACTCAAGAAAAGAACCCGAGTCTTTAAACTTCTTAGATCTTACTCCCGATCCACCCATTTGAGGTCCAAAACCATCATGCATTTTTCTAGCCTTTAACAATGATGCTAAATTAGGTATGTAACCTAAAGAAAACTGACTGCTACTTTTTTGATTTAAGAATTTTTTATATAAAGATTCTATCGTACTGGAATCAATTAAATTTTTCCCTCTTGCTTTCTGTATGCTCCTAAAAATATTTTCATCAGAATCATAAATATTAGCCATCTTTGGTTCAGTCGCCCCACCAAGTGGCATATATTCTCTTTGACCTATTGGTTTTTGAATAAATTTTTCATTTTTAACTCTATCGAAAGATTCTGGGGTATACAACCTCCTTAGATTGGCTCCTGTTTGACCATGCTCAAAGCTTTTAAAATCTCCTACTTTAATATTTTTAATATTATCAATATCTATTTCGTTGGGTAAAGTTTGAATTGTTTTTTTTCCAGCCTTTCTATCATAAGCTCTTTGAGCAAAAGTGTTCCCCATTAATTTTTTGGATGCTTCCTCCATGCCAGTATTTTTAACAATACTAGCCATAATTTCAGGGTAACCTTCTTGAGCTGCAAATTTTCCAAACTCTTCAAGCTCACTAGAGCTTTTGAAAGAAATTTTATTTTTATTTATTCCAGGTTTAGCCTTGTGCCCTGATACAAAAATCATTTTTGGATTTTTTGCCCAGGGTGTAAATTTTGTTCCTTCTGGTAGCTGATGTTTTGCTTGAGCTAACTCGTTTTCCCAAATATAATCTTTCCCTCCTTTTGTTTTTCTGACTCCCTCAAACAAATTAAACTTACCAAAATTAGGCACGTAGCCTCTTGCAAATGAAGGTCTAGTCACTTCAGTATCCGCCATTGTCATTAACTCTAAAAATCCAGATATTTGAGAAGAGCCTTTGTTTACGTTTATAATATCTTTTTCTTCGTTTTTAAAATCTTTTCCTGTTGACCGCAAAAATTGTGTTGCACCTTTTTTTAATATAGGCAACAAATCTTGCTGGCTTACAGCTTTTACCTCAGAAAATCTTTCTTCTCCCTTTTTATTTTTGTACTTTAAATCAAAAGATTCATTACCCCTTATATAATCTCCACTGCCTCTATCTTTTCTGAGTTTAGATCTAGCAAGTTTTTCTCCTTGTAGCCCTTTCAATAAGTTTGTTATATGAGCAAATCTTCCTTGAACTTTTTTTGGTACTTTGTCTTTAAATCTAGGAGTCTTTTTTTCATCAGTCAAATTATTAACTGTAGTTAACAAACTTTTACCTGTAGGCTGGTCCATTAATGTTCCAAATTCTTTTCTTAACCCTGACTCTACATTTTTCATGGAAAAATTTAATTTATATTTAGTCCCGTCTTTATTTTTATCTCTTATAAACCATGCTTTTGTAGATTTTTCTGGAATTTGTTCTCCCTTAATAATACTATCTCCACTCATTGGCTTTCCAGTTACCCAGGCGTGAGCTCTAGACCCAAGTTGCTTAGATGTTTGCTCCATCCTGTTAATTTTTATCATAGCCTTAAACATATCTACTCCATCTGAAAATTTAGATATTAAAGATCTGCCGCCTTGCCTCCAGTCTAATCTTCTCGCTGAAGCCTGTACAGCCATATATTTTTTTTGAACAGGTTTTGCGTAATTCGGTATGAAACCAGAAGAAGCTGTTATTTTTTTAGCCCCCTTTGGTTTCCCCATTTTCTTTATCATATCTCTATTAAAGATAGCATCCCCACCAGTGCCAGCAAAATTAGAAACTACCCACTCTCCAGTATGAGCAACTACATTTTCCCTTCTACCCCCACTCATTTTATGCCCTTTTAAAACTACTGGCTTATCTCCCTTTCTTGCTCCTCCAATTCCAGAATTTATATCGCTCATTTCTTTTCCAATCGAAGGTAAAAAGCCAGACGCCATTCCTAAGGTTTTTCTACCTTTTCTTTGTGCAGATTTTTTCCCCATTGGAATAAAACCCTGTTCTCCAGCTCCAATACCAGCTAGCACTCTACCCCCAGCTATTCTCTTAATTAAAGCTTCTTGTTTTAGTCTTTCAGCTGTTTCTTGTTTTATTAAATTTAATATTATTTGCTGTTGTTTTGCAGTGCTTGTTCCAGCAGCTAATATTTTTTGATAAACTCCAGCATTAGTAGAAAGTATTTGACCTATAGCAACTTGCAAACTCTGTTGTCTTTTTGCTTCTTTATTAACTCCTAATAAATCCGCAAAAGCTTCTTTTGCAAACTTCGCTACTAATCCGAATATTTTCAAAAATGCAGCACCCATTATAACCAATCCTGGCCCAGTTAAAAATGATCCTATTCCTCTAATTAAGTTTTGAGCAAAATCGCTACCTTTATCTTCGGAAAATATTTCGTTTAATTTTTTAGCCAGGTTATTTAAAAATGTTAAAATTTCTTTAAAATTTTCTGAAAATCCTACTTCTCCAATAGTTGCTGCTAATTCTTTTGCGCTTAAAGTTGTTTGAGCAAACAGTGCAGACATAGTTGTATTTAAAGCATCATTTCTTTGTATAGCTTCATTTGTTGTATTATTAGCCACTGACAATGCCTTATTGTATACAGAATATCCACTATTTAAATCTTGTATTAAAGCTTGTAAATTTTGAATTTGAAACACTCCAGCTATTTGTTCTGACGTATAAGCTTTCTGAGTATCACTTAAGCCTTGGTATACTTTCGCATAATCTTCTAAAATTGCTATTGAAGATCTAAACGATCCGTCATTATTTTTTGTAGCTACTCCAATTTCTTCTAAAGCTTCTCTAACCCCACTCCTTTTAATCCTAGTAAAAATACTTTTAAATCCGTTTCCTATCACTGAACCACCCCTGGCAGTTCTTTGTTGAACAGCCGTTACTATCGCTGCTAATTCGTTAAATGCCACCCCAGATGATTGAGCCACAGCTCCTGCTCTAGAAATCGCTTCAGCTAAGTCTGCAGAAGATACAGCAAAAGCTGCGTCAACATTAGCCATTCTATTAATTACTTGGGTATGAGTTATACCTTCTTTATTAAACGAGTTAATTGCAGCGGTTAGTGTTTCTGTCGACTTAACTGTGTCTAACCCAGAAAGCCTACTTAATATCAATGCCGAGTTAACCCTAGCCAAAGTTTCTTCTGAACTTAATCCCTGTCTTGCTAACTCTGTCGCTGAAGCCGCAACTAAATCAAAACTTGTAGCAGTATTTCTTGCCACATCAAATAACCCGTCTCCAAAACTTCGCATTGCGGCGTCACTAGCTTCCATTACAACCTGAATGTCTTTTAAGGATTTTTCAACTTCTGCCATTGATTCAACCATCCCCCTGAATGCATCAGATATTCCATTTATTACTCCGACAGCTGCTCCAAAAGCAAAGACACGCGCAGCCGAAGCGTCCATTGATTTCTGGAATTCACTTGCTGAATTTGTTATTTTCCCTAAAGGTTGAGTCATCCCTTGTGGGTTCAACGTCGGGGACATCTGCATCCTATTAACTGTTCTTTGCGCAGATCTAGCTTGGCTAACAATACTTTGATGGTAGCCCGAAGCAGACGTTGGTATATTGACAACACTCATAAAAAAATCCTTAAACCTTGTGTAATATAGTTACACTATTTTTTATGAATTTTCATGAAATCTTCCATGGAAAGCTCTCCACCATTATCTTCTGCTATACTGTGAATATCTTTTCCACCTGATTTTTCAACGCCCATTTTCTCCATTTCTGAAGTCTTTGCTCTTGCATATGAAAACCCATCTGATTCATTGGCTTTCTGTGAAATTTTTTCAGCTTTATTCTTTTTTCCCTTTTCTTCGTCTACGTGTTTTAGTATTTTTTCAGCATTATCCATTATGTTTTCTGGAATTTTATTATTCTCAAAAATTGTAACAAATAACTTTCCATAATTTAATAGATTAATTTGATAAAAACTTAAATCAAGAGGATGTTTTTTAAAAAAATTAGTAACATCCTTAGAGTACAAATTAAAGACGCTTTTAAATATAGAAGATATAGATAATTGTTTTAAATTCTTTTCTGAAAATTTTTCTGCATGAGAATTATATTCTTTATATAAATTCATCAACTCTATAGAATCTATCTCTTCAAATTCATCTTCATGAAATTTTT
The DNA here is from genome assembly GCA_036340075.1 of Thermodesulfobacteriota bacterium. GTDB lineage: Bacteria > Desulfobacterota_D > UBA1144 > UBA1144 > UBA1144 > JAYYZJ01. Next base: position 6,316 of record JAYYZJ010000011.1, on the reverse strand, counting down.
TATTTTTTAATTCTTTATCCTCGTAAAGACAATGAAATAAAAATTTTTCATTACTCTTTTTGTCTGCATATTCTTCCGCAGAATTAGTTACTACAGAACTTCTTTTTTTAGCATGATCTTCATATTCTTTTTTAAGCTCTTTGATTCTTTTTTCTATTGGCTCTTTTTCTCTTTCTGTAAATAAGTTACCTAAAGTTTTCCTTAAACCCTTTAGTTCTATTTCTTGTTTTTTTATTTTATCTTCGTCTTCTTTTGACCACACTCCATTCTCCTCTAAAGTTTTCATTAAATCTTTCTCTTTAGGGATTCCCATCTTTACGACCTTATCAAAGTAATGATCGTAATAAGAGTTAACAACATTCAATTCTTGAATTGAAGGGTGTTTAATGTAACAAGTTTTTTCTTTTATTTTTGTTGTAGAGAACCCTTCGCACACTTCTAGAAATATTTTTTCTAGAAATTTCGAGTCAAACTCGTCATGCATTTTATGCTTCTACACTCTCTTCAATTTCTTGATCAATGCCTTCTTCTTCTTCAGCATCTTCTTCGTCTTTTTTCATTTGATCAATAACTCTTTGAAGACCTTCTTGATTTTGAGTTCCACTTATATACCATATTGTTATAACGGAAGATATTTTGTCAATTACTTTTTGGTAAAGTTCATCTCTATCATCTTCTTTATCTTGGTAAGAGTCGTATTTTTGATCAAAGTTTTCACCTTCAAAAAACGTTTCGTGAATTGTTGTGTCATTCTCGCCTTCTACAAAATATGTCAAATGTAAAATATACCACATTATCGTTCTATTTCTAGCTTTTATATCTGCAGTATGATCAAACAAAGAATTTTGAACCATTTCATATTCAGTCAACTCTCTTTTAACTTGAGCCATTTCTTTAACAGCCGTATCAAGTTTTTCTTTTTGCCTTTCTGATAATTTACCATCTCCCCCGAGTAAAGAAAATTGTTGAACTTCAAGCTGCTTTTGATGCATCCTGTACATTAAGTCTGCATACATTTTTTGTTCTTTTTCAGACCATACTCCACCTTGATTTCCATATTGCTTTGCAAGCATTGCTTTTGTTAATAAACCCATTTTTATAAATTTATTTAACTCAAGACTATAAAACATATCACCCTCTTCCAATTCTGTCCTATTAGGTTTTTTAATGTATATAGTATATGGCACTTCTTTTTCAACCTCAATAGTTTCTTTTGAGGTTACATACTCCATCTTTCCAGTTTCTTTATTTTTTCTTTTACTTTTCTTTTCTACTTCTTCTTTAACAGTTTTATTAATATTAGTAGAGAAAGAGTATAGCGTGTTTTTTTCGTCAATAATCATAATCCTTATTCCTTTTTATATATTATAAATAATAAATTTATTTTTTAAAGTTTATATCAAAATTTTCCATACAAGAAAATAATTCTCTTCTAGCGTCGTTTCCAGAGTCTAGTATTTTTTTTCTTAAATAATTAAGCTGTCCTTCGTCTAGATATTCTGCTTGAGTCAATATTTTTTCATGCTCAGGCATTGCTTTTTTTAATTTATCAAACTGAAGCTTATGATCTTCACTTAATTCTTCTATTGTGATCAAGAAGCTTTTATACAAATTTGTAATTGTACGCAAAACTTGAAACTCTAAGAGTTCTCTTTCATTTTTCATAATAAACTTTTCCTTTTACCTTATGTGTAAATACACAAAAAAACCCCAGATGTGAAAATCTGAGGTTTTATTGTAACTCTTAAATCTCTTACTACGGAGTAGGAGTAGCCATAGGTTGCGGAGTAGGAGTTTCCTGGTACATTGGTACTCCAGGATTACCTGGTTCAGCAAGCAAGAAAATTCCATTTTCTGAATCGTTTGCTCCACCAACCTGAGAAGAGAAAGTAAGATCAACCGTCTTATTATCTCCAATAGAAGCTGAGAAAGCTTGTGTATCAAGGATAGCATTTCTCATTACGAAAACTAATGGAGTGCTTGCTCCACAACGATTTTTCATAATAATAGCAATATCTCTTTTTTGCTCTCCTCCGCAGATTAGTCCATCAAGACTTCCGTCAGAAAAGTCAGTCATCAGTGCGCTGGCACTAAGTGTCATGTTCACTGGGAAATCTACTTTACGAGCAAACGCATAGTGGTTTCCGAGTCTATTCAAAGGACTTCTTCCTACTGGAATATCCAAAGAAACATTTTGAATATGAGCTGTACTTTTTGATGTTGGTTTAGTTCCTCCTGCTCCATCGAGAATTGCTCCTCCAACTGCTAAGTCGCCAACACTTTTTGTTCCGTCTAGCCATCCAACTGCGTCAAAGTCAATTGCGATATCACCAGGACGAAGTGCAAAAATTTCGTTTTGCGTGAAATTAGACTTAATATCTCCGTCAGAAGATTGCATTGGAGTTCCAGGCAAATCTGTATGAGTTGGAGTAGTTGGTCCACTTGTATTAAATCTTACAAAATTTGAAAGCCTATCTCCAGTTGTAGATGTTACATCAACTGATGGATTCTGGAATCCATTAGCTAGATTATTTTTAAACATGATATTAGAAGCTTCAACAGAAACACTCGCGCTTGCAAGTTCTCCTACAGCAGCTGTAATTCCATAACTTGTAATAAATCCATTACCAATTCCAATAACGCCATGGTCGCCATCTTCTAGATTTGCGCCATGAACATCTTTACCCTCTGGAGCTGTTACTATATAGTAATTTTTTTCTTCAGTACTCCCTGTTAGAAGACTTGAAGTCATTGGGGTGGCGTTTGCTAAAGGTAATTTGCTATATTGATTCAGATCAAAACCAAGACTTTTTTCTTGAGTTCCATCTGTAAGAAAATATGAAAAATCCAGGGCTACTGTTGGTGGTTCAGTTACTTCTCTTGAAAGAGCAGCAAGTTGACCAAACTCATTAATATCAGTACGAGTAACCTCAAGGTTATAACTCATGTCCTGAACACGATTAATCTCTTCGATATCCGTAGAAGTAATATTAGCGTCATTAGCTTTTGTGTGCGGACTAACGAATAGAGATTCACTTTGGTAAATAATTCTGTCTGTTGCCATAATATATTATAGTTAAAATTTTAGGTAATACTTATTACAGTAAAAAGGTTAAAATGTGAAATTTTATCTAGAAAAAATTTGTCTTGGATTTCTTGGTTTAGAAACTTGAAAATCTAAAAAGCCTATTTTATAATCTTTTGACCCAGTTATTCTTTCTCTAGATCTATCTGTCAGCTTAGATGCAGCTACTTCATCTATAAAGCAATACTGAGAAGTTGATTTTGACAGATCTTCATATTTATATGGGTGATTTTTTATATGATTAAATTCTCCAAATGGGAAATCCCCAAAATCTATTAATGCAAAATCGGTTCTAGCTGAATCCCTAAATACGGATAGTACGCCATCAAGCGTATAATTTGAGTCAGCTACTATTACGGATCTTATATTTGCCACAGTATTATCCATTCCTCCAAAAGCAAACGGTTCATTACTAGAATTAGATATTGTTAGAAACATAGCTGGTAGCGTATACATTTTATCACTGAAGCCGCCATTTGTTTGCATATATGTTTGATTTGACGGACTTATTATAAAATCACTATTTAATATTACATTTTCTTCTGTTTCATCTGTTATGTAAGTATTAACTGTTTTATAAGCAAAATTTCCAGTTATAGATAAACTTGTGCTATTTCCATGTCTACTAGTAGTATCTACTAAAATCCTTCCGTTATTATAATCAATAAAAATTCCGTCTTTATCTTTAACTGTAGCTCCATTTATCGTTACTTCATCAGGAACAGTAACTCTATCTGAAGCCCAAACAAATTGTCTATATGGACTATAAAACGCATTCCAAGCAGAAGGAACGTCTATTGAGTCTACATACTCAAATGTATGAGGTATTGGATCTTGATACGCTTCAGCAAAATAAGTAAGCCGATCATCACACCAAAGATAAAAGCTTGACAATAATTCGTGATCAAACCCAGCCTTCATTTTATTCCTCTCCTTAAGTTAGTCTTAAGCTGGTTTAATATTTCAGAAAGATATTTTGTGTTTCTAAAACCTCCTCCTCTTATTTGATTTTTAGTTTGTATACCTTCTCCAGATCTACTATTAAAAGAAGTCTCATTTAAGTATTTACCTAATCCTGATATTCCTTTTTCTATACCTTCTATCCAACTTCTGCCTGTTCCCCAGGGCATTGGGGATGCAGCTATTAACTCTTCTTTGGATGGTATTTCAACTAAAAAATTCATTATCATAGATTTATGATTTGCTGGTACAGCTCTAACTTTTAATGTTTTTTTTAATATTCTTCTTATAGGAGCTACAGGGTCCATGCCTTCTTCAAAACCAATAAACGAATATAGATTACCATATCCACCTAAAGTTCCGCTTTGATTCCGTCCGTCTGGTCCAGATTGTATTTCTTTTGTAACTGGATGTGATTCGAAAGCTTGCAACATTTCCATGTGAGCTTCTCTGGCTAATTTTAAAACCATATCCATTGCTTGCTTATTTACAATTGGAGCTACCTCAGAATTTTCTATTTTTTTAAGGGCTCTAGAGTTAATTCGTATTTTCATATCAACTCCTTCTTTTTAACAATAAATTATAATACTTAACCTTAAACATTCCAGACTTCGCAGCGTCAGAAGATATATTGAAAAGTTCTCCGTCTATTTCTATATCTGTAGCTTGCTTTATTAAGTTGTAGCCTGTTTCTCCAATTTTAATTCTTACATGATCGGCAGGAATATCAAGTCCCATAATTTCATTTTCTGTATTAGCTCTTAAAAATTCAAAATTTCCTGCATATGCTACTCTAGCTTTTACCTTGATTGCTTGGACAGTTTTTTCAATACTCTTTTCATCTTTCATTCTTGAATAGAGAGCATTATAAGTGCTTTGAGTAGATATAAAAACTTTTTTTTCTTTTTTGAAAATAGTGATCTCTCTTGAGAATGTATCGTGTATGCTATCGAATATATCATCAAAAGCATCTTTATCTGAATTGGAAATTAGACTAGACATGAATTAAGTAGGTGTAGGCGGGGCTACTACACTTGGTGCAGAACCTTCTTCAACTATTTGTCTAGGCCCAGAATTATACATATTATATGAATGAACTAATTCACTTAACTTTATATCAGCTTCTTGGGAAAAAGTTCTGTATGTTTGAGCTACTTGAATTTTTTGTTGTGGAGAAGAATTTTGAGCCACTCTTTTTATTTGAGAGTCTCCTTCTCTTAGCTCCGTCCAATCTGACATTGTCAAAACTGGGGTTCCAACTGTTTGACTTTGTATTGACCCTAAATTTTTGAGTATAGATTGGCTTTGTCTTTTATAGTAATACTTTAAGTATAGTTGTATAAAAATAGCTATTTCTTCTTCCTTTAATTCTGGGCATGAATTATTTGACCCATCAATTCTAAAGCTTTGATTTATGAGTATATTTAATTGTCCTATATTTGTTTCAAGCCATGCAGATATGCGAGCTTTTGAAGCGTCCACTTCTTGCGGAGTGGCTACTTCATCATAAAACTCTGTTTCGTATATACTACTCGCAATATCATCAATTTGACCCATATTTAAATTTCTCTAAATAATTTTTTTTGATCTTCAGATAATGAATTAATATCCATTATTGGTTTTTCAGAAGCCATTACCCTTCCTTTTCCAGCGAAAACAACATTTTTAAATTCTTTTTTGAGTTTGTTTTTTAATGTTGTTCTATTTCCAGAAGGAAAAACTCCAACCCTTACAGCTAATGATTGTAAGTCAGGCATTGTCATGTCTGCAATTTTTGAATCAAATTCTTCCTCAGTTTGAGCTTTAAAATGATTAGTTAACAAAGATGGATTTAAAATTTTCTCTAAATCTTTTAAGTTATCTTTTTCATTTGCTACAACGGATTTCCCGTCTGTATACATAATCTCTTTACTCGCTTTTTTAGCGGTCTTTGGTTTTGTTTTAGTAGAAGTTGTAGTTTTTTTTCTTGCCATAATAATATTTTAGGTTACACTTTTATGATAAATTTGGGAATAAAAAAATCCACCCGTAGGTGGATTTTTTTAAACTCTTAGTATGTGAAGATAACTTACACAACGATACCTGTTAAGGCGCGACTATCGAGAATCATGCGTCCTTCCTCGATTGAACCATAGTATCCAACTTTTTGTTGGCGAACAGTATACTGATCGTCAGCAGCAAGTCTCAACTCTGCTCCAGTTTCGGAATCAACAGCAATAGCTCTCATCATGGATTCGCGGCTGCGATCCAATCCAAGGATGATTTCGTCAT
>JAYYZJ010000010.1:0-21170 GCA_036340075.1 Thermodesulfobacteriota bacterium | reverse complement strand
ACAGCCATAAAAGCTTCTTGTGGTATTTCCACACTGCCCACATTCTTCATTCTCTTTTTACCTGCTTTTTGTTTATCTAAAAGTTTATTTTTTCTTGTTACATCACCACCATAAAGTTTCGCTGTAACATCTTTCCTAAATGCCTTAACAGTTTCTCTTGCTATAATTTTTGCTCCTATTGCAGCTTGAATTGCTACTTCAAATTGTTGTCTAGGTATTATCTCTTTCAATTTTTCTGTTATATCTCTTCCTCTATAGTAGGAATTCTTCTTATGAATAATAATTGATAAAGCATCTACAATTTCAGCATTAATTAAAATATCTAATTTAACTAAATCTGATTCTTTAGATTCTGAGGGCTCGTAATCCATTGAGCAATAACCCTTTGTTATTGATTTTACTTTATTATAAAAATCGTAAATCATTTCTGACAAAGGGAGTTCATATTCCAAAATGAGTCTATCTTCAGAGATAAAATTAATATTCTTTTGAACCCCTCTCCTTGATTCACATAAATCTAATAAGCCACCAAGGAATCGTTTAGGTGAATGTAAGCTAATATTCACAAAAGGTTCAATAATGGATTCAATCTTACTTCTTTCAGGAAGAGAACTTGGATTGTCTACTATAATCTTTTCTCCATTAGTTTGAACAACTTCATAAACAACTGTTGGGGAAGTTGCTATTAATACCAAATTAAATTCTCTTTCAAGCCTTTCTTTGATTATCTCCATATGCAGTAATCCCAGGAAGCCACATCTGAACCCAAAACCCAAGGCAGCAGATGTTTCTGGTTCATATTTTATTGAAGCATCATTAAGGGCAATTTTTTCTAACGCTTCTTTGAGTTGTGAGTAAAAATTTGTATCAACAGGGTATAGTCCACAAAAAACCATTGGTTTAATATCTTTGAATCCCTTTAAGGGGTGATCTGCGGGTTTTATGCTTTGAGTAATGGTATCTCCTACTTTAGCATCACTAATTTCTTTAATAGATGCAGTAACAAATCCAACCTCCCCAGAACTTAATTTGGAGACGTTTGTTGGTTTTGGATTAAAAATCCCTAAATTTTTAACTTCATAATCTCTATTGGTTGACATCAATCTAACTTTTTCTCCAAATTTAATTTCCCCTTCAAATATTCTTACTAGAAGAACTACTCCTAAAAAGGAATCAAACCAACTATCAATTATTAAAGCTCTAAGATTATTATTTTTTGATTTTCTAGGAGAGGGTATCTTATTGATGACTTCTCTAAGAATATCCTCTACGCCTTCTCCTGTTTTAGCACTTACCATGATTGCATCACTACAATCAATGCCTATAGTGCTTTCTATTTCTTTGCATACTCTTTCTGGATCAGATGCTGGGAGATCTATTTTGTTGATAACCGGGATTATCTCTAAACCCATATCTGCAGCCAAAAATGCATGAGCTAAAGTTTGCGCCTCAACTCCTTGTGTTGCGTCAACAACCAACAATACTCCTTCACATGCCATCAAACTTCTTGATACTTCATAGCTAAAATCAACATGGCCAGGCGTATCAATAAGGTTAAATACATAGTCTTCATTTTCTAACTTATAGCTAATTCTTACTGATTGTGATTTGATAGTTATTCCTCTTTCTCTTTCTATGTCCATATTATCCAAGAATTGATTTGTCATATCTCTCTTGGTCACAGATTTCGTGATTTCTAAAATCCTATCCGCAAGTGTAGATTTCCCATGATCAATGTGAGCAATAATCGAAAAATTTCTTATATTGTTTCTATCCATCAGATTGAATTATAAATCATTATAAAAGTTTAATATAATTTGTTAAATAACAGTCCTGTTGCTACTTTAGGATAAAAATATGTGGATTTTTGAGGCATCTTTGTGTTACTTAAAACAACATTCATTATGTCTTGAGGTAGAAATTTAGGTAGAATCAAGCCTACTGAGTCATTTTTCAGAGAGCTTTTAGTATCCTCAAAATTTTTAAAAAATTTTATATCAGAATATAGATCTTTGTAGGGATTCATAATGTTGCTCTGAACCGCAAAAACACTCATATTGTAAAATTTATCTAAATCTTTGTTTTTTATTTTGCATTTAATAAGTACATTGCTTTTTTTGTAAACCACAAAGAATTCGTTCGGCGCCAAATCTTTTTCGTTAATCTTATCGCAATTTTCTACTATAAAATTATCTTTAATTGAACTATAGATTGGATCAAAATCTTTAACATTATTTAGAACCCTATGAGTTGGATTAATTAGCAAGCCCTTTTGGTTTGATGGGGCCAAATAAAACATGGTAAATTCACTTTGAGGAGTTTTAAATTCTTTGTTTAGATTTAGTGAAGTTTCGTATCTATGATGACCATCAGCAATTAGAATTTGTTTCTCAGCAAAAGAGGACGCAATATCAGCAATTATATTTTTATCAGTAATTTTCCAAATTTTATTCAGTATGCCGTCTAAGGATTCAGCTTCTATAATTGGTTTATTTGAAGCAATAAAATCGATTATAGTTCTTTGAATTAAATCATTAGAATCTTCAAATACACCAAATATAGGACTTAAATTAGCCCTACATGCTTTCATTAGCTTTAGTCTGTCTTCTTTGGGGCCGCTGAATGTTTCTTCATGAGGGAGAATTATTTTGTCCTCAAATTCGTGTAGCTTTACAAGTGCTACTATACCGATACGTTCATGCTCGTTATCTTCGTAATTAAATTTTTGATAGTATGGATAAATAGATTCCTCAGTTTCACTAACTAAGAGATTTTCATTCTGCCAGGCTTCAAAAATAATTCTTGCAGTCTCGTATTTTTTATCACCAGGCTCTTTATTTAAATCAATCCTGATTACATTTTTTTCATTTAACTCATACAGACTTTCTTGTTGCTCTTTGTTGATTACATCATAAGGTGGAGCTATTACAGTACTTATGTCATCTATAGTCTCTGAATTATATCTAAGTGCTTTAAAAGATTTAATTTCTGCCATGAAGAAAAACCATTATATCTTTTTCTTTAATATCGCCTTCTCTTATTATTTTTATTTCTTTACCATTTAACTCTATAATCGTTGAACCTGATGAGCTTTTTATATTGCCATCATCAATGATTATATCTACTAAATCATGGAATGTATTATATATTTTTTTAAATGTAAACATATTCTTTTCTCCACTAATGTTAGCACTAGTTGATATTATAGGAACATCTAGATGCTGAAAAAGATTAATAATAAACGGATGAGAGGAAACCCTACAATTAATTTTGTTATTTGACCCTATTAAACTATCTTTAATTAAATTTTTATCTCTTATTGTAAGCAACATTGAAAGAGGGCCTGGCATAAAATGTAAAATTAAGTCTTTCTCTGTATCATTAAATTCACAATATGTTTCTAACATTTTGATATCTTTAAATAAGATAGAAAATTTTTTTTCTTTTTCTCTTGATTTGATTTCATAAAGTTTCGCAATTGCCTGATCATTATCAATAGCGCAACCTAAGCCATAGAGAGTTTCTGTAGGATAGCAAATAGTTTTTCCATTTTTAATGGAATTGGAAAGTGAAAAATAGTTAACTTGATTGGTATTTATTAATTCCAACTTATTTGTTATGTTTCTCAGCAGCTTTTTTAACTTTATCTTTTAAGCTTTGTCTAAAGTTATTTAAGGATTCTTTTATTTCAGGATATTTAATTGCAAGAATCGATGCTGCATAAATTCCAGCATTCCTTGCTCCGCCTTTTCCTATAGACATTGTGGCGACAGGTATTCCAGGAGGCATTTGAACTATGGAAAGAAGCGAGTCCATCCCATTAAGACAAGACGAATCTATTGGTATGCCAATTACGGGTAAAGTCGTATAAGACGCTACCACTCCTGGTAAATGAGCAGCCCAACCAGCAGCAGCTATTATTACTTCAACTCCTCTTTCCTCAGCTGTGCTCATGTACTCTTCTAAAAGTTCTGGAGTTCTATGTGCCGAAGCAATTCTTAAATCATAAGCAACACCTAATTCGTCGAGAATTTTGCATGCATCAGAGGCTTTCTCTAAATCTGAATCGCTACCACAAATTATTCCTACTCTAGCCACAGAAATAAGTTATCTTGATTATAATAAGATTTCAAGAGATAAAATTACAAAGGAGCTAAATTTGATTACGAAAGAATATAAGGACTATATATGCTTTATTACTCAGCATGATCATGCAAGCATAGCCTTAGATTTTTTTATGTGTTTCCATGAGGATATTGTTGGTGAACTTAGCCAAAATGAAAGCCTAAAGTATGCTATCAGAAATCATGATGTTGGTTGGATTGAATATGACAAAGTTCCAAAGGTATCTGATAATCGTGAGATTTACACTTTTCAAAATATGAAGCAATCACTCCAAGAAGAACTATGGCTTAAAAGCATTGCTTCCTCGTTAAATCCTTATTCTCAACTTTTAATAGCTGAGCATTTTAAAAAGCTTTATCTAAATTCAAAAAGCAGAAAAGAAGAAAGCAAGTTTGTTGATGAAGCTAATCAAATACTTAAAAATACTTTCAGAAAAACAACTATGCCTGATGTAAGTAATCCAACTTTTACTATGGAGTTAAAGTTTCTTCAGGTATGCGATTTGATTTCATTGATAATCTGTAGAGAAAGAGATGTCGATTCAAATCTTGTTCCTACAGTATATTCTTTTAATAAAAAAGAATTTAATTTAAAAATTGAAAAGATAGCAGATTCTGCTTATAAATTTGCTCCTGGATCTTTTAAGTCAAGAAGTATTATCCTTGAAATACCTTACAGGATGCTAGAAAGCAAATTAATACTAAGACCAAGGCAACTAAAAGATGAATACAAATTACAAAATACAAGATTTAGAAAGATAGAATTAATATGCTAAATCATAATCACTAGGATTAAAATTACGTAGAAAGTCTCTCTTAATTTTTTGTGTAGAAGTTTTATTGAAATCCTTATTGGTTAAATATACTTTGTTAATCCTTTTGTATGATTCAAAATTTTTATTAGAATCCAAAATATAATTCGAAATTACTCTTTTTAATTCATCAATGTCAGTATTTTTAAATATAAATTCATCAGGTTGGATTATAGCTATTATATTTTTATCATCGTTGCTGAAAACTACTACATCTTTAATTAGATTAGAAGTTTTGATATTTTCTTCAATTTCTTCTGGATAGATGTTCTTTCCACCAGCATTTACAATTACAAACTTTTCTCTTCCTGTTATATATAAATATTGATCTGAATCAAAATATCCTATATCGCCGGTATTTAGCCAGCCATTCTCTAAAACTTCTTGAGTGGATTCCAAGTTTTTATAATATCCTTTAAAAATATTGGAGCCCTTGGCATAAATAATCCCATGACCATCTTCATTCTTTTTCCTTATCTCTACATCACAAGAATCTATGACCTTACCAACTGAACCAAATTTAATTTTTTCTGGAGGGTTTACAGTAATTAATGGAGAGGCTTCAGATAAACCATATCCTTGTATTATCTGTATATTGATTCTATCAAGAAATTTTTCTATCTCTGGATTTAATGGAGCACCACCGCAAAGTATGAATTTAACATTTTCTAAGCCCATTTTTTTTCTTACTAATCTACCAAAAATCTTTGGTGCTATATTAAAAATAATTTGTCTCATTATAGATTTTTGAAGACTAGATTTGATACCTTTAAAAATTTTCTCAAGGATTAATGGAACCACTGGCCATATAGCAGGTTTAACAATCTGCATTTCTTTTGTCATTGTAGATATATCTATTTTGGAGCAAAAATGAACTTTATTTCCATTATAAATATTATTCAGAAGACCTCCAGTTAATTCATAAACATGATGAAGAGGAAGTATGGAAAAAGAAGTTACGGGATAATCAAAATATATAATTTTGTTTATATCAATCAAATTTGAGATTAAATTTTTATGTGTAAGCATTACACCTTTTGGCTCTCCTGTCGTCCCTGAAGTGAACAATATTTCAGCCACTGAACCCGAATCTATTGTTTTTAAATTGCTAATTTTATCTCTATCCTGTTCTTTTATTACATCTTCAAGAAGGTAAGAATTTGTAAATTTCAAGATGAAATCAATTGATTTCTTATTTAGTTTTGGATCTATTGGGACAACAGTACATCCCGAATAAAGTATTGAAAAAAATCTAACCACCCAACTAATTGAATTAGAACCTTTAATGGCGATGTTTTCACCTGGTTGCAAGCCTGTCTTGACTATATTATTTGCCCCTATCAATGCGTACTCATGAAGAGTCTTATATGTTATTTCAGACAAAGCTCCATTAACAAATTCACTTAATGCTACTCTTTCACCAAACTTTTCAGCTGAGTTTTTAAGTAGTTCTTGAAGGTTGTTTGGATGATTCATTGCATTAAGCATACAACAAAAAATAGACAATTATTAATTGGCATAGATTTTGCAAACAAAGAAATAAATATTACTTGGAGGATATAACAATGATTAAATCAAAGTTAAAAAATTTCTTATGTTTTTTAATGCTTGGCTCTTTAACTTTGCTTTTTACTGATAATGCATTTGCTTCTAACAGTCCAGAAGAAACCGCTTTTATTTTTAACACACTCCTGTTTCTTATTTGTGGCTTTTTGGTTATGTGGATGGCAGCAGGATTTGCAATGTTGGAATCAGGCATGGTAAGAACTAAGAATGTTTCTACTATATGTTTGAAGAATATAGGTTTATATTCAATTTCCGGAATTATGTTTTTCTTAGTTGGTTACAACTTGGCTTATGGAATCCCAGAAGGTGGATACATAGGTTCTTTCACTATGTTTGAACCCGCGGAAGATATTAGCACTGGATATGCATCTAATTCTGATTGGTTTTTTCAGATGGTCTTTTGTGCCACTACTGTATCTATAGTCTCTGGAACAATAGCAGAAAGAGTTAAAATTTGGACATTTTTTATTTTCGCAATAATTTTGTCTGGAATTATTTACCCAATTGAAATGGGATGGCAATGGGGAGGAGGATGGTTATCCGCAATGGGATTTTCTGATTTTGCAGGATCAACTTTGGTTCACGCAGCTGGGGGAGCAGCAGCTCTTGCTGGAGCGATAATTATAGGACCTAGAATGGGAAGATTTAAATCAGATGGTACACCTAATGCAATACCTGCATCTAGCATTCCATTGGCAACCCTGGGAACTTTTATATTATGGCTTGGATGGTTTGGTTTTAATGGAGGCTCTCAGCTGGCTATAGGCACTATGGATGATGCTGTTTCGGTATCAAATATTTTTGTTAATACAAATCTTGCAGCATGCTCTGGTCTACTTGCCGCTGTGGTTTTGGCACAGATGATGTTTGGAAAAGTAGATGTAACTTTTGCACTTAATGGTGCACTAGCTGGACTTGTATCGATTACAGCTGAACCATTAGCTCCCTCGATGATGACGTCAGTTCTTATAGGTGGAGTCGGTGGTGTGATTGCAGTCTTTGGAACGAAATTTATTGAAAGTTTAACAATCGATGATGTAGTAGGAGCACTTCCAGTTCATCTTTTAGCTGGAATTTGGGGAACCATCGCAGTTCCTATATCAAATTCAGATACATCATTTCTTACTCAGACTATAGGTACTTTATCAGTAATTCTATTTGTCTTTGTGGTGTCGTCGATCGTATGGTTTATTTTAAAAATTGTTATCGGAGTAAGACCATCAGAAGAAGAAGAGGTCTTAGGGTCCGATGCTAGTGAGGTTGGAATTGAAGCATATCCTTACTTTAAATAAATTCTAAGCGAAATTTAACAGTTCGCATCTTTATACCTAACAACACTACCTCCTTAACGATAAGCCCTACCTAACGGGATAGGGCTTATCTATATATGTTTGGCATGAAAATTGCCTTATATAGTTTAAGGATAGGTATAAGGAGGTAAAATTACATGAAAATTTTTACCAAAATTTTAGTTTTTATTCTGTTAATGTTACCCACCAGCGCTTTCGCTGATGAGCTTAACAGTGGTGATACTTCTTGGATTTTAACATCAACAGCCCTTGTTCTTTTTATGACTTTGCCTGGTTTGGCTTTGTTTTATGGCGGACTTGTTAGATCTAAGAACGTTCTTTCAGTTTTAATGCATTGTATAGCAGTGGCTTGTCTCATGTCTGTACTTTGGGTTATTGCTGGGTATACAATTGCATTTGGAGATGGCGCAGATATGACTCCATATTGGGGAGGTCTTTCTAAATTATTTTTGAATGGCGTAGGTCCTGATAGTATGGCTGGCACAATACCGGAAACTGTATTTTCTGGTTTTCAAATGACCTTTGCTGTCATTACACCAGCTTTAATTATTGGTGCATTTGTAGAAAGAATTAAATTCTCATTTGTTTTAATTTTTTCAAGCTTATGGATGCTTTTATGTTATGCACCTGTTACTCATTGGGTTTGGGGAACAGGAGGATTCTTGCTTGACCTCGGTACAGTTGATTTAGCTGGAGGTCTAGTAGTTCATGAAACAGCTGGTCTGGCTGCTTTAGTTATTGCATATTTTCTAGGTTCTAGAAAAGATAAGAACAAGCCCCCACATAATCCAGCATACGTTATGATCGGAACTTGTATGCTTTGGGTTGGATGGTTTGGCTTTAATGCTGGTTCCCAGTTAGCCGCAAACGGTAGTGCAGGAACTACTCTTTTAGTTACTCACTTGTCTGCCGCTGCAGCTTCTTTATCATGGGCCGGATATGAATATTTTAAACATGGAAAGGCATCACTAGTAGGTTTGGCAACTGGTACAATAGCCGGTTTGGCAACAATAACACCTGCTTCTGGTTCTGTTTCACCAATGGAAGCCATTTTGATTGGTGCTTTTGTTGGAATTGCATGTCAAGAAATGTGCTCAGTAGTTAAGAATCAATTTAATATAGATGATTCATTGGATGTTTTTGCTGTGCATGGTGTAGGGGGAATAATTGGAACTCTCTCTGTAGCATTCTTTGGTTATGCAGGATGGTATGAACAATTATTTGGAGTTACTGTTGTTGGCATCTATACAATTGTTATTACTACGGTAATCGTGTTAGTTGCTAAAAGCATTGTTCCTATTAGGGTTAGTGGTGATGAAGAGGAAAGTGGCTTAGACTTATCAGAGCATGGCGAAAAAGCATATAGCGCTGAATAGTTTTACAATCAGAAGATTATTTTTCTGAAAGCATTTTTCCACCAACACCCCATTGATTTCGGGGAATCTCGTCTATTTGAACGTAAGTTGATGAGGCGGGTTTCCCCGCAACTTTAAGCATAGTATCAGTAATATCTTTTACTATCTCTTTTCTTTGTTTTTGAGTTAACTTTCCTGCTACTTTTACATTTATATATGGCATTTCAACATCCAAAAAGAACCATAAATTTTTTACCACAACAATGACATTCCTTGTCAGCTTTTTTGTCTTCAGCAATCGAAGCATCTTCTTCGTCAGACGCGGAAGAGCTGTTATTACTGATAGGAAAAAGCTTGCTACCACAATTAGTGCAATTTACATGGTAAGCGGATATAGGTTCAACTACTTCAAATTTTTCCACAAGGTAAGATTACAATAAAAAGAGCTCCTTTATCAAGATGGCACCCCGTAAAAAATTCATCTCTAGGAGCCCAATTTTTAATATAACTAATTTTATTTTTTTGTATTTAAATTTTTATAGAGAAAATAAAAAGAAATACATTATAATTCAATGAGTTATGAAAATAGGCATTTTTGACTCAGGAATAGGGGGGTTAACGGTATTTAAAGAGATATCTAAGCGACTTCCTTCCTTTGAGATAATTTATTTAGGTGATACAGCAAGGCTCCCATACGGAATCAAATCCAAGAAAACTGTTGATAAATATTCCGAGAACAATTTAAAGTTTCTTAGATCATTAGGTTGTCAGGTAATTGTTATTGCTTGCAATACAGCTTCTTCTTACTCAACTGGTTTGCTGAAAAAGAAATTTAGAATTCCAATATTTGATGTACTATCTTCAGGAGTTACAGCCTCATTAAAAACAGATTCCAATCGTATTGGGATAATAGGAACATCTTCAACTATAGAAAGCAAAACATATCAAAAAAGTTTGAAACGAAATAGTAAGTCTACTAAAATCTTTTCTAAAGCTTGTCCAATATTCGTTCCAATAATTGAACAAGGACTTTCTGAAGAAAGTTATTCAAAAATAATAATTAAAGAAAATTTGGAATTGTTCAAAAGAAATAAAGTACAGGTGTTAATTTTGGGATGCACTCATTACCCACTAATAAAAAAACATATACAAAAATTTCTAGGCAAAAAAGTGATTTTAATTGATTCAGCAGAAGAAATATCAAAATCTCTCTTGGCATATCTTAAAGCACATCATCCAAAAGAATTTACTAAGGATAAAAGAAAACGACAAATCTATGTTACAGATCAATCATCTTATTTTGAGGTAGCAATTAAAAAAATATTTAAAAATTTAAAAATAAAAATCAAGCTCGTTGATATAAAATAGTTTATCCAAGTTTTTTAAATTCTTCTGTTAAGGCAGGTAGTACTTCAAATAAGTCTCCACATATGCCATAATCGCATTTTTGGAAAATTGGAGCATCAGGGTCTTTGTTTATTGCTACAATTACTTTAGAAGAACCCATTCCCGCGTAATGTTGAACAGATCCGGATATTCCTACAGCTACATATAGATTTGGAGATACAACTTTACCTGTTTGTCCAACTTGCATTTCATAAGGAACAAATCCAGAGTCAACTGCAGCTCTTGATGCGCCTGCGGCAGCACCAACACTATCAGCTATATCATAAATTAATTTAAAACTGTCACCGTCTCCCATACCTCTTCCGCCCGAGACAATTTTGTCTGCTTCTGTTAGCTCAGGTCTCTCTTTTGGAATAATTTTAGTATCTAATATTTTTAAGCTTTCATCAGCTGGAACATCTATACTCTCATTTACTGCTTCACCTGCGCCTGCATTTTCAACTGCCTTAAAAGCATTTGGTCTTACAGTGGCAATCATAGGCTTTACATCATGGTAACTAATAGTTGATATAGATTTTCCTGAATATCTATATCTCTTAACTTGTAACGTAGACGATGAACTGATGTCAATATCTATCGCATCAAGAGTAAGTCCCGCTGATGTTCTAGATGCAACTCTTGGAAGAAAGTCCTGATTTTGAAGAGTGTTTCCTGCTAATATAATGTCTGGATTATGCTTGTTGATAACTTCAGATAGAACATGAGCATAGCTAGATGGATTAAAATCTTTTAAAGATGGATTTTCAATTTTATAAACTTTGTCAGCACCATATTTAGAAAGATCCCCTTCAATCCCAGCGCCACTATGTCCAACATATACTGCTGCTACTGTAGCACCATTTTTCTCTTTTAGTTTAGCTGCAGCAGATAAGACCTCATATGTTACATTTCTAATTTTGTCTTGACTTGTATCTACCAGAACCCAAATTTCGCTCATTTTTTTCTCCTAAAGTATTTTTGCTTCTTCTCTTAAAAGTTTTGCGAGATTTTCAGAGGCTTTTTGAACCTCTTCAGCTTCGACTGTATCGGCTTTCTCTCCTTTGATAATATTCAAACTTCTTGTTATTACTGGGATATCAATGTTATCAACCTTCATTCTTGATCCGCCAACACCTAGACCTTCTTGTGTTAATCCAATCTCTTCAAGATTAATAGAATCAATCAAAACTTCTTCTAAAGGTTTCTTCTTTGCCTTCATAATTCCCGGGAGTGATGCATATCTTGGTTCGTTTAGACCTCGTTCACAAGTAATTAATGCAGGAAAAGCTAATTCAACAATTCTTTGACCACCTTCTATTTCTGATTGTACTTTTACTTTTCTTGCTCCTTCATCAACAGCAACTCTGGTTGCAAGAGTGGCTTGAGGTATGCCAAGCTCTTCTGCTACTTGAATTGCAACTTGGCCAGATTCTTCATCTATCCATTTTTTTCCAGCCAAAATAAGGTCAACATCACCCATACTTTTAATCTTTGATGCTATAACTTTAGCTAGAGCAAAAGAATCCATATCTCCAAAATTTTCGTCTCTAATGTGAATTGAAGAATCTCCACCCATTGCCAAGGCTGTTCTTAGTGCCTCAACTGATCTTTCGGGGCCAACTGTGAGAATAACTAGTTCTGAACCTAAAGCTTCTTTGATTTGAACTGCTTCTTCAACAGCAAATTCATCAAAAGGATTTAGTATCCATTTCATATCTGAAGTTTCTATTCCATTGCCTGAAGCATTTGCTTGAATTTTTGCTTCTGTATCAGGAGTTTGTCTTACTATTACCAATATTTTCAATTCAAATCCCCCTTAAATAGAAAAGTAACTATGAAATATTACGTAAAATAGATGTTAAGTCAAGAATCTCATGAGACCTTTTTTCTATCTAGTAATGATTTTGCAAGAGTATTTTTATCTATGTAATTAACTTCTGAGCCTATGGGAACTCCTATTGCAATTCTTGTAATTAATTTACAATGGCCTCTAATTTTTTCATATATAAATTGTGCTGTAAACTCACCGTCACTTGTAGGATCAGTTGCCAATATGATTTCTTCAAATTTTCCTTGCTCAATTCTTTTTATTAGCTTTTGAATGTTTAAGTCCTTTGGGTTGGTTCCTTGAGATATAGATAGAAGCTCTTGGAGGACATAGTACCTCCCAGAATATTCTTGACTTTTTTCTATAGATATCAAATCCATAGTATTTTCAACTATACATAGTATTTTATTATTTCTTGTTTCATCTTTACAGGTGCAATCATTATTAAACATAAAGTCATTACATGTGGGACAAATTTTTACAGACTTCCTAGCTTCAACAATTGATCTAGCTATTTCCATACTTAATTGGGAAGGATTTTTCATTAAAAATAGTGCAAGTCTCGAGGCAGTTATAGGTCCTATTCCAGGCAATTTTGATAAGGATTCAATTAAACGAGTTATTTCATTTCCAAGTAATTTTTTCTTCATATTAAAGTAAGCCAGGTGGAATACCCATAGCTGTTGCTGCTTTAGACATTTCTTCTTTAATGGCCTCTTGTCCTTCTCTTAAAGCTTCATTTACTGCAGCTTGAATTAAATCCTGAATCATTTCCTTGTCCTTTGATTCAACTACTTCATCATTTATTTCTATTGCGATAATTTCACCTTTGGCTTTTGCAGTTACTTTAACCATTCCACCACCGGATACAGTCTCTAGCAATTTATTTCCAGCCTCTTCCTGAAGTCTATCCATTTCAGCCTTCATTTTTTCAGCTTGTTTCATCATGTTTTTCATGTTGCCTGGCATTTTCATAGCTAATTTTCTACCTCTACATCTTGTATTCTGCAATCAAAAGCATCAAAAAGATTCTTTACAGATTCAGATTCTAATAGTTTATCTTTTTTTTCTTTAAATTTAAATTCTTCACCATTACGTAAATCATTGTCGGAATCTACTACTTTAATAAGTTCTATCTCGTATTTTTTATGAAAAATTTCATTAATTAAGTTTCCTAGCTCTTCTTTTCTTTCTTCATTATCTAAAAGTTCAAACATAATATTATTTTTTATACCAATTTGAACTTTTGAATTATTTGAAGACATCTCAGCATCTTTGATTAATTTATAATTCTCATTTTCAATCTCTTTTAATTTATTAAGAAAATATGCGGAATCAAAAGTCTTTTTATTCTCTATTGGTCTTTTTTTTTTGGTTTGTTTTTCAGAAGATAGTTTAAAATCAGGATTTAGATTGTCAGTAATACTAAAATCTAGAAAACTTGATACCATGCACAATTTAACAAGATTGGACTCTACAACAAATCTAACATTTTCTGATTTTGATGCTAAATCATACAATTTGATCAATTCATCAAATAGATTTTCTAGTGTTTCAAGATCATAGCTTTGAATTTGTTTTATATCATCAGAACCTAATGTGTCTATATCCTCTACTTTGTTCTCTAGTCCTAACTTGTAATAAATCATTGCACGAAAATAATTCATTAAAGATAAAACAAATTTTTTGGAGTCATAGCCTCCAATATAAATGTTGTTGTACTGGTCTAAGGTGCTTTCTATATCTCCATCCATAATGCTAGTAGAAATTTTTAACAATACTTGCTTGGTTGTTCTTCCTAAAACCTTAGATGCTTTATCTGATGATATTTTCTTGTTAAGTGTTGTAGATAAAAGTTCAAGAAACCCTAATGCGTCGCGCGCTGATCCGTTACTTTCCTCACTAATCATAAGCGTAGACTCAGTATCGATTTCAATATCTTCTTTCTTAGCAATTAAATTTATATAATCATTTATTTCATCTTTTTTGATATTTTTAAAATTAATTGTTTGGCAACGTGAAATGATAGTTAGAGGAATTTTTTCAACCTCAGTTGTTGCAAGAACAAATATTGTATTTTTATTTGGTTCTTCTAAAGTTTTAAGCAATGCATTAAATGCTGCTTTAGATAACATATGTACTTCGTCTATTATGAAAACTTTAAATTTACATTTAATAGAAGAATAATTCGAACTCTCGATAAGATCTCTAATTTGTTCGATTCCATTATTTGATGCTGCATCAATCTCAATAACATCGATGGATTTATTTTCATCAATTTCTTTACATGAACAGTTTTCATAATTTGAGCAATTGTTAGATTTTAATAATTCTTCACAGTTTATTGTTTTAGCAAAAATTCTAGCCATAGAAGTTTTCCCTACACCTCTAGATCCACAAAAAATTAGAGCATGAGGTATTGAGTCATTACTTATAAAGCTTTGCAAAATTTGTAAGGCATTCTCTTGCCCAAGAATACTGTCAAAGGTTTTAGGACGATATTTTCTTGATAAAACTAAATGCGACATAATATTTACGGCCGGCTAAGCTACCGTTGCTACATTTCTGTCCTGGCGGAATTCGCAAAGCCGACGAAATCTACTACGGAGAGTGTGGGATTCGAACCCACGAGAGGTTTGAACCTCTACACGCTTTCCAAGCGTGCGCCTTCGGCCACTCGGCCAACTCTCCAATTATTTAATATTAACATTTTCAGAATTTTTATTCTGTACATTTTCAATTAATTGTCAATCCAGTTAAGATTGAAATTGATATGAAGAAATGGAAAATAACAAAGAAAAAACTTTTAAAAAATCTAAAGATTTTTGATTTGTTTCAGTACACAGCCAGGTCCCCATATAGTTTATCAATTAAAAAATTATATGATTTCTATGTAATTGATTCTGTTGACTGGGTAAACATTCTCCCAGTGACATCAGACAATCAAGTTGTTTTTGTTGAACAATATAGGCCTGGAACAAACTCGATAACCTTGGAGTTACCTGGAGGAATGATAGATAAAGGAGAAACACCATTAAAATCTGCAAAACGAGAACTTAAAGAGGAAACAGGCTATATAACTACAAAATGGAAAAAGCTTGGCACTGTTCATCCTAATCCCGCAATACTAAACAATGATTGCCATACATTTCTTGCATCAGGGGTTAAAAAAGTATCAGATCCAATGAACTATGGCAGCGAGTATACAAAAGTTAAACTTATACCTTTAAGCAAGGTAGAAAAATATATTATCAATAAAAAAATCACACATTCCCTAGTCATCAACGCTATTTATTGGTATAGAATGAGACATAAAATAAAGTAGAGTATAATAGTAGGGCGAATGGCGGAATTGGTAGACGCGGCGGCCTCAAAAGCCGCTGAATTTATATTCGTAAGGGTTCGAGTCCCTTTTCGCCCAAGGTTGTTATGAATTCAGAAGAGATTAAAAATTTTTTTGCTTATGATTTTCGAAAGTTTTTAAAGATTGATTTCTTAAAATATATCTTTTTTTCTTTAGATGGAAGAATAGATCGAAAAACATGGTGGTATTCTAAGCTCTACTTATATATTGTTGCATTTTTATTCATGATTCCAATTGGAGCGTTGTTTTCTGCATTAAGTTTTGATCAAAATGACCTTGCAAAGGTAATTGTTTTTTTTAGTTTAATTTTTTCTGCTTTTTCTGTTTTTCTTGATGCAAAAAGATTACAGGATAGATCAATAACAGGTCTATTGGCAGTGGTACCTTATTTGTTAGCAATACCGCAATATTTCAAATTAATCCCACAAGATGTCGCTCAATTTTATGTATGGATTATTTTCGGTTTTAATGTTTGGATTTTTGTAAATGCTGGCTTCTTAAAAGGAGACGAAGGAGATAATAAATACGGACCTAAGCCTTAACTAGGGTCTAATATCTTGGCATTTTATCATCAAATTTTGCAGCCCAAGCATCTATACCACCAGCAAGATTCCTAACTTTGGAATACCCCATGCCTTTTAAAATTCTTGTAGCTTGAAGACTTCTCATTCCATGGTGACAATAAACTATTATATCATCTGCCGTATCTAGCTCGTGAACTCTTGATGTCAAATCCCCTAAAGGGATTAGTGTAGAATTATCCAAGTTGCAAATTTCATATTCACCCGGTTCTCTTACATCTAATAGAGTTATTTTTTGTTTTGATTCAACTATTTGTTTCAAGTCTTCTACATTGATTTCTACTTCTCCCTGATTATCTTCAGAAGTGTTCATACCGCAAAATTCTTCATAATCTATAAGTTCGGTAATTTTAGGAGTGTCAGGACTCTTTCTTAATTTTATTTCTCTAAAACTCATTTGGAGAGAATCATAGAGTAAAAGTCTCCCACTTAATGTTGTTCCAGCATCTAGGAGTATTTTAACAGTTTCTGTTGCTTGAATTACACCAATAATCCCAGGAAGAATTCCTAAAACACCACCTTCAGCGCAAGACGGAACCATTCCAGGTGGGGGTGGCTCAGGATATAAATCCCTATAGTGAGGACCTCCTTTATAATTAAATACTGTTGCTTGCCCTTCAAATCTAAAAATACTTCCATAAACATTTGGTTTATTTAATAAAACACAAGCATCATTAACAAGGTATCTCGTGGCAAAATTATCAGTTCCATCAACTATTACATCGTAATCTTTAAACAAATCTAAAGCATTATCAGAAGTAAGTCTTAAATTGTAAGTGTTTACATTAATGTCAGAATTAAGCTCGAGTAACCTTTTTTTTGCAGATTCTACTTTGAGCTCACCAACTCGATCTTCAGCATGAAGAATTTGTCTTTGAAGATTGCTTAAATCAACTACATCAAAATCAACTATACCTATCGTCCCTATCCCTGCAGAAGCTAGATAAAGGGCTAATGGAGAACCAAGACCACCAGCTCCAATACAAAGAACTTTAGAGTCAGCTAATTTCTCCTGGCCTTTTACACCTACTTCAGGCATTATCAAATGCCTGCTGTATCTACCAATTTGACTTTTTGTTAATCCCATTCTCTTCTCTTAATTGTAAAAGGAACAATATAGCATAAAAAATTGAATTTGGACAAATCAATAAAAATAAATAGATTTTGTATATTCATTTGTCTTTTAAAGTTTAATTAAGTAGAATGACTTAAAAATTTGTTTATATTTCAGCGATTTAGAGGTTAAAATAAAGAATGAAAGAGACAACAGTCAAGATAAGTGTAACTCAAGATGGACTTTTACCAGAAGAAGTTACTGTATTGGGTACTATTTTTCTACCTGTAATTCAAAAACAAATTTTAAAATCTATTGGTTTTGAAAAAATTGATGATGCTGTTTTTGCTGGAGTTATGCCAGTAAAAATTACTACAAATCAAAAAACACAAATTATAGAATTTGAAGTTGGTGCTGTATCTGATTTTAGAAAGAAAGTTGTAAGTTTTGTAAATCAAGCAAGTCTACTTGAATTTGTAATCCCCGAACCACCTGTTGTAGAAGAACCTAAACCTAAAAAGACTGCTAAATCAAAATCTGCTAAAAAAACTAAAGAGACTACAAAAGCAAAAAAGACAGCTGCTAAGCCTGTAAAGAAAGCTGCAGCTAAAAAAGTGTCACCCGCAAAGAAAAAAGTTGTAAAGAAAACAACTAAGGCTTCTGCAGTAAAGAAAAAAGCTATAGCTAAAAAGGTAAAAAAATCACCCGTAAAAGCTAAAGCAAAAAAAACTAATACAAAGAAGAGGTCTAAAAAATAGCAAAACAAGATAGAATCCAAGAATCATTAACTTTTGACGATGTGCTTTTAGCACCATCCTATTCTACGGTGATGCCTTCATCGGTAGATGTTAAAACAAACTTAACCAAAAAAATTACTTTAAACATACCAATTATAAGTGCTGCAATGGATACAGTAACTGAGGCGCGAACTGCTATTGCAATGGCAGAAGAGGGAGGAATTGGCGTTATCCATAAAAACCTGAGCATAGAAAGACAAGCAGAAGAGGTTGAAAAAGTAAAAAAATACGAAGGTGGAATGATAATTGAGCCTCACACTATTTCTCCTAATGCTACTGGAAAACAAGCTTTGGAGATTATGACTACTAAGAATTTTACTGGACTTCCTGTTACTGAGGAAAATTCAGAATTGCTTGGGATTATAACAATGAGAGATTTAAGATATGAAAAAAATCTTCATTATAAAGTTAATAAACTAATGACACAGAAAAAGGATTTAGTAGTTGTTCAAAGAGGTGTTGCTGCAAACGAGGCTAGAGAATTAATGAACAAATACAAAATAGAAAAATTACCAGTTGTAGATAAAAAGTTTAGACTCCAGGGTTTAATTACAATGAAAGATATAGAAAAAAGTAAAAAATTTCCAAATGCTACCAAAGACAAAGATGGAAGACTTCTTGCAGGAGCTGCGGTTGGTGTTAGTGGAGATATGGTTGAGAGAACAGAGGAATTAGTTAGAAATGGTTTGGATGTTATTTTTATAGATACAGCTCATGCGCATTCAAAGAAAGTAATTGACTCATTAAAACTTTTAAAAAGAAAATTTAGTAGAATTGACATCGTTACTGGGAACATTGCTACAACTGAAGCAGCAAGAGATCTGATAAAAGCAGGAGCAGATGGATTAAAAGTAGGAATAGGGCCAGGCTCTATTTGCACTACAAGAATAATTGCAGGCATAGGCGTTCCACAATTAACTGCCATATTAGATGTTTGCACTGTTGCTAAAAGAGCCAAGATTCCTGTTATAGCAGATGGTGGCATTAAATATTCTGGAGATATAACAAAAGCTTTAGCGGCTGGAGCAAATTGTGTAATGATAGGAAACTTGCTAGCCGGAACGGATGAAACTCCAGGAGACCTTGTGCTTTATCAAGGAAGATCTTTTAAAACATATAGAGGAATGGGCTCAGTGGAAGCAATGAGAGATGGAAGCAAAGATAGATATTACCAGGAAGACTTAATCGACTCCAAGTTGGTTCCAGAAGGTATTGAAGGTAGGGTTCCATATAGAGGTCCAATAAGTAAAGTTGTTTATCAATTAGTAGGTGGGGTAAAAGCCGGAATGGGATATACTGGTTCTAAAAATTTAAAAGAACTAAAATCTGCTAGATTTTTAAAACTAACCAGTGCAGGCTTAAAAGAAAGTCATGTTCATGACATTGCTATAAGCAGAGAGGCACCAAACTATTCCCTAGATTAAAGATGAATATAAGTAATGCTCTAGTTTTAGACTTTGGATCACAGGTAACAAAGTTAATAGCGAGAAAAATTAGAGAACTTAACGTTTACTCAGAAATACTTCCCTTTGATACTAAAATTGACGAGATTATAAAAAGAAATCCGGATTGCATTATTCTATCTGGTAGCCCTGCTAGTGTTCATGACCGAAAAGCTCCAAAGATAGATTCTAAAATTTTAGAATTAGACATTCCAGTATTGGGTATTTGCTATGGAGCACAAATAATTTCTAAAATGCTCGGAGGACGGGTAGAAAAATCAAAGATAAGAGAATTTGGACCATCAAAGCTAAAAAAGCTTTCACAATCAAAAATATTAAAAAATATTTCTAATAATCAAATTTCTTGGATGTCACATGGTGACACAATTGTAAAACTACCAAAGACATTAAAAATTCTTGCGAAATCTGAATTTGGTTCAATATCAGTTTTTGCATCAAATGATTCAAAAATAATTGGTACACAGTTTCATCCAGAAGTTATGCACACGTCCTTTGGAAAGCAATTCTTTAAAAACTTTTTAGATATTTCAGGTTGCAAGCCTAACTGGAAACCTTCAAGACTTGTTAAATCAAAAGTTCAGGAAATAAAAGAAACAATAGGAAAAGAAATCGCTATATCTGCAATTTCTGGAGGAGTGGACTCTTGTGTTTCATCAGTTTTAGTTAGTAAAGCGATAGGTAAGAACTTGCAATCCTTTATTGTTGATACAGGACTAATGAGATATAAAGAAGTTGAAGATATATTGCCAAGTCTAAAAAAATTAGGAGTTAGACCTAAAGTTATAAATGCATCAAATTTATTTTATAAAAGATTAAACAATGTAGTTGATCCAGAGAAGAAAAGAAAAATTATAGGGAAAACTTTTATCGAACTTTTTGAAAAGGAAGCAAGAAAGAGTAGAGCTAAGTTTTTAGTTCAAGGAACTCTATACCCAGATGTAATTGAGAGTGTAAATGTTAGTGGTCCTTCTGCTGTTATTAAATCTCATCATAATGTTGGTGGATTGCCAAAGAAAATGAATCTAAAACTAGTAGAACCTTTAAGAGATTTGTTTAAAGATGAAGTTAGAGTTTTTGGAAATGCTCTAAAAATAAATAAAGATTTAGTAGGAAGGCATCCATTTCCAGGACCTGGTCTTGCTATAAGAATTATAGGCGCTGTTACAAAAGAAAGAGTTCAACTTTTACAGGCTGCAGATAAAATTTTTATAGACATTCTTAAATCTAAAAATTTATATAATAAAATTTGGCAAGCATTTTGTGTTCTTGTACCAATTAAAACAGTCGGAGTTATGGGAGATGAGAGGACCTATGAAAACACTATTGCTATACGAGCAGTTAACAGCGTAGACGGTATGACAGCTAATTGGTCAAGAATTCCTCACAATGTTTTAGATTTAATATCTTCTGAAATTATTAATAATGTTAAGGGTATTAATAAAGTTGTCTTTGATATTTCAAACAAGCCACCTAGCACAATAGAATGGGAGTAATACTTTTTCCCTAAAAACTCACATTTTTGATACAATT
>JAYYZJ010000009.1:0-12128 GCA_036340075.1 Thermodesulfobacteriota bacterium | reverse complement strand
CCTTCCTACAACAGTTGCTGGAAATATTGCATTATGTTTTCTAGTAATCGTTTTAATGTTTAAAAATGGGAATTGGCTTTCCATTGAATAGTATCCAAAGTGGTCTCCAAAAGGACCTTCAAGTTTAGTTTCATTTAAAGGAACAGTCCCTTCAATTATAAATTCAGCATTCGATGGAACTCTAAGGTTAGATGTCCTAGTTTTGCAAAGTTCTACTGGTTTTTTCTTTAAAAAACCCGCGAATAATAATTCATCAATATTGTCTGGCAAAGGTGCTATTGCTGCAAAAATCAATGATGGATCACCTCCGAGTACTACAGCGATTGGAAAATCCACTCCTAAGCCACGAGCTTCATGATAATGTGCGGCTCCACCTTTATGTGGATGCCAATGAACTCCAAGAGTATTTTTATCATGTACTTGAAGTCTATACATGCCCATGTTCCTTTTTGAAGTTTTTGGACTTTCGGAAATTGTTAGACCCATAGTTATAAATCTTCCTCCATCATCAGGCCAACATTTTATTATTGGCAAACTATCCAAATCAGATTCATCCTCAACTTGCTGACAAGGTGAATTTAATGATACTTTTTTAGTCCTAAAATTTGTAACTCTTTTTATAAAAGGAAGAGAGTTGAAGATATTACCTAAAGAAGGTGGCATTGCTTTTTCTGCAAAATCCACAATTTCTTCTCCAAGTTCTTTTGGATTACATCCTAAAGATAATCTTAATCTTTCTTCGGAGCCAAATAGATTGGTAGCTACAGGGTAAGTCGAACCTTTAACGTTTTCAAAAAGTAATGCTGGCCCATTTGATTCTATTGTTTTGCAAGATATTTCTGAAATTTCTAGAATTGGATCAACTTCTGATTTAATTCTTTTTAAGTCACCTATTCTATCTAAAAAATCTATGTAGGTACCTAGATCATTAAACTTCTGTTGGCTCATGAATATCCCTGCTTCTCCAGCCGTTTTCCTTCTCTGCTCCAATTAAACTTAAAATTTTCTTAGAGAAAGTATTAGCTAAGTCAGATATAGATGATTCTTCCATGTAAAGCCCTGGACACACAGGGGCTATAATTGCTCCTGCATTTGAAAGCTTTAAAGCATTCTCAAGAGTTATTGAATCCAATGGTGTTTCTCTAACAGCTATTATCAATCTTCTTCTTTCCTTTAGTGCGATTTGAGCCATTCTTGTAATTAAAGTGTCTGATATTCCTGAAGCTATTTTATTTAAAGTAGAAATAGAACAGGGCAAAATAACTAGAGAATCAAAATGATTACTACCTGAAGCAAAAGGTGAAGCTAAATCATTATCCGGGAATGTATTATCTACCATCGATTTTATTTCTTCGTATTTAACACCTAGTTCTTCAAAAATAACTCTTTTTCCCCATTTTGAAACAACTAGATATTTTTCACTAGGACATTTCTCTATAAAATTAAGAGCAAAATTTGAACCCGATGCGCCAGTGATAGCTATAACTGTTCTCATCTAAGTAATATATCTGAAAAAATTAATATTAAAATTAGAAATCCTATATATGAATTATATTTAAAAAAAGAGAAATCCATTCGATTGCATCTTAATATTTGAATGAAAAATCCTAATACCAATAAAATTAACAATATATACGTAGAGCCATGTGAATTGTTTGAGTGTAAATAGTAGAAAATAGAGCTTGAAGCTGTAACAAAACAAATACTTGATAAAATTATAGCTTTCTTTTTTCCAAAGTATGATGGCACTGAATATATTCCACTTTTCACATCATGTTTGAAATCTTGCAATGCATATAATATATCGAACCCTGAAATCCAAAAAATTGTAAAAATGGCTATAGGGAGTGTTTCGTTAATACTTTGCAATGAACAGGTTGCTGCAATTCCTCCAGCCAAAGGACCTATAGATAAAGTAACTCCGAGAAAGAAGTGGCACATGTAAGTCCATCTTTTTAGATAAGGGTAAACAAAGAAAAGAATTATTGGAATAGGAGCAAGAATAAAAACTAAATCGCATATAAGCCATGAACAAAGAAGAAATGTTGCCAAACTTATAGCTAAGAAAAATAAGACAAATCTCTTAGTAACTTTTTTTGCTGGGACTGGTCTTTCTGCGGTTCTTGGATTTTTGGAATCTATTTCTGCATCTATTAGTCTATTCAACAACATTCCTATAGTTCTTGCAGATACAGCACAAACTAAAATCAGGAGAAAAATAATTAGATCAAATTTTTCAATCGAAATAAAGTATCCAGTAAAAATTAGAGGAAGTACGAACAATGTGTGAGAAAAAGTAATTAGCTCAAGGGCTAAACTAGTATTTTTTTTATCAAACATTAAAATATATTAACAAATTTATTAGGATTATCTTTGGTGAAATATGAATTTAGAAACATTTAATGAGTTAAAAGTAGCTGTAGAAGCGAAGAACTTTTCATCAGTGGTTGATATTCTCAAGAAAAAGAATCCTGCGGATATAGCTAACGTAATCTTAAGATTCAAAGAAGAGGATATATGCGATATTCTATCGGCTCTAACAGTTGAACAATCAGGAGAAATCATACTTGAACTTCCTGAAGATATAAGAACAAATGTTCTTACTAAGCTTGATAACAAAGCAATCTTGAATTTTATTGAAGAGCTTGATTCAGATGATGCAGCAGATTTAATATCTCATCTAGACGAAGACAAAAGTAAAGAAATCTTAGAAGAAATGGATCCAAGAGATTCGAGTGAAGTTCAAACTCTTCTTCAGTACAGCGATGATTCTGCTGGCGGTATTATGCAGACAGAGCTAATTCAAGTAAAAGATAGCTCTCTTATTAAGGACACTATAAACTGGATTCGACTTATAGCTGATGAAGTTCCTGATTTTTATCAGATATATGTTACAAATGAAAACGATAAGTTGGTTGGAATTATTTCATTAAGAGCATTGATACTTGCTGATCCTTCCTCAAATGTAAAATCTACAATGGAAGAAATCAAAGTATCTGTAAATCCCGAAGTTGACCAAGAAGAAGTTAGTAGAATATTTAAGAATTATAATCTTGTATCTTTGCCAGTTGTTGATAGTGATGACAAACTTCTTGGACGAATAACATCAGACGATATTTTAGATGTTATAACTGAAGAAGCGGAGGAAGATTTATACTCACTTGCTGGTGTTAATGAATACAATCACCCTATTTATTCTGGTTTTATTTCAAAAGCTAAATCCAGACTTCCTTGGTTATTAATAACTTTGGTAGGTGAGCTAATAATCGCTTATGTAATTTATGTTTATTTTCAAACTACTCTTGAGGAATTTATTTTATTAGCAGCCTTTATGCCAGCTGTAATGGCCACCGGGGGTAGCGTTGGAATACAATCATCAGCAATCATAATCAGAGGGATTGGTATGGGTTCTATAAATATAAATCAAGCTTTAAAAGTAATAGTTTCTGAATTAAAACTATCTTTTGTTTTAGGTTTGATTTGTGGATTAGTTGCTGGATTAATGGGCTTAATGATAACAGGGGATAAAACTATAGGGGTCAACTTCTTTATTGTTATATGTATTTCATTATCAATTGCTTCTTTAATGTCAGCTCTTTTTGGTGCTTCTTTTCCAATTCTTTTAGATAAATTTAAATCTGATCCAGCAAATGGTTCTGGGCCATTCGTAACAATGGCGAACGATATATTTTCCGCAATTTCATATTTATTAATTGCGGTTCTAATTATGTAATCAAGATGGAAGACAGTGGATTCATTCTTAACAAAACAGAATATGGAGATTATGACATAATCGGAACTTTTTATACTGCTTATTCCGGAAAAATTAATCTATTAGTTAAGAATGCAAAAAAAAGTAAAAAACGGTTCTTAGGGAAATTAGAGCCATTTAATTTAATTAATTTAAATTTTAAATATAACGACAGAAACAATCTTAATCTTTTAGAGTCAGCTAATTTAGATGACGATAGTCGATTTTGTGAACTTGATACAAAAATTATAGTTTTATCATCATTAATTAATGAATATATTCAAAATTTTGAAGAAGACAAAAATCCTAATAAAAAGAAATTTGATTTTATAAAAACCTTCTTCTTGCGCCACAAGAAGAACAATTACTCTTTATGTTTAAATGAAACAATAAAATTTCAAATAAGATATTTAAAAGAATTAGGTATTGAGCCAATAATAAACAAATGCCTTAAGTGCAATTGTGTTTTAAAAGAGATAACATACTTTGACCTAAGAAATGGGGGAAGCCTTTGTATTCCTTGTCAAAAAAGTGTTGATTCAGACAGTATTAGATTAAAAAAAACTATAGACTTGAAGAATATAAAGAAAAATGATTCCTCTAAATCCTCCTTAGTTAAAATTATAGCTCTTTTTAGTGAATTTCACTCTGGAAAAGAGTTTAATTCTGTTAAATACTTAGAGACATAATGGTTAAAGTTAAGGGTTTTAGATTTGCGGGTATTAATTGTGGACTTAAAAAATCTAATAAAAAAGATTTGGGTTTAATTTTATCAGACGAAAAATGCATAGCCCATGCGGTTTTTACAAAAAATAAAGTTATTGCTGCTCCATTAGAAGTTGGGAAAGAAATACTAAGATTTGATGAATTATTTGGAGTAATTGCGAATAGCGGAAATGCAAATGCATGCACAGGCAATAAAGGCGTTATAGCAACAAACAAAATATTAAATAGTCTGTCCAAAGCAACTGGTTATCAATCATATAATTTCTTTCCTTCTTCAACTGGAATTATTGGAGTTCAGCTAGACTACGGAAAAATAAATAACGGTATCAGTAAGCTTGTAAAATCTCTTAATCAAAATAATTTTAAAGATTTCGCAGAATCAATTAGAACAACTGACAAGTATATAAAATACAAGCATGTTCAAGTTAGCATTGGTAAACACAAAGGAAACATATTAGGAATTGCTAAAGGGGCAGGAATGATACATCCGGGGATGGCTACAATGCTATGTTTTCTTATAACCGATTTAAAATTCAATAAAAATACTTTTAAAAAATTAATCAACAACGCCGTAGATAGTTCTTTTAATTGCATCAGTGTTGATGGTGATATGTCTACTAACGACACAGTATTAGCATTATCAAATGGAATGGCAGAGAACAAAATGATAGA
This sequence comes from Thermodesulfobacteriota bacterium, assembly GCA_036340075.1. GTDB lineage: Bacteria > Desulfobacterota_D > UBA1144 > UBA1144 > UBA1144 > JAYYZJ01. The sequence goes on along the minus strand of JAYYZJ010000009.1, from coordinate 6,979 downwards.
CAATAAAAGTGCAGGTCTAGGTAAAGTAACAAAAGAAATACAGGGAATATTCGATTCTTTAGCGGAAGATATTGTAAGAGATGGGGAGGGGTCAACTAAAATCTGTAGAGTCGTGGTAAAAGGAGCGAGAGATAAAAAATCAGCTGATTTTATTGCTAGACAAATATCTACCTCTCTACTATTCAAGACTGCATTGTATGGATCAGATCCAAACTGGGGGAGAATTATTGCATCTGTTGGTTCAACACAGATTAATTATATAAAACCAAACAAAATAGATATACATATAGGGAAAATAAAAATTGTTAAGAATGGAGAACTATACGGGAATTTATCATCAGCCAAAAAATTAATGAAGAAAAAATCAATAGAAATTACAATTAATTTAAATAAAGGAAAAAGCCAAGCATTTATGCTAACCAATGATATTGGCCATGATTATATAAAATTGAATTCTTTATATACAACATAAGTAAAATATTTTTTTGTATTAATAATAAGGGTGGAAGACGGGATTCGAACCCGCGACCCTCGGAACCACAAACCGATGCTCTAACCAACTGAGCTACATCCACCATAAAAATCCCGCGCCAAGAGGGATTCGAACCCCCGACCTACGGATTAGAAGTCCGTTGCTCTATCCAGCTGAGCTACTGGCGCATCATTAATCATTTTATCTTCCATTATTTATTAATGAAATTCAATATATATTTGATATAATTAAAGTATTCCATAGGTCATGGCCAAAAAGACCCTCATAGGACATGAGTGAAAAGCCTCCATAGGTCATGGGTTAAAAGACTCGCATTGAACATGCGTTACAAGTTCGAATATCTTTTTTAAAGGAGGTATTTGGATATGCTCAAGACTGAACTAAGAACAAACTTGGTGGTTACCGTTAACAATACCCAAGTACAAAGGCAAACAAAAAAAGTAGCATTGTCTGTTAAAGAGAAACTTTCTTTTTTTAGACATTCTTATGCTTTAAAAGCTTATCGAAAAAGCATTGAAAGAAAAGCTCGAAATAGTTTGTTTGCTAATATTCAATTAGATTTAAATTAAAAGAAAAATTAATTCTATTGATTTGATTTATTTAATCGGGGTGAGAGGGCTCGAACCTCCGACCCCCTGTTCCCAAAACAGGTGCGCTACCAGCTGCGCTACACCCCGATTAAGAAATCCATTATACAATGAAAATTTTAAACAAGAAAGCTATCTCAAGTAGAATTCTTTGTTTAAATTAAATATTTTTTTATATTCTCCTTCTTCTAAAATAAGCTTTTTGTGTATTCCTTTCTCTTTAATCTTACCATTTTCTAATATAATAATTTGACTCAATTCTTTTATTAAATTCAATCTATGTGCTATCAAAACAGATGTTTTATTTTTAATTTTATCTAAAGAATTCTTCACATATTGCTCTAAATCTAAATCAAGATTAGATGTTGCTTCGTCTAATATTATTATATGAAAAGGCTTTTCTATTACTTTCTTTATGTTCTTAATCTGCTTTTCACCTCTAGATTGGGCAATATCCATATCATGGTAGGACCCTTCGTCTGCAACATTGTTAAGCAAGGGGGTATCTTGCATTATTACAGATAAATTTGCTCTAACTGTTCGAAGATCAAAACTGCTTAATGGTTTTCCATCTATATAGATAGCTCCTTCTTGTGGCAAATAAAACCCTAAAAGAAGATTAACAATTGTTGTTTTTCCTGAACCTGTTGGTCCCAGCAAAACTAGAGATTCGCTTTTTTTTATTTCTAAAGTGAAATTTTTCAATACCCAGGTTTCTTCATCATAACTAAAAGAAACATTATCAAATAAAATAGTTTCAAAGTTCCCATCAAATTCACTATTGCCATTCTCTTCTGATTTAGTTGAAATAATTGAAAATAAATTATCGCTAGCTGCAAGGGCAGACTGTAAGAGATTATATTTATCAGCAAGTTCGAGTATAGGTCTAAACAACATTCTTATATAGAAAATTATCGCCAGAAGACTTCCTATAGACAAACTTTCATCAATTATCAATCTACCGCCTAGCCAAACAACCAACGATAGGGAAAATGCATACATAAATTCAATCATCGGTCTAAAGATTGCAAACGTATACATTTGCTCCATGTTTACTTCAAAATTCCTATTACTATACTCCTGAAACCTTTCATAATTCCTTTTCTCTTTACTAAATATTTTTAATACCGGCAAGCCTCTTACTGTTTCACTTATAAAAACATTAAGTTCTGCTATAGTTTTTCGTAATTTAATATAGACCCTTCTAAGTCTTTTTTTGTATAGAAAAGCAAAAATAATTATAAATATGTTTACACCAATCATTACAAGGGCAAGATTAGAATTAAATTGAAAAATCACCAATAATATTCCAAAGAAAACAATTATTTCTTTTAAAAATTGTATTAATACATTTGTATAAAATTCAGTTAAGGCATTAATATCATTAGTGATTCTAGTAGTTATTTTGCCAACATTTTCTTTATCAAAAAAACTCTGAGGAAGAGACATTATATGACTAAAAACTGTTGTTCTTATTTGATGCATAATCTTTTGGCCTGTTATGTTTAGCACATAGCTAAAAATGCAACTAAAAAAGAGTACTCCGCAAATCAAAGATAAAACAATTAAGGATATATTCAGTATATTGTCTTTGTTGATTTGATTTAATATTAATCCGTCAACTATTTCTTTAATTTTATAAGGGATTGTAATTTCAAAAAAAGCAACTAATATCATTGATCCAAAAGCCATTAGTAGCTGAAATCTATAGGGCTTACAAAAAGAAAGTAGCCAGTGAATCATATTTTTATTCTGAGACATTGGTTTCTTCCTCAACAGGTAGATTTTTCTGAGTTAACATCAAATCTCTAAATAAACCTACTTCGTTTTCCAGTAGACTTGAGTTCCCAAACTGTACTATTTTCCCTGAATCAAGAACAACAATTTTATCAAAAGTAAAAATTGTTGAGATTCGTGATGACACAAGAATAAGTATTTTATCTTTAAACTTTCTCTTGATATTGTTTAAAATTTTTAATTCGGTTTCAACATCTAGTGATGACAAATTATCATCTAATATTAAAACACTAGGATTTTGATATAATGCTCTAGCTAAAGACAATCTTTGTCTCTGTCCACCTGAAAGACTCAAACCTCTCTCTCCAACAATAGTCTCCAAACCTTTGGGCATTTTAGATAAGTCTTTCTGGAAGCCTGCTGTCTCTAGAGATTCTATTATGGAAGAATCTTTTGGTTGTTTATCAAAAAAGCTTACATTTTCTCTTATTGTTCCAGAAAAAATAATCGGCTCCTGGTCAACATAGGCAATTTGAGATCTAATCGATTCTTTATTTAGATTGTTAATTTCATCATCATTAAGATAAATATTTTCAGCTTTAATAGATTTCATGATTAGCTTACATAAAGTAGATTTACCCGATCCTGTTTTACCTGTTATCCCGATAGTCTGTGAATTTCTGATTTCTAAAGATAGATTTTTAATAAAATCATCATTTTTATAGGAAAAATTAACATTTCGGAATTCTATTTTTTTTATAGAATTAATTTTTTTAAGCAAATCTTCGTCTTTCTCTGGTTCATTAAAAATTATTTCATTAACCCTTGATAAAGAAGCATTGCCTCTCTTTAAGAAATCAACTGCCATTCCCATTGCGATTACAGGCCAACTTAACATAGTCAAATAGACCATTAAAGAAGAAAATTCTCCTAAAGATATCTTATCTTCATAAACCATATTGCTTCCAAGAAAAATTAAAACTAATATAGAAATTCCTGTTAAAAAAGTTATAACTGGTTGATACCCTCCCCATATTTTAATTAAATTTAGATTTTCCATTTCATATGATTTACTTACATTTGTAAATTTAGCAATTTGATTTTGTTCATCGTTTAATGACTTAATAGCACGAATAGAAAAGATAATCTTTCTTACTTCCTCCGTTAATTTTGAAAAAGTATTTTGTACGTTTAAAAAGAGTTGTTGTATATAGTCACCATATCTTAAAATCAAAAAACCCATTAAAATAAAAGGTATTGCAGCGTACATGGTAAAGTCTGGAGATATTACAAACATAGAAATAAATATAAATGCAAGGAGTACGATTCCATCGTACACCAGAACTATTCCAAAGCCGCAAGCCATTTTAATGTTTTCTATATCATTTACCCCTCTTGTCATTAAATCACCTCCATTCTTATGACTAAAAAATGACATAGGTAAATCTTGTAATTGTTGAAAATACTTTTCTCTAATTTTCTTTTCTATTCTTCTGGCAGTGCCCATCAAAAAATATCTCCATACAAATCTAAAAAAAGCCATCACTAAACCACAAATTAGTAGATAAAGAGAAGCTTTATTTATTGAAGATAATAAATATTCAGATGAGTTAGCTTCAGATAATTTTGTCACTATATCACCAATAATTATGGGAACTAGCAACATTATTCCGTCAACGAAAGTAAGGCCAAGCACACCAAATAATATGCTTTTTTTATGTTCTGGCAGTAAAGAAAGTAAAGAATTCATTGCAAAGAATTAATATACATCATATGTATAATTTTAGTATGATAGAAAAGCTTAGCAGCAGTAATAGATTTATATTTTGCATTTTAGCCTTAACAATAATAGTAATCATTTTTAATTCTTTTTTTTCTACTAAAGAGGTTAGACGTAGTTTCATAGCCTGGGGGACTAATTTAGACTTTATAGTTATTTCTGAAGCTGACTCTAAAACGATTAATAAAATTATTAATGAAGCACAAGATATAGCTGTTGAAAAAAGTAAAATATTTAATAATTACGATAAAGAGTCAGAAGTATCGCAATTCAATCAATTGGATTCAAAAAAAGAAATGAAGATTTCAAACGACTTTAGAACTCTTTATGAGCTATCTAACAAATACAATAAAATCTCTGACAAATATTTTGATATAACTCTAGGCAGAATAACAAGTATGGTTAATTACGAAACAACAGCTCAAATAAATATGACAAGAAAAGAATATGAAAAGATTATTAAGGAATGTACCGGTCTAGAAAAAATAATTTATAAATCAGACAAAGGAACAATTTCAAAAGAAAATCAATGTATACAGATTGATTTTGGTGGAATAGCTGAAGGATATGTAATAAATCTTATGATAGAAAGCTTGATAGAAGATGGAATCCAAGATGCCATGATAAACTTTGGAGGAAATATAACAACAATTTCTACAAATCATGATTGGAAAAGCACTATAAGAAATTCCAACAAAAAGAACGATACCAAGTCTATTAGTGTTCCAATTAATAATTTATCAATTTCAACATCTAACACTTACAGTAAAAGCTTTATTCTAAAAAATAAAATTAAATCTCATATTATAAGCCCCTTATCAAATGACTCTAAAAACAATAAAAATTTATCAATAAGTGTAGTTTCTGATGATCCTATCTTTGCCGATGCTATCTCAACTGCTTTGATATCTATGCCTCTAGAAATAGCTCTAAGTAAGATATCCACATTAAAAAACGCTCAATTTTTGATTATCGAATATAACTCTGATGGTAAATCTATTGAGATTTTTAATAACTTAAAGTGAATAAACCTCCCTTTTTTACTTGACTAAATGTAAAAAACAAATAATATATATATCCGGATATCATAGACCTAGGGGGTCCATGATATCTAGATTATCTTAGGAGGTAAGATATGAATAGAACGGTAAGTTTTTTAATTTTTCTATTTGTGGTTCTTTCAATGTCTAGCATGCCATCCCTCTCTAAAGACACTGCTGATGTATCAACAAGTGATAAGCTTTCTGGAGCTTCCACTAGTGAAAAAATTGATATTTTAGCAGAAGAAATCGAGAGACTAAAAAACCAAGAATTATTTGGTGGTGAATTAGGTTCTCAAAGAGGATTTGGTGCTGCAGCTTCAAAGGTTTACAACACATCCAAAGGTTTAGCAATCGGTGGATATGGTGAAATAGTAAACAAAGCATATATTGAAGGAGACAAATATGATCAATCTGATGCATACAGAGGTATTCTTTATGTTGGTTACAAGTTCGATGACGAGTGGACATTAAACACTGAAGTTGAATTTGAGCACGCAGACGAATCATATCTTGAGTTTGCTTATATCGATTACGCACCAAAAGCAACAAATGGTAAGTTAGGTGCAAGAGCCGGTCTTTTATTACTCCCTTTAGGAATAATAAATGAGAAGCATGAACCAACTCTTTTCCATGGAGTTTATAGACCATGGACAGAAAACAAAATTATACCTACAACATCAAGAGAAAACGGAGTCGGTATTTTCGGACAACTTGGTGAGAAGTTAGACTATAAATTGTATTATGTAACCTCTTTAAAATATCCAGGAGTCACTAAGCAAGGTGGTGGAATGAGAGATTTTAGAGGTAAAGGAAGTCAAACAGTTTCAAATGAAATGGCTACTATAGGTAGACTTGAATATCAATTGACACCAAACATGATGATTGGTGGATCATGGTATGAAGGTAAAGTTAACCCAAGTTCAGGTGTAACTGGTTTTGAAGTTAATGATCCACACACTTCAGTTCAAATGCTTAGTGTATTCACTAAAGGTGAGGTTATGGACATTGAATATGTTTTCCTTTATGCAGAAAATAACTTTAGTCACGTACAAAGGTTGAACAATACTTTGACATCAGCTAAACACCTTAAATTTGGTAAGAAACAAGTTGGTTATTATGGTGAAGTAGCTCATGATTTAGGTCCATATATTGGAACTTCTTGGTATGTTGCTCCATTCTACAGATATGAATATTTGAATTTTCATGATGAAGTTGAAGCATCTGCTGAAAGAAACATTGATTACAGAACAAAATATCATACAACTGGTATTTCTGTAAAACCAATATACAACATTGTTTTAAAAGCTGACTATACAAGATATCTCGATGGAGCAAGAGA
>JAYYZJ010000008.1:0-89835 GCA_036340075.1 Thermodesulfobacteriota bacterium | reverse complement strand
CAAAGAAACAAATGAAAAGGCCAATCAAGTTGCAAATGGCTTGATAGATAAAGTTGGTGTTAAGAAAGGTGACAAAGTTGGTATGTACATGCTTAACTGCGCTGAATTCGTTTTATCTATTCTTGCTATTCATAAAACTGGTGGAGTCCAAGTTCCTATAAATAAAGATGAGAAGGGGGAAAGATTATCCTATGTTGTAAATTATTCAGAAATGATTGCATTGGTTGTAGATCCTTCAGGACTACCTCTTATAGAAGAGATAGCAGACAAATTGGAGAATTTAAAAGTTGTTTATGTAACAGGAGAAAAATCAGATGTACCTGATAAGGTTGGAAATATAGATGCCGAACCTTTTGATAATCTTTATGAGTTTTCAAGTGAAAACCCTAATGTAGAAGTTTTAATCAAAGACCAAGAAAGATGTATGTTTACTTCAGGAACTACGGGTTTGCCGAAGGGTGTTGTTAGAGAACACGGTGGAATAATAATGACTGTGAGAAGTTATTTGCAACAAGGTGTTGGCTCAGAAGACACTATGATGAGCGTACTTTCATTAGGTCATGCAAACGCACAGGCTATGTGTTTGTTTAGTGCCATTGGTGCAGGAGCTACCGCTGTTTTCTTCCCTAGATTTTCTGCATCAAACTTTTTTAAGTGGGCTCATGACTGTGGAGCAACAATAACAAACTTTTTAGGTGCTGTATCGGAATATTTATGGTCTTCCAAACCTAGCGAGTATGACCAGAAGCATAATATAAGATTTGTTCTCGCTGGACCTGCTCCAAAGAATCTTAAAGAATTTGAAAAAAGATTCTCTTTAAAAATAATCGAAGGTTATGGTTCAACAGAGATGGGTATGCCTCTATGGAAATATGCGGAAGATGAAAGAACAGGTTCATGTGGTTATACTGTGGATGGATACTATCTAGAAATTAGAAATCCTGAGAATATAGAAGAAGTTATCAAGCCTCACTGGGATCCCGAAACAGAAAAAACACCCCCTGAAAGTTCTAAAGGATTACTTTTTATTAGACCTCTGGTTCCGAACACTACGCTTAACGAATATTTTAAAGACGAAAGAAGAACAAGAGAAGCCTTTGATGATGATGGATTTTTTAATTCTGATGATATTTTTGCAGCTGGAACAGATGGAAGATATTATTTCCAAGGAAGATACTCTCGTCTTAGAGTTTCTGGTGAAAATGTTGATCCAATAGCTGTAGCAGATTTAGCTTTAGAGTATCCTGCAATACAAGATGCTATAGCTGTAGGTGTAAGGCTTCCAGATGTGTCAGATGATGAACTAAAGCTAAACATAATATTGCAAGATGGTGAAAAATACGATCATGCTGAATTTTGCACTTGGATGGCTGAAAAAACTATTATCGCCATGGTTCCAAGGTTTATTGAGATATTTGACGGTGGATTCCCTATGACAGCTTCCCAAAAGGTTAAAGTAGCAGAACTTAAAGAAATTAACGACAAAACTTGGGATAGAGCCAAAACGGGACTGAAATTTAGCGCTAGAAAATAGTAAGATTTTGGCACGATTTTTGCACTACATACAAAAAAGAGATGTTCCTTTCGTACTATTTCTTTTAAATGTATCATTATAAAGATACAAATTTTTAATATTTGGAGGAATCAATATGAAAATGATTCAGGCTGTGATTAAGCCCTTTAAGTTAGATGACGTTAAAGAAGCATTAAAAGCTGCTGGAGTAACTGGAATGACAGTTTCTGAGGTCAAGGGTTTCGGTAGACAAAAAGGACACACAGAAGTTTATAGAGGAGCTGAGTATGAGATAGAATTTATACCTAAAGTTCAAATAGAAATTGCTGTACCAGACGATAAAGTTGACGGTGTAATCAGTGCTATTCAATCTTCTGCCAATACAGATAAAATAGGAGATGGAAAGATTTTTGTTTTACCTATCGAACAGGCTATTAGAATTAGAACTGGCGAAAGTGGCGACTCAGCAGTATAAAAAAAATAATAGTTTTTCAATATGAAATATTTAGGAGGTGTTTCATGGGATATAAAGTTAATGATGTTTTGAAGCTAATAAAATCTAAAAAAGTTGAATTTGTAGATTTAAGATTTTGTGATTTGTTAGGTACTTGGCAGCATACTTCATTCCCTGCTTCAGAAATTGATGCAGGAGTTTTTAAGGATGGTTTGGGTTTCGATGGTTCAAGTATTAGAGCATGGCAGGACATAAATAACAGTGATATGTTGATTATTCCTGATCCTGCTACAGCAGTTTTGGATCCATTTACATCTCACCCTACTCTATCAATAATTTGTGATATTAAGGATGCTATTACTAAACAGAGATATGATAAAGATCCAAGATATGTTGCAACAAAAGCAGAAAATTATCTTAAAAAAACAGGTGTTGGAGACAAAGCGTTCTTTGGTCCAGAATTAGAATTTTTTATTTTTGATGATGTTAGATATGAGTTCTCTCCAAATCAAGCATTTCATTCAGTTGACTCTGTAGAGGGTGAATGGAATTCAGGAGAAGACGAAGTTCCAAATCTTGGACATAAAATTAGATACAAGGAAGGGTATTTCCCGACTTCGCCTAATGATACTTATCAAGATGTAAGGTCGGAAATGGTTAGTGTTATGCAAGACTGTGGTCTTACAGTTGAGTGTCATCATCATGAAGTTGGAGGTCCAGGTCAAGCTGAAATAGATATGAAATTTGCTCCGCTAAAAGAAATGGCAGATAATGTTATGTGGTATAAATATATTGTTAAAAATGTTGCAAAACTTCATGGCAAATCAGCTACTTTTATGCCTAAACCTGTATACGTAGATAATGGCTCTGGGATGCATGTTCATCAATCTATTTGGAAAGGGTCAAGTCCCCTATTCGCAGGAAAAAAATACGCGGGCTTAAGTGATACTGCGTTACATTATGTAGGAGGAGTTTTAAAGCATGCTCGAGCAATTTGTGCATTCTCAAACTCTACAATTAATTCATACAAAAGACTCGTGCCTGGGTATGAAGCACCTATTATTCTTGCTCATTCAGCAAGAAATAGAAGTGCTGCTATAAGAATTCCAATGTATTCAGAGAGCCCTAAAGCAAAAAGAATTGAAACCAGATTTCCAGATCCTGCTGGAAATTGCTATCTAATTTTTTCTGCTCTTTTAATGGCTGGTCTCGATGGAATTAGAAATAAAATCAAGCCAACTCCTGAATTAGAGAAAGACATATATTCTCTCTCCGAAAGGGAGCTAAACAGGTATCCTTCTGTTCCTGCAGCACTAGATGAAGCTTTAGATGCTTTAAAGAAAGATCACAAGTTTCTTTTAGAAGGTGGAGTATTCACTGAGGATTTAATTGAAGCATACATTAATTATAAAATGGATGAGGAAATTACACCTTGGCGTGCACGACCTAATCCATTTGAATTTGTAATGTACTACAGTGTTTAAAAAAATAATGATAAAAGCTCTAGCGATAAAACCTTAGGGCTTTTATCTGTTTGTTTTTACTCCGTTTCTTTTACAGTCTTTTTTTATTTCACATTTTGTACAATATGGTGAAATTGGTTTGCAAATCTTTTGACCATAAAATACCAATAAAGAATTTATAGGTTTCCAGTATTTTTTGGGCAATTTCTTTCTAAGAGCAAACTCGGTTTCATCAGGAGTTTTAGTTTCGACGTATCCTATTCTATTGAATATCCTATGCACATGGGTATCAACACAAATACCAGGCTTATCGTATCCCAATGTTACAACTAAGTTTGCAGTCTTCCTTCCAACACCATTAAATTTCAATAATTCATCTATTGAATCTGGAGTTATTCCATTATATTCAATTTCAATTTTTTTAGATAAATTCCTTATGACTTTTGATTTATTTTTATAGAAACCGCAAGGATAAATTGCTTTTTGTATCTCTCTTATAGTTAAAGATGACATTCGTTGTGGTGTAGTAGCAAGTTTGAATAACGACTTGGCAGATTCATAAGTTACTTCATCTTTAGTTCTTAAGCTAATTATTGTGGAGACTAAAACCTTAAAAGGATTCTTTTTCCTATTTAGCTGAACAAAGCTTTCTACAGCAGTAGGAGGGCTGTTTCTCCTGCATTTCTGCATTTTTCTGATTATTCTCCCTATTGTCTTTTCGTCCATACTATTAAAAGTTAGCAGATTTTCTAAATTTATAAAATCGTTTAACATAAATATGTGATTATAGATAAAAAACAATTATCTGATTTGCCGGAGAATCCTGGAATATACATATTCAAAAATCAGGACAACAAGCCAATCTATATTGGTAAGGCAAAAAATATAAAAAAGCGTGTAAAATCTTATTTTTATAGCTCAAAAAATCTAAGGGGGAAAATAGATTTTTTAATGGAAGAAGCAAATAGCTTAGACTTTATTTCTACTCAAACTGAAGCGGATGCATTAATATTAGAAAATAAAGCTATAAAAAATAAACAACCCAAATATAATGTTCTTCTGAAAGATGATAAAACGTATGCATCTTTAAAATTAGAGATAAACAAACTTTATCCTAGAATTTCAATTTCCAGAAAATGTGATGATCAAGAATCGATATATCTAGGTCCTTTTAAGTCTTCGAATGCATTATACAAAACTAAAAGATTAATACAAAAAATGTTTGGAATTAGAGATTGTAGTGATAATAAATTTAATAGACACAGAATTAGAGCCTGTATATTTAAAAATATAGGATTATGTTTAGGCCCTTGCGACGAAAATGGATTAGAAAAGAAGTATAAAGACAACATGGATTCTGTAGTAAATATATTCAACGGAAAATTAAATAAATTAGGAAGTAAAATTAAGAAAAATATGGAATCAATGGCTACACAAGAAAGATTTGAAGAAGCAGCTTTTTATAGAGATCAACTAGAAATACTTAATACTACTAATCTTTTTGATAATCAAATATTAAAGAAAATAGGAAATTTAGATGTAGTAGGCTTTAAAACTCAAAACAATAAGGTTCAAATAATTATATTGTTTCTCAGAGGAGGATATATTATAGATAAAGCTGATTTGTATTTTACAAGCAAAACAAAACAACTACAGATGGAAATTTATCAAATTATCTCCCAATTTTATTCAAAACAAATTTCTATACCCAATACTGTTCTAGTATCTGATAAATTTATTTATTTAACTGAACTAAAGGAGGATTTATTAGAAATAAGTTCACGCAAGATAAAAGTTGAAGCTCCAAAGAAGGGTAAAAAAAATATGCTTATTGAATTAGCAACTAAAAATGCAGATGATTATATAAAAAAGAATATCAAATCCGAAAAGGATACTAGCTCATTATTAGAGGGTTTAAAAAGGATAATGAATTTGGATAGAATTCCTAGAAGGATTGAATGCTTCGATATATCAAATATTCAAGGAAAAAACTCAGTCGGTTCGATGGTAACCTTTATAAATGGAAAATCGGAGAAAAATCTTTATAGGAAATTTAAAATTAAGACACGTGGACCGAATGATTACGCAATGATGGAAGAAGTAGTATCAAGAAGATTAAAAAGAATTGGGGAGTCTGGATGGGAAAAACCCGACCTGCTTCTTATTGATGGAGGAAAAGGTCATCTGAATAAAATACATAAAATTATAGATAGTGATATTAATATTGCTTCCATTGCTAAATCTAAAAATAAACAAGAGAGAGACAAAATATATTTGCCTAATAAAAAATTACCTGTCGACTTCAATAGCAACCAAGATGAGCTTAATATATTAATTAAAGCAAGAGATGAGGCTCATCGTTTTGCAATTGGTTTTCATAAATCAAAGAGAAGTAAGGCTATGTTTAGTTAAAATCTAGCTTAAAAGAAAATCAATTATTCCCATCGCTATATATTTTTTGTTTTCAGCTTGCTTATAGATTATAGAATTAGCAGATTCGATGATTTCCTGAGTGACTTCTTCTCCAATATGTGCAGGTAGACAATGCATAAATAGATAATCTTTTTTAGCTAATTTTATCAAATCTGAATTTACCTGATAATTTTTAAAATCTTTAATTCTTTTCTTTTCCTCGCCTTCGCTTCCCATACTAGTCCAAACGTCTGTATATACAACATCTGCTTCACTAATCGCTTCAAATGGGTCTTCCTTCCAATATTTCATCTCTTTAGGTTCGTATCCAACTGGGGTGCAAATAGTTAAATTCAAATCTAAGATCTCCGCAATGGAATTTAGAGAATTAGCAATATTGTTACCATCCCCTAAATAAACTATTTTTAAATCTTTTATCTCCTTACGTGATTGATTTTCATTTTGAATTGTGAAAATATCTGAAATAATTTGAGTTGGGTGCTCTAAATCTGAAAGTGCATTAATTGTTGGTATTGAAGAAAATTTAGAAAATTCTTCTAAGTTTTTATGGTTCGATGTTCTGTAAACCAAAGCATCAAGATAAAGGGAGAATATTTTTCCTGTCTCTTCTATTGATTCACCTCTTGATATTTGTGTATCAGACTTATTTATATAAATAGGGTTAGCTCCTAATTTAGATATAGCTGCCTCAAAAGAAAGTCTTGTTCTAGTTGAAAATTTTTCAAACAATAATCCGATAATCTTTCCTTGATGTTTCTCACTGATTTTATTACTTTTAAAAGATTTTGCTGAATCAAAAATAGATTCTAAATCTTCTTTTGTAAAATCTGAAGTTACTATTAACGACTTACTCATTTATTTCTTCAAAAACAGAATTAAATATTTCTATTGATTTCCTTATCTCAGTAAGTTTAACATTAAGAGGTGGTAAGATTCTAATATTAAATTTTTCTGTAAGTATTACCAAAAGTCCTTTTTTTATACATAACTGAGAAAATTGTTTTGCAACCTTATCAGAATAGAACTCAACAGCCAATATTAAACCTAATCCTCTTACTTCTCTCACAGCATTATGTTTCTCAATTTTTTTTAACTCATCAAGAAAATACTTACCTTTCTTGTCTATTTCTTTAAGAAAACTCTTCTTGTTTATTTGGCTCAAGTACGCAAGCCCAGCTGACATAGACAATGGGTTTCCACCCATAGTTGTACCATGCGATCCTGGTGTCAAAAAATCTGCTATTTTTGAATTAGCAAGTATTGCACCGCAAGGAAGGCCGCCTCCCAGTCCTTTGGCTAAACAGATAATATCTGGTTTTAAATTAAAATGTTCATGGCAATATAATTTTCCCGTTCTTCCCAAACCAACTTGAATTTCATCAAGTATAAGTAAAATTTTGTTTCTTCTACATATATTTTGAATTTTATTTAAATAACTTTTCTCTGCGAATTTAACACCAGCCTCACCTTGAATTGGCTCTAGTATTATTGCAGCTATATTTTTATTTTTTCTTACGACTTCTTCTATCTTATTAATATTATTAAATTCTACGGATTTAAAGCCTGGCACTAAAGGATAAAAGCCTTGTCTATATTTGTTTGGACTAGTGGCACTTAAAGACCCTAGTGTTCTCCCATGAAATGCCCCTGAAACGGATATAATAACTTTCTTTTTTCCATTAAAAATCCCCCACTTTCTTGCTAGCTTAATTGCTGCTTCATTTGCTTCAGTTCCACTATTGCAGAAAAAAGCTTTATATCCTGGCTTAGATTTTATCAATTCTTTTGCAAAATCAATCTGTTCTTCTATTAGAAATAGATTGGAAACATGGGTAATTTTCTTTAATTGGCTAATAATTGATGAATTTATTTTTTTATTATTATGTCCAAGGTTGTTTACAGCTATACCACTAGTAAAATCCAAATATTTTTTACCCTTGGAATCATAAACCCATGAACCTGCCCCTTTTACTATACTTATCGGGTATCTTTGATAATTCTGAATTAAATATTTATTGTTTTTAAAAATTAACCCTGACTTTTTCAAAATTTCCTCATAATAAAATCTCTGTACCTATTCCCGCATCAGTAAAAGTTTCCAATATAACGGCATGCGGAATCCTGCCGTCAATAATATGAGCTTTTGCAACTCCTCCAGATAAAGCTTCAACTAAACATTTAACCTTTGGGAGCATCCCCTTTTTTATAATCCCTTTCTTGATAAGAGAATTTGCTTGGCTCTTACTTAGCGATGATATCAATTTCCCATTTTTGCCAGATATTCCAGAAACATTTGTAAGAACAATTAATTTTTCTGCTTTTATCGAGGAAGCGACCTTTGAAGCTACATGATCAGCATTAATATTATAAGTAACGCCTCTATTGTCACAACCAATTGGTGCCACTACTGGTATGTAGCCTAAATCTTGCAATTTCTTAATAGACTTTGTATTGACCTTAATTATTTCTCCTACCCTTCCCAAGTCGCCATCAGCGGATTTAAGCTTCTTCACTTTAAGTAATTGATTATCTTTGCCGGAAACACCAATTGCATTACCACCATTATAATTAATTTTTAATACAATTTCCTTGTTTACTTTGCTAATCAAAGTTTTTTCAACTATCTTCATGCTTTTATCACAAGTAATTCTAAGTCCATTTATAAATTCTGACTCAATGCCACTAAGTTTCAATGCTTTATTGATTTCAATTCCTCCTCCATGTACAACAATGGGATTTATACCAACCAATTTCATCAAAACTAAATCCGTTGCAAAGTTAGAAAAATCTTTTGAACCTATGCTTCCACCATATTTAAGTACAATGGTTTTCGAATTAAATTTTTTAATATACGGCAAAGCTTCAATTAAAGTCTTTGCGATTTGAATATTCTTCTTCATGTTGTAATTACACTTAAATAATAATTCTATTTTTTATAAAAATTATTTATAAGATTATACTTAGTTTTTATTTCATTTACATGCTCATATACTTCAGTAGAAGCAATATTTTTATGATCAAGCATAGTTTTTACCTCAGCTGTTGTAGCGCCGTTCAACAATAAACATGTAGCAAATGTGTGTCTAAAAGTATGAGGGTGGACTCTATAGCCAAGTGATTTTAATGAATATTTCTCTACTATTTTATAAATTAGGTGTCTTGAAATTCTCCCTCCTCTATTATTAGTAAATAACTGGTTATGATCGAAAGGTTTTCTTTTTCTCAGATTAACATAATCAGTCATTGCTGGTTTAAGATAATGAGACTCAATAGGAATTTCAACCTTTTCTCCTCTTTTTCTTGTAACGTTTTTAATTATATTGTTATCTAAATCTATATTTCCAATACTTATATTTGCAACTTCCGATGCTCTTAATCCTGAAAAAATAAGAACAAAAAGTATAGAAACATCTCTTAATTGAAGATAATTATCTTTGCTACCTTTATAAAGCTTCTCTAGCTCTTCAACAAAGAGATAAAGCTTTTTTTGATCTATATAGTTCTTGTGTTCAATGCTTTTTTCATGCTTTCCTATTAATTCAGTACGATCTATTCCTTTTAAATAATTTTTGTCTAATATCCCTTCCCTTTCCAAATATGTAAAAAATTTAGAAAATGCGGAAATTTTTTTTGACGCAGTTCTTCTTAGTTTGCCTTTAAGCTTAAGATTATTCTTATACTTGTCTGAAAAAATAATATTTTGAAAGTAGTTTGTAATGGTTTCTTTGCTTATAGCTTTGGAAAATTTTTTTGGATCCACATTTTCTTTGACACAGTTTTGTTCTGAAAAGTAAAAAAGTATATCGCCCAAGTAAGTAACTACTGTGTTTTCAGACAAGTTCTCTCCTCTTAAGTGTCTTTCAAAAGTTCTCAACAAATTGTTAACATCCATATGTTGAATATAAATCATTATTATTTATTTAGTCAATCAAAAAAGTATTAAATACAAATTGCGGTAGAATATGAAATGTGAGATAATAAATTTATGTATAAAGTCGGTGATAAAGCCGTCTACCCATCCCATGGCCTTGTAACGGTAGCCTCAATTGAAGAAAAAAATATTGCTAATGTTTCGCATAAATTCCTAATCCTTAAAGTGGTAGATAGCGACGTAACTGTTATGATTCCCCAGAGTTCAGTGAATGCGAGGGGCTTAAGGCCTATTGCAAAAAAAAGCGAGCTAAAAGAATTATGGCTCTTAATTAAGGGGAAAAGTAGGTATAAAATCGAGGACAATGTTAGTTGGAATAAAAGATATAGGACATATACGGAAAAATTAAAGACAGGGAATATAATTAAAGCTGGTGAAGTTTTTAGAGAAATTAATGATATTTCGAAAACAAAAGAGTTGTCTTTTGGTGAACAAAAAATACTTGAAAATGCTTTTACAAGATTAGTTAAAGAAATTAGTGCAACTGAAAAGACTAAGGAAGAAGAAACAGAAAAGGATCTCAGGAAACTTCTAAATAAAAAAGATTTAATCAATATTTAGATTTTTTCCATCAATACCATCTATTAAATCTTTACCAAGATAATTTAGAATTGTAGGAAACAAATCAACGGTTCTTATATTCTTATCATTTATTTTTTTGTTTACAATTAGAGGGACAACCATATGTTCTCTTTTAAGAGAGCCGTGAGAAGACTTGTGTTCAGGATATTCGTAATCTTTTCTTAGATCATAACCCGTTTCTGCACTTATAACTATATCTCCGCATCTTGGTGATTTAAAAAGCTGAACAATCTGTGTAATTGCATCAGGATAATCAGAATTCTGAGTCTCTCTTAAAATTTCTTCAAAACTGAGCATCTCATTCATTTCTTTATAATTAAACGGATCATCTTTCAATGGTTTATAGTAAATTAGATTTTCTTTTTCTTCTATTAATGCAAAACCTTTCTTGCTTCTAACTTGGATTTGTTGTTTTTCATTTAAAGTAAGAACTAAATCAATACCATCAGTTTTTAACAAGTCATTAATCAATTTGTCGGATTCCGGAAAATGAGTTTTATTTTTCCAATTAGACTCACTTCTTAGGTATATATGAGCCATTGAATTGCCTGAAACCATAACCGAACAATCTATATCTGATAAATATTTATTAAATATCATAGGATAAGATAAAACCTTATGTCCTCTTGATTGAAGAAACTCTACTAAATCTATGTGAATAGCAGTGTCAGAATGGCCATGATCACTAGTAATAATCAATAGCGTATCTTTCATCTCATTTCTTTTTTTTATTTTATTAATAACTAAACCCAGATTTAAATCAAACTCTTTATAAGAATCTATTACAGCATTATGATTGCACCCATATATATGGGAGTTTGAATCTACTCCATGCAAACAACAAAAAATAAATTCCGCATCTGTATCTATCGCCTCTAGTAGTTTTCTCATCGCCAAAGAGTCGATATCGTTTGAACCAAAGAAGTGTGATTTCATTTTGTAATATATCTTCGCTAACTTTGTCATATTGAACTTTGGGTTGATTCCTTTAGTTATTTCATTAAATATTGATCTTGATTGAGGAATGTATTCAAATATTGTCTTTTTTGATTTTTTAATATCCGAATTAAGAAATATAGATTCAATGCCTACATAGCTTCTATGTCCATCGCGATTCCACTTACTCTTAGAATATTTATATTTATCAAACCATCTAATTCCTGGAAGATTTGCATTCCCTGGATATAGACCCATGAGAAATGGAACATATGCAGGACCTGTTGTTGATGGAAATACCGTTATAGCACTTTGATTAGACCCTTTATTCTCTATTAGATTCTTTAAATTAGGTAAATAACCTAAATCTAAATATTTGTTTATGGCCTCAACTCTAGAACCATCTAGAAGTAAAAATATAACTCTTTTCATTTTAGCTAGGCTAGACCTGCTCCTTTTCCCAATCTTCTTTTGATATTACATATCCTTGCTTATCACGATAAACTCTTTCTCCTTTAGAGACCTCGATTAGTTCATCATTCCATCTCTCATATTTTAGCCATCTTTCAGGATAGGGGACATATTTTTCATCATCAGTTTGATTATAAAGTTGATTAAATCTTTGAGCCAAATCTTCGGCACTTAGATTAGTATTTATCTTCAAATATTCTAGTCTTGCTTTTTTCTTATTTATCTTTCTTCCTGCAAGCAACTTCCAAAATACCTCAAAATCATTATCTAATTTAGATAGCAGCTTGGTTCCTCTTTCTGCTTTAATCTTACTTCCTCTTTGTGTCTTGTCTATCATTTTTTTGATGGAGAATAAAGATTCAAAGAGTCGGTCCATATGCTTTTTCTTATGTAAAGCCATTAATGTAATTCGGATTCTTGATTTGCCAGCTGGGACTGATGGCGGTCTTACAGCTGGAATAAATACACCATTAGACAAGAGTGAATCTGAAACTTTTAGAGTTTCTTTTTCTCCACCTATTAATATTGGAACAATAGCCGTTTGGGAATTAAAATGAGGAAACTGATTCTCATCTAAAAAGTTCGACAGGTTTTTTATATTGTTACTTAGGTTTTCTCTTATAGAATTGTTTTCACGAATAATTCTTATTGCTGAAATCGAAGCATTAAGAGTAGATGCTGGAAGAGATGTGTCAAATATAAATGATCGTGCTTTATTTTTTAGAAAGTCTATCAAATCAAAGGATCCTGCTACATATCCTCCAATTGAACCTATTGCTTTAGAGAGAGTACCCATACATATATCTACTTTGTCTTCAATATTAAAAAACTCACTAGCACCAGCACCATTTTTCCCAAGAACTCCTGTAGCATGAGCCTCGTCTATCATTGATATACAGTCATATTTTTTACACAATTCAATTATTTTATCTAACGGGGCTATATCTCCATCCATGCTAAAGACGCTATCTGTTAGAATCATTCTTTGATTCATTCCTTTAGAGAACGAGATAATTTTTCTTTCCAGGTCTTCCATGTCGCAATGTTTGTAAATTACAGTCTTGGCTTTCGAAATTTTACAGCCATCTATTAGTGATGCATGATTAAGTTCATCGCTAAAAATAACATCATTTTCCCCCATTAGACTTGAAATTGTCCCTATGTTTGCCAAATAACCGGAACTAAAAACTATTGCGTCTTCAGTTTTTTTGAAAGCCGCTATTTCTTTTTCTAGTTCTTTATGTAATGATGATGTTCCAGTAACAAGTCTAGACCCACCTGTTCCTGTACCAAAAATTTTTAAGCCATCTATAGATGCTTTTACAACCTCGGGATTTATGGTTATACCTAAATAGTTGTTTGATGCAAATTGGTATAATTCCTTATTTGCAATTTTTATTTCTGGACCCATAGAGCTAGAAATTTCTATTAAGGTCCTATGTAAATTTGCTCTCTTAATATCTTTTAGTTGTTTCGATATCGATTTCTCAAAATTATTCTTTTTCATCCTCAGTAACTATTTTAATACATTTATATATTGATCTAGTAAGTTTTTTAAGCTCTTTTTCTTTTATTGAAACAGGAGGCATTATAACTATAGTGTCACCTAATGGTCTAATCAAAACACCCTCTTCTTTTGCTAAATCACATACTTTTTTACCTATCCTTTCATTTATTTTATAAGAAATACCCTTGCTTGGATCTTTTTTTAAATCAATGCCTGCCATAAGACCTTTGTTTCTTATGTCGCTTACATGACTAAGCCCCCTAAATTCTTTTAATTCGTCCTCTAAAATTTCAACAGTTTTCTTTATTTTGAAAATAGTTTTTTCTTCTTCAAAAATTTCCAAATTAGCAATACCAGTTGCACAGGCTAGAGGATTTCCACTGTAGCTATGACCATGGAAGAAAGTTTTAAGTTCATCCGCTTCTCCTAGAAAAGCATCAAAAATATCTTGTGTTGTTATTGTGGCCGACAGTGGCAAATAACCACTGGTTAAACCTTTACCAAGAACTAGTATGTCGGGTGTAACACTATCATGATTGCAGGCAAACATTTCTCCTGTCCTTCCAAATGCAGTTGCTACTTCGTCTGCAATTAAAAGAATATTGTATTTATCACAAAGGATTTTAATTTTCTTTAAATATCCAGGACTGGCAACTTTTATTCCACCTGCAGCTTGAACATAAGGTTCAAGAATAATCGCAGCTACTTCATCAGATTTTTTATCCAGAATCTCTTCTAGTTCAAGAAGTGTTTGATTCGAAGAATCATATGAAGAAATCTGTAAGGACTCAAAGAGAAGAGGCTTATAAGTTGAATGAAAAATATCAATTCCTCCAACAGAAACCGCTCCTAATGTGTCTCCATGGTATCCGTCTTTGAGACAAATAAATTTCTGTTTTTCTGGCTTGTTTCTTAGAATCCAATAATGAAAAGCCATCTTTAATGCGACTTCTACAGCACTTGCTCCATCTCCAGAATAAAAGACTTTTTTCAACCCTTTAGGTGCTATATCAATTAGTTTTTTTGCTAAAATAGCTGCTGATGGGTTTGTAATACCTAACAGAGTAGAATGTGAATTCTTATTTAATTGTTTTTTAACAGCATTGTCAATTTTTTCTACTTTGTGACCATGTATATTCACCCACAAAGAAGAAACACCATCAATATATTTTTTACCATCAGAATCAATTAAATAGACGCCATCAGAATCCTCAATTACAAGAGGCTCTTCTTCTGCATACTCTTTCATTTGGGTAAAAGGATGCCAAATATAATCTAGATCATATGATTTAATATTTGATTTTGAGGTCATTATAGATTTTAGATTTAGCTGTATCTATCCCTAATAGGTATTTCTAAGTCTTCTATCATTTTAAGATCCTCTTCCGGAGATCGGCCTACAGTAGTTAAATAATTGCCTATTATCATTCCATTTGATCCAGCCATAATTCCCATAGATTGAAGATCTCTTAATGTGATTTCTCTTCCTCCACCTGACATTAAAACTTTACTAGGCATTATCAATCTAAAAATCGCAATAGTTTTAATAGCTTCCAAACTGGGCAAAGGCTTCAAATGACCTAAAGGAGTCCCCTTTCTTGGATTAAGAAAATTAATTGGAACAGTGTGTGGATCAAGTTCTTTAATCTCAAAAGCTAGTTGTATTCTTTGTTTGACAGTTTCTCCCATACCAATTATTCCGCCGCAACAAAGCTCCATCCCAGCCTCTTTCACAAGTTTTGCTGTGCTAACTCTATCTTCATAAGTATGAGTAGAGCAAATGTTAGGGAAGTACTCCTTGCAAGCTTCTATATTGTGATTATATCTCCATACTCCTGCTTCACCCAGAGCATCTGCTTGTTCTTTAGTTAAACTACCTAAAGAACAACCTATCTCGAGCTTAGTATGTTTCTTAATTAATTCTATAGATTCTAAAACTTTTTGAAATTGTCTTTTGTTTGGACCTTTGACTGCAATAACTATACAAAAATCAAATGCACCCATTTTTTCTGATTGGAGCGCTGCTTGAAGGACCTCGTCTGGATCTAAAAAGGGATGCTTAGAAATTGGCGAAGAATAATGTACCGACTGTGAGCAAAACGAACAATCTTCTGAGCAATCTCCTGTTTTGGCACTAATAATTGATCTAAGGAAAACTCCGTCACCCTTATATTTCAAAGTCACTCTTCTTGCAAGAGATGTAAGTTCTAAGATTTTGTCATTAGGTGTATTTGTAAGCTCTAAAGCCTCATCGAAGGTAATATCTTCTTCTTTGTTAAGTAGCCTATCTTCTAATTTAGTAAAATCCATTTTTATATCTTCCAAAAAACTCTATGTATTTTACATACAATATAAGCTTTATTCAATCTAGGTTATAATTTCTTACTGTGGCGGAACTCACTTTAGAAGAGAAAAAAAGGGCTATATGGGAAGATGTAAGCTCCAGTTTTTCTATGTGTCAGGTAATAACTGATTTTCCTAGCCAACTAATCCATAATGAGGATTTGCCTCGTTTAATATACAAGGGAAAAGCTGTTCTTAGTGATAATTTATTTGAAAAAATCGATTTTTCCAAGATAAATTTAGATTTATTCTATGTAATATGCCAAGGCCTAGTAATTGCCAAGTCTATGATTCTGGGGTTGAATGAGAAATATAGCATTATATGTGCCGATTCTTATTGTTGTGTCAGATTTAAAAGAAATGAACTTAAATCTACTCAGTTCGAGCAGACTTATTTCTCAAAGAAATTTATATCTTTATTTTCTGTAGATAAGATATGGGACTCAGATAATGAAGAAATTCAAATATTTGTAAAGGATATGTTTGCAACTATAATTCATTGGCAAGAAAATCCTGAATTACATAAAAAAGAAATAAATATATTCTCTGAGGAAATACTTACTAATAAGATTTGATTGGCTCGTAAAAAGTATTTCTCTGAATAGGTTGAAAACCTTCTGATTTAATTAGGTGAATAATTTGATTAATCCCTGCCTTGTAAGGATTGTTTGCAAGTTTTAAAACATTTTCCTGAAGCAAGGTTCCACCAACATCATTGGCTCCATAATGCAAAGACATACCACCCACTTTAAAACCCTGAGTAAACCATGAACCTTGTATATGCTTAAAGTTATCAAGAAAAATTCTTGATAGTCCCAACACTCTTAAGTACCTATCACCGCCAATCTCGGATTTAATTTTATTTCCAATAAAAGTATTTTCTGGTTTAAAAGTCCATGGGATAAAAGAGAGAAATCCATTTGTTTCATCTTGTAATTCTCTTATTTTTCCTAAATGTTCAACTATATCTTCATCCTCTTCTAAATGTCCGAACATCATAGTTGCAGTTGTCTTAAATCCCACTATATGTGCTTCTCTAGTTATTCTCATCCAATCATCAGCAGAAATTTTAAGTGGGCTTATCTTTTTTCTGACTTTATTAGAAAGAACTTCCGCCCCACCCCCGGGCATTGTTCTTAGGCCTAAGTCCCAAAATAATTTCAAGATATCTTTGCTTGTTTTATTTGTATATTTTGCAATAGAGTGAATTTCTGGTGCTGAAAAAGCATGTAAATGTATCCCCGGTACTTCTTTTAGTACTCTTTTTATTAATTCAGAATAATAATCTAAATCAATAGAAGAATTGTGGCCTCCTTGTAAGAGAACCGTAGTAGCTCCATTATGATACGAAGTGCGAACAATCTCAATAATTTTATCTACTGGAAGAGTATATGAATCATTGGAATCCTTTGTTCTCCAGAATGCACAAAAGCTGCATTCGGTATCACAAATATTTGTATAATTTGGATTAGTATCAACAACAAATCCCACTTCCTTATTCAAGCCTCTATTTAGCTTTACAAAATTTGCAAATTGACCGATTTCTAATGTAGAGAACTTCTTAAGGATTTCTAGACCCTCATCTGAATCAATTCTGGAATTAGAAAAAATCTTTTCTTTGAGATCCATCATATGAATATTTAAACAAATAAAAAATCTTAGTCAATATGTTAAGATGTAATTGATATTTCAGAAAATAATTAAATCTGTTTTAGTCTGTTCTAATGAATTTTATATATAAGCTTATTACAACACTTATTTTAATTTTTTCTATTCATTTTGCAGTTATTGCAAATGAAAAATCCAGTACACCTATTAATAGTAAAAATGCAGATACTGATGTAATAAAGATTGTGGAAAAATTAAAAAATAAAAAAAAGTTAATTAAAACTGCTAGGCTAGAAAGCAAAGTCACTTATAATTTGCCTTTTAGAAAAAAACTAAAACTTGTACAAGTCTATTCTATAAAGAAAGAGTCTAATATACATGTTGATATATTTGCTATATGGAAAATCAAAGTCGCTGAATTCTTTACAGAAGATAAAAGAGTTATCTACAAAAGATTAGGAAAGAAAGATAGAATAAGAAATATTGGTGATTTTAATTTAAGAATATTTAATAAATATTTAGACTTACCATTGACCCCATTAGAATTAAATAATTTCTTGCTAGGAATGAATTTAGATAGTTTTAATGAGAACTATATGTATATCTCGAATGGGAACAAGCTTCTACTGTTCAATAAAACACACAAATGTATTATCGATTTAAAGACCAATGAAATAGAGAAGGTTTTTATTAATGATAAAAGAGGTATAGAAATAACTTACTCAAAATACTCTCCTGTAGAAAACGAAGACATTAACCTACCATTATATGTAGAATTAAAGACAAAAACTTTCTCAATGCAAATAAATTTCCAAAATGATATAATAATTAATAAAGAAATTTAAAGAACAATAATATGCACTCTATTTAATTTATCAATAATCCATGGAAAAGAAAATAATAATATCAAATAGATTAGGCCTGCACGCAAGAGCTGCTTCAAAGCTCGTCCAATTAACGAATAAATTTGTTTCCGAAATTAAGATATCAAAAGGTCATATAACAGCTAATGGAAAAAGTATTTTAGGACTTCTATCCCTTGCCGCAAGTATAAATACTGAAATTATTGTTGAGGTTAACGGCTCAGATGAAAACGAAGCATTAAGAGAAATTGAAGAATTATTTAATAATAAGTTTGGAGAATCATCATGAGTCAAGAGAAAAGAGGTTTAGCAATATCACCTGGTTTCTCAGTTGGTAATGTTTTGTTAATAAACCAAGCTAAAACAGCGGTACAAAAAAGAAAAATCAACAGAAGAGAAGTCGTAAAAGAAATAAACAGATTCCAAAACGCTGTTGAAATATCAAAAGATGAGATTAGCGCTTTAAGAGGAAACCAAGAATCTAAATACAAAACCGAACACATTGAAATTCTTGATTTCAATATTTTAATTCTAGAAGATGAAATATTAGCTGGAGAGGTTATAAATATAATTGAAACTAAACTAATCAACGCTGAATGGGCATTAAACAATGTATTAACACATAAAAGTAGAGAGTTTTCTAAAGTAAGTGATCTATACATGAAAGAAAGATTGGCGGATTTTTATTATATAGCTGAAAGAATAATTAAGAATTTAAGAGGTTCTGGCGACAATTTTGCAGATATTAAAAGAAATACTGTGCTTGTAGCTCATGATTTGTCTCCTATAGATGCCCTTAAGTACTGCGAGAACGATAAAGTTAAAGGGATTCTTACAGATTTAGGAGGAACAACATCACACACAGCGATAATTGCAAGATCAATGGGTATACCGACAGTCATGTCTTTAGGAGACATAAGCATAAGTCTCGATACTGGACAAAAAGTTTATGTAGATGGATACAAAGGAATAGCAACTTGGAAAGTGAAAAAACATGAAAAGGATCAAATGGAAGATTTACGAAGTAGATATGTATCACTTGAGGAAAGCTTGATGGACTTTTCGAAATTGTCGGGAGAAACAAAAGATAAGAAAATAGTTTCTGTAAAAGCTAATATTGAGCTTACATCAGAAGTGGAAATCTCTAAGAAGTATGGAGCCGAAGGCATTGGGATGTATAGAACAGAATTTTTGTTTACTAGGAAACAGCAATTCCCTTCAATGGAAGAGCAATACTCAGATTATATAGGTTTATTTAAAGATGACTTGTTCAATGAAATTACAATTAGAACTCTTGATACAGGTGGTGACAAGTCTGACGATATAAATAATGAAGAAAATAATCCTGCTTTAGGAGTTCGAGGAATAAGATATTCATTGCTTGAAAAGGAAACTTTTATTCAACAAATTAAAGCTATTCTTAAAGTAGCTCAAGACAAAAAGAAGCCAGTAAGAATCTTGCTTCCTATGATATCAACATTAGATGAAGTAGTCGAATCAACAACTATAATAAACAATCTTAAAAAAGATTTTGTATTTGATGAAGAAGTCCTCATAGGAGTAGTAATAGAAACTCCCTCAGCAGCATTATTAGTAAATGAAATTTGCAAACATATAGATTTTATAAGCATAGGTACAAATGATTTAATACAATATACACTAGCTGCAGACAGAACAAATGAGAACTTAAGGAATATCTTTACTCATTTTCAACCTTCTGTAATAAGAATACTTAAATACATAATTGACAATGTTCCTGACAAAACATACATATCTGTATGCGGAGAGATGGCCAATGACATTAATTGTTTGCCTATCTTTATAGGTCTGGGGATCAATGAATTAAGTATGAACTATCACTCAATACCTAAGATAAAAAGCGTTATCCATGATCTATCTTATAACGAGTGTGAAAATGTCCTAAAAGATTGTCTAAAAACAACTGATCCTACTCAAGTAAAAGAAATTCTCAGTGAATGCATAGATCACAATATTGTAAAGGCCAAATCTTTACTAATCGACATATAGCCTTACCCGCTCGTGAGGACTTGAACCCCAATTACTTGATCCGAAGTCAAGTGTGTTATCCATTACACTACAAGCGGATTTTAGTATTTTATCATTAATAGTTACAATTATCTTAATGGATAAAAAACTATATATAGACGAATCTTGTAATATTTGTTCAAATTATGCTTCATATATGAAATCAGGAGAAAAGTGCGAAATAGAAATTCAAGATATAAAAAAATTAGGAAAAGATTTTTATCTGAACAATGAAATGATATTTGAATCTGAGGGTAAATATTTTTATGGAATTGACGCTGTTATTAAATCAATGGAAGCAAGAAACAACCAGTCCTTCTTAACAAAACTTTTAAAAATACTCCCTAATTACATAGGAAAAAATTTATATAAATTTATCGCAAAAAATAGATATAAAATTAGCAAATTATTTAATGTAATCAAACCAGAATCGTAATCGATTTTTAAAAAGATTATAGGATTCTAAATTCTTAATATCCTTATTCTTTAAAGTTCGTTTAAGTTCTTTTGTGGAATTGAAATACAAATGAGCCTTGAAGACATCTTCCCTCTCCTTGGCCTTTAAAACATTCCAGGCAATAAAATAAACACTTTTTTTAATAATTACAACTCTAGGATAAGTTCGATTCTTTCCTATATAAGCTTTAATGCTCGCTTCAAGTGAAGATTTAACAATTAGCGGAGACTCTCCACAGTACAACAACTGATCGGGGTTGAGTGGTTTGACAAAATTTTTAGAATTTTTTAAATGTATCAATTTATCCAGTAAAGAATCTTCACTGTAATAAGATACTAGGTCTTTATACGAATTTTCCCAAAGAATCTTTGATATTTCTGTGGTCTGCTTGTAACGTTTAAAATCTAATTTTAAATAATTTTCAAATTTTCTAACAAACTTTTCTACCGTCTCTATTAACTCTGATTTATAATCTGATGAGCAAATTAGTCCGTGATTTTCGAGAAATACAATAATCGGCTTATTTGTATCCAATATCTCCTTGTTTATAACTAAATTCTTCATAATTTCATTTGCAAGTGATATACCCGGATTTTTATATTTTATATAAAGAAGATTTACATCTTTGCTTCTTTTCTTAAAGATTTTATTAAATATTTTTTCCGACTGTTTATTAACTGAAACCATGTTGGTTGCAATTGGATGAATATGAATTGTGTATTTCTTCATAAGTGAATGAGCAAATGTTTCGATTGAAGGATTTCCACCCTTGATTACAGAGTCCTTTAGAATTTTAGCTGATTGCCTTTCTAGATAAGAATTTATTTTTTTATTTTCTACTTTATATAAATAGTCAATCAGCTTGTTATTGTTTAAAATTGTATACCCATTCTTATAAGTAACTTCTGACAAAGAATAGCCGCTAGATTTTATATACATTTTTTTTCCTATCTTTATAGACGAATTACCACCAGCTGCTTGAGTTAAATCAAACCTTTGTCCAAAATATTTAGAAATCTCAACTAAATCTTTTAATAAGTTTTTATCTTCTTTAGCCATTCTTTGTTCTCTATGTGCCAATTAAAAGTCTTAGCTATGCCCTTATCAATTTTAGTTTTAGGATACCAATTAATTAACTTCTTTGTTTTAGATAAATTAGCGGAAGTATAAGGTACATCTTCTGGACTTGAAGGTTTCTTGATAATTTTAATTTGCTTACCGGATAACTCTGATATTTTTTCTATTAGTGAATTAATTGAAACAGGTCTATTATTTCCAATATTTAAAGTATTAAAGCCTTTTAATTTCAGGGCTTTGTATATACCTGCAATTACATCATCTATATATGTAAAATCTCTCTTTTGCTTACCGGTTCCATAAAGGTTTATAGGGTTGGAGTTTATTGAAGATTGAATAAATATAAATGGGCTCATATCCGGCCTTCCTGCTGGTCCATACACAGTAAAAAATCTTAATATTGATATATCTTGCTTGTGCAACTTATGGTATGCGTACAATAGTATTTCTGAACTTTTCTTTGATGCGGCATAATTAGACAATGGATTGTTTGTATTCGCATTGACTTTAAAACTAGACTCCTTGCTCTCTCCATAAACACTTGAAGTAGACGCGTGCAGAAACTTCTTAACTTTGTATTCTTTAGACAACTGTACTAAATTAAGTAGACCTAGGACATTGGATTTGTAATATGAATATGGATCTATAGTTGATTTTCTAACTCCAGTTCTTGCTGCAAGATTGATAATTGAGTACAAATCGTTTGATTTAAAATTTCTATTAAAATATTTTTTAATTGTTCCTGGTGAAGATATATCTAGCTTGGTAAATTTAAAACTATTGTATTTCTTTAGTTGGGACAATCTCCATTCTTTTATTCTCTTATCATAATTATTATTTAGGTTGTCTACTCCATAAACAACATAGCCTTTTTTTAATAATAAAAGAGAAAGATGATATCCAATGAATCCCGCTGCACCAGTTAAAAGAATTTTTTTCATTTATTGAAAATATAACCTAGTTTTACCTATTTTTAAAAACCCATAGTCTTTGCCCGAAATATCCTATAGTTACAGAAATAAATAAAGCTATCAAGTAAGCTGTGTTGATATCTTCTAAGATCATATAGGATACTTTGTTTGCATATACATTGACTGCAATTGTGAGAGAATATAGAGCAAGATATCTTTTTAAATCATCAAAATACTTTGCCTTTGATTGAAAAGTCCAAAGTCTATTAAAATGAAATGATATGTTAACTCCTACAAAAGTTGATGCCGCTTTTGCGTAATCCATATCAATTATAGAAAGAAGAAAATTATAAGTAGAATAATCACACAATAAAGCAAATAGACCAATAGTTCCCCACTTATAAGTTTTAATATCTTTTAGTAGAGAATATAAATATTGCAAGAATTTAGCCATCTGATTGAGTAGGATGATAAATTTAATTAGCTAATTAGTCAAACTAATATATTTATTAATATTGTAATTGATATAGAATAATTGAAATGGCTCCAAACTCTGAAGAAAAAAATCATCGTGGGATTGAAAAATTAGTTTTTACTGTTTCTATTCTGGCTTTTATTTACTCTGTCTTATCAAATTCGTATATAGATATAAATGGTTTTTTAACAAATGACTCAACACACTTTTTAAGATTAGCTCAGTCTTTAAAGGATGGTAATGGTTTCAGTGTTTACTCCTGGACTAATAGTGGTGATAGTAGGTTTTTTAGTACTTGGCCAATTGGATATCCATTTTCAATTTATTTGTTATCGAAAATAAGTCATTTAGACGTTTTCTGGTCATCTAAGTTTATCAACATAATTGCAGGAATTTTAATAATATTTTCAGTAAAAAGATATGTTAAATCTGGGTTCTCTTTAATTCCTGTAATTTTTATTTGGGGAAGTTTTATAAATATCTTTTCATATACTATGACTGAAAGTTTATTTGGATTGGGTCTCGTCCTTTATATACTAAGACTACATGAGTTAGAAATTAGTCAATCAAAAAAAAATCTAATCTATGCTTTCTTTGCATTCGTTTTAGCTTTCACCAGTAGATACATAGGTGCCTATTTATTAGTATTTAATTTTCTATACTTAATTTGGGCATTTAAGAAGAATCAATCTTCATTTAAGCATCTGGTTTTACTGCTTCTTTACTGTTCAATATATGTAGCAGCTTATTTGTCTATTAATAAGATTTCTTCAGGATTTACTACATATTCCCATGCTTATCTAACTTATGAATCTTCTTATGAAATATCTATACAGTTTATAAAGAAAATGTTTGAAGAATTAAATTTAATAATGGCAAGTGTAAGGTTCTCTAGCAACCCTATTTCTGCATCTTTATCATCAATCTTATCCTTGTATTTAATTTATTATATTTACAAGTACCTTAAAGAAAAAGAAGTTGTTTACACATATTTAAACAAGCTATCAAACAAGTTAATTGCTTCCGGTGTTTTATATATATTGGTGGTTTTTGTTTGGAGATTGATAATTTGGTTCTCACCTTTTTCATATAGAATATTATTCCCATCATTACTTTTAATTGGCTTAGGAATAATTTTAAAAATACTTTCAAAAAAACAAATATGGTGCAAAGATTTTAATAAAATATATATAATATTGTGTTGCATAGGCGCATTTTCTTTTTCGTTTAATGTGCTCTATAAACAAATTTCTTACAATGAAATAAATTACAATCAAAATGTAGCAAAAATAATGGAGAAATACAAAAAGATTAAAGATGGGAGTGCCGTAATATTCGGAGAAAGACAGTTGGACTACAAAAGGTCTGACATTGTGCCCTTAAAGCCTTATTATCTCCCGCTTTTTAGTAAAGTAGAAAATAAAAATGAATTCAATGAAAGAATCAGTAGATTTAATGAAATATATTTCAATATACCACTATTCTGCAAGAAGCCTTATAACACTTTATCTGGAGACAGGAATATGAATTGCATATCTGAAAATAAAAAGATACATTTTTTTGATAAAGAAATAATAGGTTTTATTAAAGAAAATTCAAAAAAGAATATCTTTAAAATTAATCAAATAAAATGAAATTTGATGATATCAAAAAAAGAATATTAAATAACTACAAATTGCTTGTATCAACTAAAATAATTGGTGGATTGGCGTCAGCACTAACACTTTTAATAATAGCAAGATGGCTTGGAGTTAGTCAATTTGGAATTTTTGCAATGATAATCTCCAGCGTAGAAATATTAAACATACTCTTTAGCTTCAGAGTGTGGGACACTACAGTTAAATTTATTGGGGATAATGCGACCAATAAGCAAAATATCTCTAGCTATATATCTTTTTCAACAATGGTATCTTTTTTTTCCTCTTTCTTCTCCCTAATACTTATTTTGCTTCTTGCCGATTGGGTAACCCATAATCTTTTTAGCTTTACTCTTTTCGGCGCTGTCGTAGAGCATGATCAACTTGCTAAGCTTATATCTATATACGCCTTCTCCGTCTTGTTTATTTCTGTAAATGATAATTTTGATGGAATGTTACGAACCTATAACCAATATAATTCAATTCTTAAAATAAATATTATTACAAATCTATTAAGATTAGTTCTGGTCGTTTTATGTATATATTACTATGGAGCATTAACAGAAGTGTTGATTTGTTTTGTTGTAGCTTTTGCAATGGGGGCACTATTAAGATTTATTTACTTAAAAAAAGCTTTAAATGAAGAAAAAATTAATCTTAAACCATCTAATTCTCTTAATCGTTCTGAAAGATTTGATTACCTAAAGTTTATGTCAAATGCGCATTTTTCGAACATCCTTAATCTGGCTAATGATAAAAATCTTGGTGTATTAGTCGTAGGTTATTTTGTTGGACCTATCTATGCCGGTCTATATAGAGTAGCAAGGGCAATAACTAAGATTATAAGAAGGATAATGGACCCTGCTCTAGAGATAATATTCCCAGAGTTTGTTAAATTAAATGCGGAAAAAGATTTTCAAAACTATAAAAAAGTAATAATAGAATCTGTAAAAATGCTTGTGTTGTCTTCATTGATTGTGGGATCAGGGATATACTTATTTTCTTCAGAGATTATTGCATTATTTTTTGGTGCACAATATATAAATGCGGAATCCGCACTCTTCATTCTAATAATTGCAATGATACTTCATAATGGAGGATATTGGATTAATCCATCAATGCTGGCTCTTGGAAAAGCTAAATATCTTACAATGATAACTATAATTACAACAATAATTTATTGCTTATCGCTATTTTATTTAGTTAGAGCTATGCAACATGATGGAGCAGCTCTATCATTAGTTATAAGAAATCTATGCATATTATCAGTAGGAACATATTTCTATTTTAGAGCATTAAAAATGAATTAAAATCAAAACTAAGTAGGTGTAGGTTTGGTAGTACTATCTGAAAAGGGTTGAGAAAGAATATCTGAATGGGAATTATTCCATAAATCTTCTATTTTTGTTAAATCAGAATCTGAAAGAGGGGGCATATCAGAAGCTTCAGTAAATTCATCAATTTCTTCATGGTTTGTAAAATTTGGAAGTACTGTACAAATATTGTTAACTGCCAATGAGAACAATATAGCGGCTTGTCCTATTGTTCTATCATTTTCTTTGTATAAAAAGTCTAAGTCTTTTTTTGCTTGTAGTCCAGCTTCCATCCACTTCTGTTTTCTATGACTGCGGTGATCGCTCTTTTCAAATGTCCTCTCCTTTGTAAAGGTCCCATCCATAATACCTGATGCATGAGGCACCCTGGCTATTAATCCTGTTGATGTTTTTTCAGATTTTTCAAAAAGAAACTTTGAAGGCTCTTGTTCTAGTAAGTTATAAATTATTTGTATTGCGATTGGTTCATGATTCATTGCATCTAGGCCTTCTTCAAGCCAGCCAATATCAGGTCCAAGTGCCATAGCAAATGATCTGATTTTTCCTTCTTTTACCAATTGTTTCAAAGTATCCAATACTTCCTCATTGTTAATAAAATCAAATCTTGGATTATGCATTTGATATATATCTATATAATCGGTTTTTAGTCTTTTAAGACTTTGTTCGCAAGAGAATATTATATCTTTAGAAGAAAATTTTTGTGGAAGCTCTGTGTGTCCCTTCCTTTCACCTGGATTAGAATATATATCGTAGCCAAATTTAGTTGCATATATTCTCTTATCTCTAGACTTTGGAAAAGCTTTGGATAATATTTCTTCTCCATATCCTTCTCCATATACATCAGCGGTATCAAAAAAATTTATTCCTCTATCAAAAGCATGTTGAAGCAAAGATAAAGCAAGTTTCTCATCGGTTACTCCCCACCACTTGGTAGCAACAGACCATACGCCGAAGCCTATTTCAGATACTTTTATATCTTTATTTCTTGGGAAAAATCTATAATTCATTCTCTTCTAAAAAACGTTCTGCATCTATCGCTGCAACGCAACCCGTACCGGCAGCTGTAATAGCTTGTCTATATATACTGTCTTGCACATCTCCTGCCGCAAATACTCCTTTTAAATTTGTTTTAGAAGATTTTCCTGCAGTAATTATATAACCGTTATCATCTAGATTAATATTATTTGCAAATAATTCATTGTTAGGTGTATGTCCAATGGCGACAAAGATGCCCTCGCTCTCTACAATAAGATTTTCATTTGTTTTTAAATCTTTATACGAAAAGGACTTTACCCCTTCAGCTTCAGTTCCAACTATCTCTTGCACTTCAGCATTCCATAAAAAATTAATTTTAGAGTTTGATCTGGCTCTATCTTCCATTATTTTTGATGCTCTTAATTTATCTCTTCTGTGTACAATCGTAACTTCTTTAGCAAATTTTGTAAGAAAGATTGCTTCTTCCATTGCGCTATCTCCACCACCTATCACATGAATATTTTTATCTTTGAAAAAGAATCCATCGCAAGTCGCACAAGTGGAAACACCTCTTCCAACCAATTCTCGTTCTCCGGGTATATTTAAAAGTTTTGCAGTGGCACCTGTTGCAATAATTATTGAATAAGCAGAAACCTCTTGTTTGCCGACAGTTAAAAGATAAGGGTAGGAACCAAAATCTATTTTATCAACCTGGGCCATTATGCATTTTGCACCAAATCTTTCAGCTTGTTCTCTTAAAGAGTTCATTAAATTTGGACCCATTATACCAGTTGGGAATCCAGGAAAGTTTTCTACGTCTGTGGTCATTGTTAACTGGCCACCTGCCTGAAAACCTTCAAAAACCAAGGGGCTTAAATTTGCCCTAGCTGCATAAATCCCCGCAGTCAGACCAGCTGGTCCTGATCCTACTATCACAACTCTGTTCTCTAAATCAAATTCCATATTAATATAATAATAAACAAAATGTACTAAATTAGGTAAATATTATGTATGTTATTTTATAAACAATGTAAGAAAAATCAACAATGGTGTAAAAATGTCCCAATTTTCTTATGACGAATTAAAAAACTTGTTTGATAAAGACAAAGTTCATTTCTATCAAAACAGCCTAGGAATATTAGAACTAGAAGGAAAAGATTGTGAAAAATTTTTAAATGGCATATCTACTAATGATTCATCTATGAAAATCCAACACAATCTGATTTTGACTAACAAAGGTAGAATTCTCTTTGATATGTCTATTTTTAATCAAGAGAAGATATATATAATTACGAATGCTTTACAAGTTCAAGATTTGATTGATTATTTAAATAAGTACAAAATGTCTTACCAAGTCAATATTGAAAATTTGTCAGATAAATTTATAGCCCTTAAAGGAACTCATCTAAAGATAAATAACAACATGATCTGGAAATCTCCCATATTTTTAGAAGAAGATCTTGATGTTGCAATAGTAGCTAAAGATCATAAATTACCTGAATCAAAGAAAATTGGCGAAGAGGACTATTTTAAATGGAAAATAATTCATGGTATACCAAGTTTCCCAAACGAAATTAATAATAAAATAATTCCAATAGAGTCCAATATGTGGTCCACAATTAGTTTTACAAAAGGCTGTTACGTGGGGCAAGAAACAATTGCTACAATCCGCTACAGAGGAAAGGTTCCAAGAACTTTAGCTTGCATGTCTATAAATGGCAATCTAGAGAATATTGAAGAGCTGACCAATAAAGATAGAAAATCTGTTGGTAGAATAACGAGCAGGTTCTTTTCAGAAAAAGACAATATGACTTTTGCTTTAGGATTTATTAACCAAGAAGAAAACTTCGACGGAAATGTTGTCTATAATGAGAATGAAGAAATTTTGGTCAGAAAAAACCTGTATCAACTAAACAATTTAGAGACTATTCGCTAAAAAAGAATGCTTAATCTAACTTGAACCGTTGGCTTTATCGATAATTCCTTCAATTTGACTTGAAAAATCTTCTAGGCCATCAACCGGAATAACTATACTTGATCTTCCACCGCTAACCTCAGTTATTCGCAAATACTGACCTTTATGATTTTCTTTTAAATCAAAAAAGAATCTTTTAGTTTCTATATCAAGCTGAGAACTGTAAACATCCTTGCTTTGATTATTCTTATCTGCTGACATTTATTTTTAATTTATGCGTTTGGGTTTTCAATAACCATCGCAATACCTTGTCCACCACCAACACATAAAGAAACTAGGCCTCTTTTTACCCCTCTACGTTGCATCTCATGAAGTAGTTTTACAATCAAAATAGTTCCTGATGCACCAATTGGGTGACCAAGTGCTACCGCTCCTCCGTTCACATTAAGTTTTTCTTCCGGAATTGGAAAATCACTAAGAACAGCTAAAGCTTGAGCCGCAAATGCTTCATTAAGCTCAACTAAATCTATATCATCAATTGTTAAGCCTGCTTTTGAAAGTGCCTTGTTCATTGCTGACACTGGGGCAATTCCCATAATAGAAGGATCAACACCTGCTACAGCACAAGAAACTATTTCTCCAACTGGATTGAGTCCTAACTCTTTAGCTTTCTCTTCTGAAGTTACAAGCATTGCTGCAGCTCCATCATTAATACCTGATGCATTACCTGCTGTTACTGAACCTTCTGCGGTAAATACTGGCTTAAGTCTACTTAGTGCAGCCATAGAAACTTCTCTTGGATGCTCATCAATATCAAAAACACCTTTTTTAAGTTGTACAGGAACAATCTCTTTCTTAAAAACTCCTGCTCTTATTGCTTTCTTTGCTTTTCCCTGACTATTGATAGCAAATTGATCTTGTTCTTCTCTGCTTATGTTGTACTGTTCAGCAAGATTTTCTGCCGTAATTCCCATATGGTAGTTATTAAAAATGTCCCAAAGTCCATCATAAACCATTCCATCTAGAACATTATCTTTAGCTTCTAATGACATTCTGTAGCCATATCTAGCTTTTGGTAGTAAGAAAGGTGCTAGGTTCATATTTTCTATTCCACCTGCAATAGCTACTTCCGCATCTCCTGCTTTAATTGCTTGTGCAGCATTAGCAACTGATTGAACACCTGATGCACAAACTCTATTAAGAGTATAAGAAGGAGTATCGTAATCTAGACCTGCTCCAAGTGCAACCTGTCTAGCTGGATTTTGTCCTTGTCCTGCTCCCAAGATATTTCCCATGATAAATTCATCAATTTGAGTTGGTTCGACTCCGGTTTTATTAAGTATTTCCTTAACAACAGTAACACCTAAGTCAACTGCAGGAACATCCTGCAATGTACCTCCAAAGGTGCCAATCGCTGTTCGTAATGGCTCGCTTATAACTACTTTTGTAGACATTTAATTTCCCCCTTTATGCATACCTTAAAAATATAAAAAGATATTAACAAAAATGAATATTTTATTTTACCAAATTTTAAGAAATAATAAACAATTAATTAATCTAAAAGTGTTATTGTTATAGATATGCTTAAAATATGTATTATTTACGGCGGTAATTCAGTTGAACATGAGATTTCCATAATCTCAGCTAACTCAATTCTAAATAACTTAAATCGAAAGAACTACAAAATCAGTGGAATTTTTATATCAAAAAAAGGTGAGTTTAAAGAAGCTAAAATCGTTAGCTCAAAAAAGGGGTTAAAATTTAGTCCTACTAGGAAGGATGTTATTTTTTCTATAGGTAAGAAAAATCCAATATTAGTTAAAGAGTTGGCTAATAAAAAAAGAAAAATAAATGTTGATGTATTTATACCAATGGTACATGGTACTGGAGGAGAGGACGGCTCCATACAAGGTTTAATAAAACTTCTAGATAAACCATACGTTGGAAGCAATGTGACTAGCTCTGCTGTTTGTATTGATAAAATTATAACAAAAAGAATATTTCAGAATCTTGGAATCAGAACTACAAATTTTATAGAAATCAATAAATATGACTGGAAAACAAGCAAGTCAAAATTAAATAACTTAGTGTATTCAAAAATTAAAATTCCTTGTTTCGTCAAAGCGGCAAATCTTGGTTCAAGTGTAGGTGTTTATAAAACTAAAACGAAAAAAGATTTATCAAAAAATATAAATAAAGCTTTTAAGTTTGCAGAAAAAATTATAGTAGAAGAAGCAGTAATGAATCCTAATGAAATCGAAGTTAGTATCTTGGGCAATAACAAACTAAAAGTTTCTAGACCTGGATTAGTTGTTCCTTCTTCTGAATTTTATGATTACAATGCTAAATATATTGACGGCAAATCAACCATAGAAATACCATGGGAAAAAATAAGAAAAAATCCTTCCATTGAAAAAGAAATCAAAAAGAATGCAATGTTAGCATACAAGTCTATTGGTTGCAGCGGTATGGCCAGAATTGATTTCTTGTATGGAGAAACAAAAAACACAAAATCAAAAAAACTTTATGCGAGTGAAATTAACACTATACCTGGTTTTACATCTATAAGTATGTATCCAAAACTTATGAAAAATGTTGGTATCTCTTACGAGAAGCTACTTAATGAATTAATTCTTCTTGCAATAGAAAAATTTAAAGAAGAAAAAAAACTTAGTACCAAATTTATTTAATTATTCTTTTTTCTACTAAATATTATTAGCGAAAGAACTCCTAATAATATTAATGACCCACCGATTAGTTTTATTGTACTTGGCACACTATCAAAAAAAATATAAGTAAGGATGAGAACAAAAACGGCCTCTAACGGTGTTATTGCTGTAGTTCGTGATATATCAACTAACTTAATAGCTTGGAATTGAAAAGCCTTGCCTATATAAGCCCCACAAGTTCCCCCTATTAGCATATATATAAAATCGGTTGGGGTCGGAAGTTGAAATTTATTAAAACAAATTAGATATAATCCAACCAAGATGGATACGCCTAAAGACCTCAATACTGCCACCATCATCATATTTAATTGCCTCCCCATTTTTTTTACAATCATAAACAAGCTGGAATATCCAAAAGCTGCGAGTATTGCGTAGAGTGATCCTTTTAATTCAAAATTTGATGAATCATACGTTATAACAAATG
This sequence comes from Thermodesulfobacteriota bacterium, assembly GCA_036340075.1. Lineage (GTDB taxonomy): Bacteria > Desulfobacterota_D > UBA1144 > UBA1144 > UBA1144 > JAYYZJ01. The sequence goes on along the minus strand of JAYYZJ010000008.1, from coordinate 57,751 downwards.
CACCTACAAACGTAATAGTAATTCCTAGAATTTCTAATCTATTAAGCTTCTCGTTTAAGAATAAAAATCCCAACAATACTGAAAATACAACTTGAAACTTCATTAAAAAAGAAGTAACAGGTGGGCCAACTGTCCTTAAGGCTATGACCCAAAAAGCGACTGAAACAATTGTTATCAACGAAGATATGATAGTAACTTTTTTGTAATCTTTTAGATTTGAAAGTACAAATTTAAAATTATTGCTAAAAATAGAAAGAATAATTCCATTAATAATGGCAACCAAAAATGCTCCTAAAAACCAGTAGAAAGTAACAGTCTCTGGATATAAATCATCAGAAACCATCTTTCCAAAGATATAAGAAAAAGCTGTAAAAAAGGCTGTTCCAACAACAAACAGATAGCCTAAGATTAAATTGGAATCATGCTTCATTTAGCCAACTTCTTAACAGCTATACCAATCCTGCTAAAACCTGACCTTTTTATTATGTCCATTACTTGAACTACAAATCCATGATCAATGGTTTTGTCTGCCTTTAAAACAATAACTTTACTCTTATCTTCATCGCTAAGATATGTAGGAACTTGATCTAAAAATAGCTTTTTATCATTAATGTAGATTTTGTTACCTTTTTCAATACTGACAACAATTTGTTTATCTGTTACTACTTCAGAAGAAGCAGCTTTAGGTAATTTAATATTTATACTTGATGTAATTTGACTAAAATTTAATGATAGGGCAAAAAATATTAATAGATTAAAAACTACATCTACAATTGGAGTAAGATCTAGGCTTAAATCATTATCTTCTAAAAGTTTTGTAAAATTCATCTTTTAACTCTTTAAAATTGACAATAGTCTTTTAGATTGTGTCTGAAGTTTTATAGCAGCTTCATTAATCCTATTTAAAAGAAACTTGTATCCAATGAAAGATGGTATTGCCACTAAAAGACCAAATGCAGTTGTATAAAGGGCCTCTGAGATTCCGCCTGCTAAACTTGGTGGGTCTACCACAGTTTGTGTTGAAATAACTTGGAATACTGTAATCATACCGGATATTGTTCCTAGCAAACCCAGCAATGTACTTATATTGCTAAGAGAACCTAGCATTTCATTTGACTTTGCTAGATTGAATATCTGTATTGAACCTTCGTCTTCTATTATTTTCTCAAGCTCTGATTGAGCCTTGTCTTTATTGATTAAGCCAACAATAGCAATATTAGAGAAAATTGTTTTATCTTCTTTGCATAAAGTAATTGCCTTGTCAAAATCGTTTTGTTTTATGTAATTTTCAAGTTTACTAACAAACGGATTAGTAACAATATATTCGTCTCTTGTATAAAAAAACTTTTTCAAGAAAATCGAGAGAGCAATAATAGAGCAAACAAGTATTGGGTATACAAAAAATCCACCCTTATCAAAAATAGAGAGTATTAAAGAGTCGTTCATAAATTTATCAAAACCTCGTTCTCAAGAATTTGGTCAATTGATTCTCTTTTTCTAATCAAAGAATGTTGGTCTTTATAAACAAGTATTTCGGGAATTTTTGGTCTTGAATTGTAATTTGATGACATAACGGCTCCATATGCGCCAGCTGAATTTATTACTAATATATCCCCCAATTTTGGATTGGCAATAGGTATGTTGGTTCCTAAGATATCTCCAGTCTCACATATAGGTCCAACAATATCGAAAAATTCTATATTTTCCTTTGAATCGGTAATTGATGTAATTTTATGAAAGGATCCGTAGAGCACCGGTCTAAGCAAATCATTCATGCCTGCATCCACAATTAAAAACTTTTTTTTGTCATTAGCTTTCTTGTATAAAACTCTAGTTAGAAGATATCCGGAATTGCCAACCAAGGACCTACCTGGTTCAAGTATTAACTTGCAATCAGTCTTTTTAATCTGAGATATTATTCTTTTTGCAAATTCTGCTTTTGATGGAGGGACTTCTTCGTCTTTGTATTTAATTCCAAGTCCTCCTCCGATATCAATATATTGAATATTTATATTATTGTTTTTCAGTTCAGAATATAGATTTATCAATCTTTCTAATGAATCATCAAAAGAATCCAAGTCAAATATTTGTGATCCAATATGAGCATCTATACCTAAAATCTCAACATTCTTCATGTTTTTTGCTTCAGCATAAACTTTGAGTGAATCTTTTATTGGTATTCCGAACTTGCTAGTACTAAGACCTGTTGAAATGTATGGATGAGTTTTGGGGTCAATATCCGGATTAACCCTAATTGAAATTCCTGCTTTTTTTCCTAATTCAGAACCAACTCGATTAATTTCTTCTAGCTCATCAAAGGATTCAACATTGAAAAATAATATTTCATTTTCAATTCCCTTTATGATTTCTTTAGATGATTTTGCAACACCGGAAAAAACTATCTTTTTAGGATTAGCTCCAACTTTAATTGCTCTTTCTAGCTCTCCTTCTGATACGATGTCAAATCCTGCTCCTAAATTGTTAAAAACAGACATTACGGATAAGTTCGAATTTGCCTTCACAGAGAAACATATCATGGTTTCGGGATAGGCCTCAAATGCTTGCTTGTAATCATTAAATTCGTTGATTAGATATTCATAACTGTAGATGTAGCAAGGGGTTCCGTAGTTTTCAGCTAAAGCTTGAAAGCTAACATCTTCAACAAAAAGTTTCCCATTTATATAATTTGTCATTTCATTTATTATATATCTTAGAAGGATAATTAGGTAATAATTAAATGTCTATTCATGAAATAAAATTTACAAGATCAAATAAAGTGGTCAAAGTCAATGAGGGAGACTCTATTATATCGTCATCAAACTCCCAAGGGATGGATTTACCTTTTAGTTGTATGCAGGGAATGTGCACTACCTGTATAGCAAAACTAGTAGAAGGAGAAATAGAATATTTAGAGCCACCTGAAGCAAACACTCTTACTGAGGAAGATATAGATAACAACATGGTCCTGCTATGTGTTGCTACGCCTAAAAGTAGCTTAATTATTGAGGAATCTGAAGAATAAATACTCCTCTTGTTTTTAAAATTCCCATTTGATACAATTAAACTATTCGGAGGTGCAATATGCCAGATCAACAAAATTCTCCAATGAGAAATTGGGCAAGACGTGTAAGCATAGATGCAGGCCAAACTGCACATAATCCACAAAATGGTAGAGGTTATGCTGGTCACGTAGCTGGAACACAAAATTGGGCAGCGAAAGTTGGCTTAGATTTTGGTCGTCCAGAGGAAAGTCCTACAAGAAGAAAAAATGGACTTGCCGATTAAAGAATTTTATTTTGCAATTTTGGTTGCATAATTTAGACGTTATTAGGAAATTAAGGGTTAGTTTTTGTTAAGGCTGCGGGGTGCTGTCTTTATTTAAAATCTGCCCTTTTTTTTCTTTTTTTTTCAATTAATCTAACACTAAGTGTTAGCAAAACTTTTATCATCTTTGTTGAATTTTTTAGATTTCCTTATAGTAGTTGCTGTAGGATGTCTTTTGTCTTACTTTTTCTATCTATATTCTTTTTATCCGTTTGATTCAGTAGATATATTATATTATTTTTCTAGAATTAATTTCTTCTTACCTGACAATACATTCTATTCAATCTTTCTTTATTATGTTTTTGGCCTCGTCCTAGGAATTATCTATATTATTTTTTACGATAAGATTAAATTTGGCAGATTGTTAAAAGCAATAATTCTGAGCATATCTATATTTGTCCTATATTGTTTTATATTATTTCTAACTTTTGGTATAGACAGATTACAAGAAATGAGCGTGTTTCTTTTCCAAGATTTGATTGGGGTGTCGATTTTTTATTTTACTTTAGCTATTTTATATAGAAAGAACAAATAGAATGAAAATTGAATTATATACTACAAAAAATTGTCCATTCTGTGTTGCTGCTAAAAACTTATTAGATAGCAAAAATTTAGAATATTCGGAAATTGATCTTACAGACAATATTGATCTTCGATTAGAAATTTCTACGAAATATAATTGGAGAACTGTTCCTTTAATTCTAATTAATGATGAATTGGTAGGAGGTTATGACGATCTTAATGCTTTAAATGATGCTGGCAAATTAATTTAATCGTCCTTTTTTAATTACGGCACAGGCGACCCTTTTTCCAGTAGTTGTTTTTTCTTGTATTACAATAGATGATTCATTTTTATCAAGGATTGTATACTCGGAATTTGGATTCAAATATATACCTCGGAGAAAGATAATCTGATTAAATGGCTTTAATTTTCCTGTATATTTGCTAACGTTATTCTTCACATATATTGTTACAAAATCTTTTGTGCCTAATCTTATAGGATTACCCGTACTAGCAAAATTAGGAGTATCACATAATCCTTTTTCATGTATATAAAAGGCATAAGAACCTGGAACGAGACCCTCAAGGTGAATTCTAAAATTAGAACCTGCGCCTTGCTCAATCATTTCTACGTTTCCTATTTGAATATTTTTTGGGCTAATAAATATTCCAGAAGCTTGAAATACTTCGCTACTAGAGTTATAGGAAATAAGTAGAAAAGCTATCAGTGTTAAAATAAATTTATTCTCCAATGTGTATCTTTCCTCTTTCTTTTGCTAATTCAACTTGCTTTTGTCTCTCTGTTGCTTTTTTAATTTGTTTTTCTGTTAATGAATCAAAACAGGATGGACAAGAAATCCCTTTCCTAAATTTAGTAGATGTGAATTCTGATTTATTGACCGGCTCTCCACATGCATTACATATCACATAAGAACCAATATTTAATTCATGCTCTATAGCAACTCTATTGTCAAACACAAAGCATTCCCCTTCCCATCTAGATTCTTCGGCTGGAATATCTTCTAAGTATTTAATTATTCCTCCCTTTAAATGATAAACATTCTTAAATCCAAGCTGCAGCATATAAGAACTTGCTTTCTCGCATCTAATACCACCAGTACAGAACATTGCTATGTCTTTGTCTTTGCTAATTTGTGATTTTTCAATAAATTCTGGAAATTCTTTAAAAGTATTAATGTTGGGTATTAAAGATTTTTCAAAAGTACCTATAGATGTTTCATAGTAATTTCTAGTATCAATAACAACAGCATCTTTCTTCATTATTATTTCATTCCAATCTATTGGGTCAACATATACTCCGACTTCATTATTAGGATTCGACTTTTCTGCATTTCCCAAACTTATAATTTCTTCTTTAATCTTAATGCGTAACCTATTAAATGGCTTAATCTCGGAGAACGAAATCTTAATATCATCAACCTCAACTCCTAGTTCATAAATCATTGGTAATATCTTATCAATTGAGCCAGTGACTCCTGCAAGCATTCCATTTAGTCCTTCTTCTGATAGTATTAGAGTTCCTAATATTTTTAATCTTTTACAAGCCAAATAGAATCTCTCTCTGACCAAATTCGGAGACTTAATTCTTGTAAATTTATAAAAACCTATATTCTTATATTCAGTCATCTGTTTGATATAATATTAAAGAATTGTTCCCGCTGCAACTGTATTATTTGATTCAGAATCTATTATGATGAATGATCCAGTTTTTTTATTTCTTTTGTATGAATCAAATGCTATCTGATTTTGGAGCATTATTTCAACCTGGGCTATATCATTCATTTCTAACACTGAATCTGCAGATACGTGATTAAGTGTTTCCATGTCAACTTTGTATAATATTTCTTTAATTAAAGCTTTAGAAATTTTATTACAATGCTTCAATAAATATTTATTTTTTAGATTAAGTTTTTGTTCATCCATCCAACATATTCTAGCTGAAATTGTATTTGAAACTTCGGGCTGGTCTTCTATAGAGGAAAACATATCTCCTCTTGATATATCGATCTCTTCATCCAGAACAATAGTTGCAGAATCATCTGAGGAAATTGTATCGACATTCATAGATGATAATATTATTTCTTTTATTTTTGTTTCTCTGTTTGAAGGTAAAATCTTTATTGAATCTCCCACAGCAAGAGTTCCTGACATTAATGTTCCCATATATCCTCTGAAATCCTTAGTAGTTTCATCATTAACTCTATTTACTAATTGCACCGGAAATCTCGAAGAATCTTTTTTATCTAAATAATTTATTTCAACTGTCTCTAAAATCTCAATTAGCGTTGGGCCTTTGTACCATTTCATATTTTCACCTCTGGATACAATCATGTCCCCTTTTAGTGCAGAAATAGGCACAAAATCAATATGTGGGATACTTAAATTCTTAGTTATGCTTAAAAAATCTTTTGATAAATAATCAAATCTCTTTTTGTCGTAATCAATCAAATCCATCTTATTGATTGCTACAATAATATTCTTAATCCCTAATAACCAGCTAATATACAAATGTCTTTTAGACTGTTGTTGAACTCCATTCCTTGAATCAATCAATATTATTGCAAGATCAGAATTGCTTGCTCCAGTAAACATATTTCTTGTATATTGTACGTGCCCAGGGGTATCAGCAATAATAAATTTTCTTTTTGGAGTAGAGAAATATCTGTAAGCTACATCGATTGTTATACCTTGTTCTCGTTCTGCCTTTAGCCCGTCTGTAATAAGAGCTAAATCAATACCTTTTTGCTCTTCCGAATAAGATGTTCCCTCTAGGGCTTCGAGTTGGTCTGTAAAAACTCCTTTTGTATCAAACAGTAATCTACCAATCAAGGTTGACTTACCATCATCAACGCTTCCTGCAGTGGCAAATCTTAATATATCAATAGAGTCGGACATTAGAAATATCCTTCTTTTTTCTTGTCTTCCATAGTGTTTGTACCATGATCTATTATTCTGTTTTCTCTTTCGCTTCTAGTTGCTGAAACAGCTTCTTGAACTATCATTTCAATATTACTAGCATCTGACTGAATTGCACCTGTGCATGGCGAACACCCTAGTGATCTAAATCTTGTCAACATCTCTTCGGCTTCCTTATTGTTGTCAGAATCCGAGATTGGAATTAAATTTTTTCCGCTCCTAATAACTTTTCGTTTTTTTGAAAAATAAAGTGGGACTATCTTTATTCCTTCTTCTTTTATGTAGTTCCAAATATCAGCCTCGGTCCAACTGGATAAAGGAAAAACTCTAACCGACTCTCCTTCATCTATATTTGCATTAAATATACTCCATAGCTCTGGTCTCTGAGTTTTAGGGTTCCACTGTCCAAAAGAATCTCTGAAAGAGAACACTCGCTCCTTTGCTCTTGATCTTTCTTCGTCTCTTCGAGCTCCTCCAATAGCAGCATCAAAACTGTATTTGTCTAGAGCATCCAACAAAGCTTTGGTTTTTAATGCTCCACAGCATTTAGCAACTCCAAGCTTGTCAGGATGTGCTCCATTTGAAATTGCTTCTTCGTTCCTATAAACGAGCAATTCGGCTCCAATTTCTTTTGTAAAAGTATCTCTAAATTCATACATCTCTCTAAATTTGTAACCAGTATCAATATGTAATAATGGAAAAGGGATTTTTGAAGGATAAAATGCTTTTTGTGCTAAATGTAGCATTACGCTAGAATCTTTACCTACAGAATAAAGCATTACAGGATTGTTAAATTCCGCAACAACTTCTCGTAAAATAAAAATTGATTCATTTTCTAGTTCTTTTAAAGATTTTGTTTTAGACATCTCTACCAACTACTTCTTTAAGTTTATTAAAGTCTTGGTCATTACAGAAGTCTCCGAATGTTTCTAATTCATCTTTTTTGTTTTCTTTCCAAAAATCAATTAATTTTGAAATAGTATTTGCTAATTCAGAATCTTCAACTAACTCTAAGAATAGACGATTTAATCTCGTACCATAAAAATCTCCGCCCAAGTAAATATTGTATTTTCCTGTTGTTGCTCCAATTAATCCAATTTCTGATACTGGAGGACGAGAACATGAATTAGGGCATCCGCTCATACGAATCTTTATTCTTTCGTTTCCATATCCCCTTTTTTCTAAATCATCCATCAATGTAGGCAAGTATCTTTCAGATTCAGCCATGGCTAAGCTACATGTTGGTAATGCAGGACATGCCATTGAAGCTTTTCTCATTATAGAAAAACTCTTATGAATGTCTATATTAAACTCATCAAACATTTGATTAATTTTTTCTATGTCTGGCTCATTTATATTTACAAGAATTAAATCTTGAGTAGCCGTTAAGCGTGATTCTATATTAAAATGGGAAATAATTCTTGCTAAACCTGTCTTTAGTAAAACAGAATCTTTATCTTTAATTCTTCCATTTTCTACAAAAATACCACAGAAAAATTTTCCTTTGTCTTTTTGTTCGTGCCAACCATAGTAATCATCAATGGAATTGATCTTTACTTTGTGATAATCGGATAATTTAAAACCAAGTCTAGATTCAAGTTCGCCTCTGAATTTTTCAACTCCCCATTCATCCAGCAAATATTTCATTCTTGCTCTCTTTCTATTAGTCCTACAGCCATAATCTCTTTGAATCTCTACAATCTGTCTTACAACTTTAACAACATCTTCTTCATTACACATTCCTAATTCATCTGCTAATCTGGGGAAAGTTTGACTTTGTCTGTGATGACTTCCTAATCCTCCACCAACCAAGATATTGAAACCCATCAATTGCCCATTAAAAACGGGCATTATTCCAATATCTTGAGTATAAATATCAATTGAATTATCAAATTGGTGACCTACTCCTATTTTGAACTTTCTTGGAAGATATGTTTCACCATACAAATCATCATTCTCAATTTTTTCTCTATTTAATTTTGTTGTAACTTTTTCTCCATCTACCCAAATCTCATAATAACCTTTGGATTTAGCCAGCGTGGCTTTGTCGATTTCTACAGCCATAGATTGTGCATCATAAGTAAAATCTTGCCTTATATCCGCAATAGGGGAAGCTACTGTATTTCTTACTATATCTCCACATGCTCCGTAGCTTGAAATTAGATTTGAATTTAAGAAATTCAAAGTATTCCATAAATTTGTTTTTCCAACTCCATGAAATTGAAAACACTCTCTTGTAGTAATTCTTAAAGTTTTATTTGCCCATTCATCACTAATTCTATTTAATATTTCCCACTGCTTTGGTGTAATATTTCCTCCGCCTGGATTTTTTGTCCTTATCATGAAACTATATTCTCGATCTAAGCCTTGCTCCTTTAGCTCTTTTCTTCTATCTCTATCTTCTTGTTGATATATACCGTGGAATTTTAAGACCTGAATATTATCTTTATTGAACTTATCAGTTGTTTTATCTTGTATTTCTTCATGAATCGAACCTCGAAGGCCATCGCTCTCTTCTTTAATGAATTCGTTTCGTACTTTTTTAACTTCTTTTGATTCTGACATATAATAAAATCCTAAATTAAATTTTTTATAAAAACCCAGTAAAAACTCAAAAAATGAGATTTTTAGGGTTCTTAAGCTATTTATATATAAGAAAACATGAGATTTGATTAATTTTCAAGTAAATCTGAATAAATTTTCTTATTTTTATTTAAAAATAATCTAAAAGATGTATATTTTCCTTTTGATTAATTATGGAAACTTTTATAATATCTCTGCTTGCTCTCGCTCTTTCTTTTAATATTGGAGCCAATAACGCAGGAGCATCAATGGCAACTGCTTACGGATCTAATTCGTTATCAAAGCTTGCATCTGTATCATTAATATTTGTTTTTGTTTTTTTAGGAGCTGCATTTGGTGGAGAAAAAGTAGTTCATACTGTAGGAAAAGAGATAGTCTCGGTCGATTTATCAACTCATGAATTCGGGACAAAATTTATCTTTCTAATTCTAGGTCTACCGGTATTGTCAATATTAATTGCCAATATATTGAAGATACCTATTGCAACAACTCATATTGTTGTTTGTACCATTATGGGGATAGGTTTAGCTTTAAAAGAAATTAATTCACAGAAAGTAGTAGAAATTGTAATTTGGTGGATTCTTACTCCTGCAATACTCTGGCTAACCAATTACTTAATCGGCAAACATTTATATATAAAAATTATTAATTATCTTGCTTCACATAAGAATGAAGAGAAGATTAATAAAATTTTAAAATTTTCGCTAATAACGTCTGGTTGTTTTATCGCATTCTTTGCTGGATCAAATAATTCGGCAAATGCTGCCGGTCCAATTGTTGCAATTGATTTAATTAATGCTAAAGACGGTGCTTTGCTCGCTGGCCTTTTTATGGCACTCGGTGCATTCTTTTTTGGAGGGAGAATTCTTGAAACAGTTGCTAAAGAAATAACTGATATCTGTTTAATTAGAGCGATTTCAGTTCATTTAACTGGTGGATTGTTGCTTTGCCTTGCATCTTTTTATGGAATACCTATATCATTGGCCGAAATAGTTACAGCTGGGATTATTGGATTTTCTTGTGCTAGCACCGGTTTTTCAAGAACTCTTAAAAATACTAGTGTTTCCAACATTTTAAGCTTCTGGATTGTGGCTCCAATAGGTTGTGTTGTATTATCTTATATAATAGCTAATTCATTATTAAGGTAGACTTAAAATAAAAACAAAATGATAGAAATAGACTCTTTAAATCAAAGCCTTGAAAAAAAATCCCCCTCTGAGATAGTAGAATGGGGTTTAAAAGATTCCGCAAATCCGATACTCACTACTAATTTTCGACCATATGAAATAGTGATATTGCATTTATGTGTTCAAATCAAAGAGGATCTAAAAGTAATATGGTGCGATACTGGGTACAATACAAAAGCAACTTATGAATATGCTGAAAAAATAATTTCCGAATTAAAATTAAATATAAATATATACAAACCTAAAGAAAAATTTGTAGGAGAAATACCAGGAATTGAAAATCCATTGCACGAAATCTTTACTGAACAAGTTAAATTGGAACCCTTTAAAAGAGCCATGTCTGAAATTAAGCCTGATTTGTGGATTACTAATTTAAGAAAAGGTCAAACTAGTTTTAGGGATTCTATAGATATCCTAAGTAAAACGGAGGAGGGATTATTAAAACTAAGTCCATTTTATAATTGGTCAGATAAAGATTTAGATCAATATATGAAGGAAAACAATCTAGTAAATGAATACGATTATTTTGATCCAACAAAAGTTGATGAGAAACGTGAATGTGGTCTACATAATGTTTAAGGAAAAAAGGCGAAAAAAAAGATTGAGTTTTAGTGCTAATCTCTTAGCTTTCTTCGTGAGACAAACACTTTGTCTCTAACTCAACCTACTGCCATTAATATAATCTATCTTGAAAAAAAGTCAAATATTTATACTTCTTTTGCCTCAGAAATATCTTCAGGCAGAAAAATGTTACCAATAGGAAGTAGTAATGCATCTCCTACAACCGTAACAACTCGAAATACTAGTATTCCTATAGTTGGATCATCAGGTCCATAAATTGGAGCGAGCAAGGTTATAACTATGAATTCTCTAATTCCTATTCCGCCTGGAGCCCCAGGAATTATAAACATTCCCAACCATGTAATAGTAAAAAGTGCAAGGATATAAAAGTATCCCACATCCATTCCTAGTAAGTTTGCAAAAACTATATATTCTACTAGTCCCATACCAGCAAAAAAACCAAGGAGCAATAAGATAAGTTTTCCAATTTTTAATAAATTCTCAGAACTAAAAGAAGTATCAAAATTTCTAAAAGCTTTATATAAATAAAACCCTATTGCAATTGCTCCAAAACCTAAAATTCCTAAAGAAAAACCTTTGAGCTTCCCACCTGAGAACTCTTTAATTTTTACTATTAATTCATCAGATACAGAAAAAACACCAGCGTAAGTACAGGTGCCAACAATTAACAATCCAATTAATACCATAAATACAATTTCTAAGAAATAGCTCTGCACCACATTTCTTTTCGAAGGTCCTAACTTTGTTGCAAAATATATTCTAGCAATAACATGCATTAAGTTTGACGGAATATATTTGTAAATTTGAGTTTTAGTGTAAATGCCAATAAATCTCCATTTTGGCAATGGGGATCCATGTAATAGCTCTAGTACGTACCTCCATCCGTTTGCAAGAAAAGACATTAAACAGACATAAATTGCTATAAAAACAAGTACAAAAGGAATCCAATAAATATTTAATTTTGCCTTTGCTGCTTCTAAATCTATTTGAACTACATAGTGATATACGAAATATAGGGCTACTGCACTTATCACCCATCCTAAGATTTGTGTAATCTGCTTTTTAAGCTTAACTTTTTTCTCATTTTCAGCTGTAATCATTAGTGCGTGTGGCTCCTTTTCAATTCAAATCCATAAGAATAGTATGGAACAACCAGTTTGATGTGATATTACAATATTTATATCTAAATACAAGATATCGAAATAAATGAGGATTTTCATTCTAATATTATGTTAAAATTTTGTGAAGGGGATATTTTAGCGCAAAAGCTTTAAATAATATTAGTATTATGTTTTTAAATTTGCTTGCATCTTTCTTTTTTTCTAATAAAGTCTATATGGCAGCTTCGCTCAATAGACATTATATACCCGGAAAAAGGGCTTTACTTATAGTCCTGTTGGCAACATTTCTTGATGATATTGCTTATTACTGTTTTGATTCGAAATACGCTTTAAGTAATTTTAGTTTTATTTTTTATTTTTTTGAAATCATATTAACCTGCTTTGTAGTCGCTCTAATATCTAGAGTTGTTGGATGCTCCGCCAGACAATGTACATTTGGTGCAATATTTAAAGGATATAGCTATACCCTATCTCCTGTAATTATTGGATCAGTGATAATAATACTTTTATCTGTTTCAACTAACTGGAACGACCCCGTTTCAAATCCAACTTCCTACAAAGTTTTTTATTATTCTACGCTTCTCGTATTAATGGTATGGATGTTTGCCTGTCAGTATATATTCTTTGTAACTTACTTTACTTCTCTACGAATAAGTAGAAGAGTGCTGCTATTTTTGATTAGCACTGGAATATATTTTGGAATCGACAAATTCAAGAAAAGTGTTTACCTCTTCTTGTCAGGATCCCAGTAATCAACCTCCTGAAAAGTATCGACTATATAATTCAAATTCTTTGTAAATCTTAATGCGTCTGAGTAGATTTCTTCTGCTAATGGTGGAGACAAATATAATTCATTTTTTTCATTGAGATTTTTTTTAATTCCATTATGAACTTGAGAAATAATTTGGGCAGCGATCAATAATGGATTAGAAAAGTTTATATTAATATCTTTTATTTTGTACTTATTTTTAATTTGTGATTCCATATCTTTTTCTTTTGTTTGCATTATTCCAATCTCTTTAATTATGTTTTCAAAATTTTCTATCAATCTAAAACATCTTCTAGGTGGATGAACTTCAAAAGTAATAATTGGGTTTTCTGGATTTTTGTAGCTATGAACAAAACCAGTGTCATAATGATAATCTTTTGTTGTGTCACGCGAATTTGATAAAGCAATTCCGATATTTTGTAACATTACAAGCGCTATCGTTTTGGTAGAATTACTCTTAGATGTCTGAGATATTTCCTTCCACCAATTAACACTTTCAACAACAAACGGGTCCATAAGAGAGTTCGAGTCATATTCAATAGCCCAAAATAAATATTTTGTTTTTTTTGTAAATAGATATTTGTTTATTAATAAATGTCTAGAAAAACAATTTTCATTGTTAAGAGATTCAGGAAATAATTCGATATTCTCTTGCTGTTCATAATTATTTTGAATTGATTCAAAATCTAAATATTTGAAAATTAATACCTCTAATTAGAAGAAATCATATAACCACAGATTCTTCCTAATTGAACACCTTGAGATGAAAATTGATTAAAAAAGGTGTAATTGTTCATTTCCGATTTCCACGAAAGTTTTTCACTTAAAGAATCGTCTTTTGATGCCATATCGTGTTTCCCTAATTTGCTAATTGTTATAGCTCTAAGCTTCTTGCAGTCTGCACCATTATTAGACATGTAACCAATCGCAAGCATTTTATAATCTGAATTAAAAACATAAAATCCTGCTACATTTGCATTCTGCAATAGTGATAATTCTGAATCTCTAGCTAATTGAAAATCTTTTTTATTAAGTATTCGGGAGATTAAAGCAAACTCTTTGGAATCTGATTTATATTTTAATTTTTCATTAATCTCAGGGTATCGCATATGAAGCTCTATACCTAAGATGGAATCTTCATCATAATCGACATAATTGTTTTGTGAATTCTTGTACAAAAACAAAACTGAAAATAGTACTAGAACTGACACATACAAAACCGGAGTAAGCAACCACTTGTTGTCTCTAATAAAAGGCACCTTGTTTAAATTCATAATTATTCCTTAATGGGGGTAACTTTAATCATTTTATCAGGAGTATCAACAATTCCACTTTCATCTGTTCCCTTTTTAATTGCATCAACAAACTCCATTCCTTCTTCAACTTCTCCCCAAACTGTATATTGACCATCAAGCCATGAACAATCCTGGAAACAAATAAAAAATTGAGAATTTCCTGAATCCTCGCTTTGAGATCTTGCCATGGAGGCTGTGCCTCTCTTATGGTTTTCGCTGCTAAATTCCGCCTTTAAGTCTGGTTTGTCAGATCCACCTGTTCCAGTTCCTGTTGGATCCCCAGTTTGTGCCATAAAATTTGGTATAACCCTATGAAAAACTACTTCATTGTAAAAACCTTCTTCTGCTAGCTCTGCGATTCTTTTACAGTGGTTTGGCGCGAGGTCGGTTCGTAATTTAATCTTAACAATGCCCGTTTCTAGCTCTATATTTATGTGAGTAAAATCCATAATAGCCTCCGTTTCCCTTTTTAAAATCAGTTTACACTAAATATGTCTTATTTGGACTCTTTTTTCTTTTATTTGAGCAATTGCAATGTATAATAAAAGACTGAAAGTTTTGCCTTTTAAATATTTTACCAATTAGGAGGATATATGCCTTTAATAACTAAAGATCATGAAGAATTTAGAAGTGCTGTCAGAAGATTCACTGAAGAAGAAATAGAGCCTATAGCTTCAGAGCTAGATGCAAAAAATGCTGAAATACCAACTGAAATTATACAGAAGATGGCAGAACAAGGTTACTTCGGTATAGTTTTTCCCGAAGAATATGATGGTCTTGAATTAGACAATATAACTATGTCGATAGTTGCAGAAGAACTAAGCAGAGGGTGGCTTAGTGTAGGAAGTGTTATGACACGTGGAGTAATAATGGGCACATTGTTAATGGCTCATGGAACTGAAGAACAAAAGAAAAAATATCTACCTGGACTTGCAACTGGACAAATACTTCCTGCTGCGGCTTTTACAGAACCTGATTCTGGCTCAGACTCGGCCAGTATGAGATTGAAAGCTACAAAAACTGATGGTGGGTATTTGCTTAATGGTGCAAAAGCATGGTGCACATTTGCAAATCGCTCAAACTGTTTGATAGTCCTTGCTAGAACTGATCCTGATGCAAGTAAGCGACATAAAGGATTAAGTATATTCTTTGTCGACAAAGAACCTGGTGAAAAAATTGACCATCCTAATATTAAAGGTGAGCCTATACCTACAGTTGGTTATCACGGAATGAGATCTTTTAATCTTGCCTTTGAAGATGTCTTTGTTCCAGACGAAAATCTCTTAAGTGGTGAAGAAAATAAAGGCTTTTATCAATTAATGGTAAGTTATGAGTCAGCAAGATTGCAAACTGCTGCACGAGCCGTAGGAGTTTCTCAGGCTGCTTTTGATTTTGCTCTGCAATATTCAAAAGAAAGAGAGCAG
Source organism: Thermodesulfobacteriota bacterium (assembly GCA_036340075.1). GTDB lineage: Bacteria > Desulfobacterota_D > UBA1144 > UBA1144 > UBA1144 > JAYYZJ01. Next base: position 42,028 of record JAYYZJ010000008.1, on the reverse strand, counting down.
TTTGGAAAACCAATATGCGAACATCAAGCAATAAGAATGAAACTCTCGGAAATGGCAGTAGAACTTGAAGCTGCTAGACAGCTTGTTTATTATGCTGCATCTATGAAAGATTCTGGTAAACGATGTGATTTAGAGGCTGGAATGGCAAAAGTCAAAGCTGCTAAAGCTGTAGAGTTTATAACAAGAGAGGCTATGCAAATACTTGGAGGATATGGTTACTCTAAAGAATTTCCAGTAGAGCGATACTGGAGAGATGGAAGAGTAATAAGCATCTTCGAAGGTACCAGCGAAATTCAGCACGAAGTAATTGCAAAATCAATTTTAAATAAATAGATTTCTTTAGGAGGAATTAAATTGTTTATATTAGATGAAGGAACACGAATAGTAGTACCAAGAACTGAGCTAACATATCCTGGTCATAATATGAAGCTACATACAAATGCCGCGAGTCCAGAAAAAACTCCTGTAGACCACGTAATGGCTGATTTAGAAGATGCATGTCCTTATGAATTCAAAGGTGATAAAAGTAGAGCGACAATGGTGGAAGCTCTTAATACTTTAGATTTTGGAAAGAAAGTTATAACTGTAAGGCCAAATAATCTAAGGTCAGAATTCTTTAGAGGAGACATGGAAGCAGTTTTGAGTGGTGCAGTTGATAAGTTTCATGGAATCATAATTCCTAAATGTAATGGACCAGAAGATGTAAAACTGGTTTCGGATACACTTGATGAACTAGAAGCTAAAAATGGATGGAAAACTAAATTAGCAATTGAAGCTTTAATAGAAAGACCTAGGGCTTTAGAATATGCTTTTGAAATGGCAAAAGCCTCCCCTAGGATGGCTGGATTAATTTTTGGTATTGCTGATTATACTGCAGAACTTGGTGTAGATCCTAGCGCATGTTTAGATGGTCAGAATGAAGTATTCTATTATGAAAAGAAAGCTGTGATTACTGCTGCCAAAGCCGCTGGTCTTCATGCTATTGATAATGTTTATCTAGGTCTTTGGAGAAAAGATGATACTCCTGAACAAGTTAAAAAAGTTGAAGATGGTTTAAGAAAAAAAGTACAAGGCTCGGCTTTAATAGGTATGGATGGAACTTGGGTGATTCATCCTCAACAAGCTATCATTTCAAATGATGCATTTACTCCGAATGAACAACAAATTAAAGAAGCAAAGCAGCAATTAGAGTTCTATCATGAAATGGGTGGAGGATCAATGTTCAATCCTGAAACCGGCGAAATGATTGATGAGGCTACTGCAAAAATAGCACTTATGAGAGTATCAAAAGCGCATCTTGCTGGATTGGTTGACAAAGAATATCTCGACTCAATGGCCGAAAAAAGTAAGTCTATAACTGGCTATGACATATTAAGCTCAACCGATTAAACTATACATAGTCAGATTATCAGCAAAAACAGGTAAAATTACGTTATGAGTTCAAGTAAAGATAGATCATGGATAATGAGAACCTATGCTGGACATAGTACTGCCAAGGAATCAAATAAACTTTTTAAAACTAATTTATCAAAAGGACAAACTGGTTTAAGTATTGCTTTTGATCTTCCTACTCAAACTGGCTATGACTCAGACCATATATTATCAGAAGGAGAAGTAGGAAAAGTAGGCGTACCTATTTCTAACATGGAAGATATGTTAACTCTTTTTGATGGAATACCTCTAGACAAAATGAACACGTCTATGACGATAAATGCAACTGCTGCATGGTTATTAGCTTTGTATTGTGCAAGTGCTAAGGAAAACAAAGTAGATTTAAAAAATCTACAAGGGACAACGCAAAACGACATAATGAAAGAATATTTATCAAGAGGGACCTATATCTTTCCCCCTAAAGAATCAATAAAATTAATCTCTGACATGATAGTCTTTTGCTACAAAAACATACCCAAGTGGAATCCAACAAATATATGCAGCTATCATTTGCAAGAAGCAGGAGCTACTCCTGTCCAAGAAATAGCTTTTTCACTTTCTAATGCGATTTGCATACTTGATGCAGTTAAGGACTCTGGAGAAATTCCTGAAAAAGAATTTCCTAATGTTGTTGGTAGGATATCTTTTTTTGTAAATGCTGGAATTAGATTCGTTGAAGAGTTATGCAAGATGAGAGCTTTTACAGAAATGTGGGATGAAATTTGCCTTAAAAAGTATAAAGTTGAAGACCCTAAAAATAGAAGATTCAGATATGGAGTACAAGTAAACTCACTAGGATTAACTGCTCAACAACCAGAAAACAATGTAGCGAGAATTATTATAGAGATGTTGGCTGTGACTTTAAGTAAAAATGCTAGGGCACGAGCAATACAGCTTCCTGGGTGGAATGAAGCACTAGGTCTTCCAAAACCGTGGGATCAACAGTGGTCTCTAAGGTTTCAGCAAATTTTAGCTTATGAGACAGACCTTTTAGAGTATTCTGATATATTTGAGGGTTCACCGGTAATAGAAAGCAAAGTTAAGGAGCTAAAAGCTGATGCTTATAAAGAAATTGATAAAATTGAAAAGATGGGAGGCGCAACCGTCGCCCTAGAAAATGGTTATATGAAGGAATCATTAGTATCATCACTTTCTAAAAGGTCCCATGAGATAGAAACAAAAGAAAAACAAATTGTTGGTGTAAATTGTTTCGAAGAAACTGAAGAATCTCCGCTCCAAATGGATGAATCTATACAAAAAGTCAATGAAGATACTGCTAGGAAAAAAATTGATTCGTTAAAACTTTTCAAAAAAAATAGAAACCAAGAAATTATAAATAATAATTTAAAAAAATTACAAAAAGCCATAGAAGACAAAGAAAACATTATGGGGATATCTATTGAGTGTGCATCTAGTGGTGTTACTACAGGAGAATGGGCTAACACTTTAAGAGAGGTACTTGGCGAATATAGACCTCCTACTGGTACATCAATTTCCGCAAATATAGAAGATGACTCTACAGAGATTGCGCGTAAGAAAATAAGTCAAGTTAATGAAAAACTTGGTAGACCGCTGAAAATACTAGTTGGGAAACCAGGTTTAGATGGTCATTCAAACGGTGCAGAACAAATTGCGGTTCGTGCAAGAGATGTTGGAATGGAGGTAATCTATCATGGAATCAGGTTAACTCCTCAAGAAATTGTAAGTACCGTTGAACAAGAAAACGTTGATTTAATAGGGCTTAGTATATTGTCTGGCTCTCATCTAACTATAGTTCCAAGAATAATAAAAATGTTAGAAGAGAAAGGTTTTCAGTCAACACCTTTAATCGTTGGCGGAATTATACCTAACGAAGATCATAAAGTGCTTAAAGGTTTTGGCGTAAAAGCTATTTATACTCCTAAAGATTATTCCCTTAATGAAATAATGGTAGATTTTGCTGAAATTGTAGAAAAAGCAAATTAGCGTTCTTTTTTCTTTCCATATCTAACTTCTTCTTCGTAAGTTTGATACTCTTCAATAAATTCATCCTTAAACTCTTGGAAACTTCGTGATTCTTCGACTTTAGAATTAACTTCGGAAATTAAAACAGATCTCTTTTCCCTATCTATAGATAAAAAGACTTCTAAATCTTCAAAGTCCCACTTATAAGTCTGAAAGGAATATATTGAAGTCTCTGATATTGGATTAGAATAAAAATCAATTAAAATTTGATAAACAGCATTCACAATTTCCTCTAAATTTTCATCATTAGTTGCCTCTATCGAAACCCTTGAAGATAGAACGGTGCCCTTGAAAAAATCTACAGTTGAAAGTGAATTCTTATATGTAAAAAGATTTTTTGTATCAAAAAGGGTGCCATCAAACTTATAAGATTCGATTTTGGTTCTTTTCTCTATTCGCTCTTTTCTGTAATCGAAACCTCGCTCTTTAATTGTTCTTTTTGTTTCGCCAATAGAACTAGCAAGATTAAAACCCGTAATTAAATTTCTATCAGTCTTAAGCTCCGCCTTGTTTTTATCTGGCATCATCCAATCCGGTCTTTTTTCCCAGAGATCCCTGGTAGAAGAACAACCAATCAATAATAGGAAAATAATAAATATAGGAATTCTTTTACTAAATTTCATCTCTACTCTCTCTTACCATCGTTCCCTTGGTGAACCTTTTCTTTTTCTCATGTTCTTTTCATTTTGTCCAAATTCTGAATTGTTAATTGATTTTATTACTTTTTCGTTTATTTTAACTTTTCTTTGATGATGTTCAATCATATCTTCACTCTTATTATAATTCCAGCGTTCTCTTGGTGATTTTAGTGCATACATGTAACTCTCTGATAGCAGGAAAAAACCCAAGAAACTAAGCATAAAATAGGTAAAACTATTTTTTTTTGTCATTTACTAATGATACATTCGAAAAAATAAATTAAAATTCATAGTGTGGACAAAATAATTAAAAAAATTAAGAAAGATTATTTTTTATTATCATCAATACTTATACATCTGTTAATATTTGTTTTTGCCATAATTCTTAGTGATTTCCATTTTATATATAAGAAGCCAATTAAATATATAGAAATTACAGAAATTCAACAAGAATATAATGATATAGATAATGAAGCAGAAAGATTTGCAAAGAATACCAATAAAGCGGAAAAAGAAAAAGCATTAAAGAACAAAAAAAATAACTATAGTCCTCCATCAAAGAAGAGTGTTGAAAGTAAATTCTCAAAAAAAAGAGAGAAGGAGGACCTTGAAGAAGAAGATAAATCAGGTGACTTGAAAAAAACTGAGAAGAAGAATAAGAAACAGAAAGATTTGAAAGATAAGAATCGTGATTCCATAAAAAATCAAGCAAGCATATTCAAACCAGATATGTCTTCTGCTAATGCTAAAACAGAAGCCACAGTTGATCTTAACACTAAGGAGTTTAAATATATCTCCTATATGTTGAAAATCAAAAGAAAGATTGAGATGGTATGGGAATATCCTCCTGAGTCTAAAAATAGAGGAGAGGTTGGAAAAGTCCTGGTGAAAATGTCAATCAGTCGTGATGGAAAATTAATTGATGTTAAGATTTTACAATCTTCTGGATTTAAAAGATTAGATAACGAATCAAAATCATCTATCATAAAAGCAGCACCCTACCCTCCATTCCCTAAATCATGGGGGAACTTGCAGAAATTGAATATAAGAGTTGCTTTTTACTATGCTCCTGGAGCATGGGATTTTTAAATTATTTTCTTTTTGTTATTACTCTTCCAATTATATAATACTTTTCTTTTGCGGCTTTAAATGCTTTGTCTAATTTTTGTAAATCATTTTCGTTTATACAAAGAACCATGCCAATACCCATATTATATACACTTAGCATTTCTTGATTATTGAGTCTGGCATGATGACTTATAAAATTAAAAATTTCTGGTATCTTCCAGGAATCTGGATATAAATCATAATCTAAGTTTTTCGGAATGATTCTTGGAATATTTCCCAAAAGTCCTCCTCCTGTTATATGAGCTATTCCCTTAATCTGAATTTTATTTTTTATTTTATCAATCAAATCAACATAAATTCTTGTTGGCTTCATTAAGGTGTTTGTTAGTTTCTTGTTATTTAAAAATTTACTTTTTCTTCCAAAAAAGAGCTTTCGAATTAATGAATATCCATTTGAATGAATCCCATTAGATTGAATTCCAATTAATAAATCACCTTTTTTTACTTTCTTTGAATCTATTAAATAATTTCTATCAACTATTCCTAATGCGAATCCCGCTAAATCGAAATCTTTTGATTTGTACATGCCTGGCATCTCTGCAGTTTCGCCCCCTATCAATGAACAACCAGATTTAATACATCCTTCCGCAACACCTTTGATGACTTCTGAATGGTACTTTATTTCTAATTTAGAAGTAGACAAATAGTCAAGAAAAAATAAAGGTGTAGCACCAGAACAAATTAAATCGTTTACGCACATCGCAACCAAATCTATACCGAGTCCTTTAACCTTACGAGTTCTTATGCCAAGATCAATTTTTGTTCCAACTCCATCAGTACAAGCAACCAATATAGGTTTTTTTATTTTCTTTTGTTTTGCTTCAATTGAATAAAGAGCCGCAAATGATGTAGTGGAACCAACAACCTCCTTGGTTAGAGTCTTCTTTACATAAGGCTGAATGCTTTTAACGAATTTATCTCCTGTGTTAACACTAACTCCAGAATTTTGATAAGTTGTTTTTTTCTTCATATAAGAACTAGTTTACTATACCACCTAGAATTCTTATAATTTTTGGAATAAAAGGCCCAAGCATAGATATAATCACTAGAAGAGAAATAAAACCAAAGACAGCCATAGCTAATCCAATTGCTCCTGCTCTTCCTAATTTATCACTACGTGAATCCATTAATGATTATCTCCTTTGGATAGTTTTTTAATAAGATACTGGTCCTTTGAAACAAATATTGGAAAATATCTTAGAAACCTTACTACACATAATAAAAACAATGACAGAAAGCCTAACGAAATCAATATGCTTTCTATTCCAAAATGAAAATGATTGTGAGTAATTGAAGGATAAATAAGGACGATTTTCTCAAGAAATAGTCCGAGAAAAGAAATCGCTGCAATTGTTGCTAATGCAGGTTTTACTATTTTTGTTGTTCTAGGAATAAGTGTAACAAATGGTATAACAAATACGGCTGTTACTGTTACCCAAGACAAAGACTTCCATGGTTGTTCAAATACTCTCATTCCAATAAAACCAGTTTCTTCTGGCATATTCGCATACCAAATTGGAAGGAATTGAGAATAAAAAGTGTACAGCCAAAAAACTGACAGTCCGAACATTATTTTGGCAGCATCATAAAACTGATGTTCGGTAATTATTTTATCTAGATTAAAACGATTAGTTAGTATTGAAGATAAGATGATTAATAAACCTAAAGCTCCTAAGAGAGAAGCAACAAAATAGTAAACACCAAAAAGTGTGCTATAAAAGTGAGGATGTAAGGACATAACAAAGTCCCATGATAAGAAACTCATAGATAATGCATATATAAAAGCCAATGCTACAGAAAGCTTATAGAGATTTGAATCATAATCCTTTTCTTTTTCGTCGTCAGAAGAAAGAAATGCAAAAAAGCCAGTAAATCTTTTTGTCCCAACACAATCCTGCTTGATTGAATTATATAAATATAAATATATTAAGATGTGTAACAATCCTATAGAAATGATACTTCTAAAAAAAACCAAAGGAGTACTAAGCCATTTTTGTTTATATTCTAAAACTGTGTATGGCATTGTGTATTCTCTTCCTAAAAATAAAATAAGTAGAAATATGAAAACAAATGGCAAGAAGGCAGCGAAAGATTCGCTAATTCTCATGAGAGACCTTCCCCAACTTGAACTAGTAATTCTCATTGCACAGGCAAAAATTACTCCACCGTGAGTAATGCCGGCCCAAAAAACAAAATTAAGATGAAATGCTGACCAAGCTGCATCTTGATGTCCAAGAGCTAAGGAAGAAATAAAAGTTATTACACCTAAGAGAAACCCCCCTAAAAGTGAATATTCAACAACTTTTGGGAAAACTACTTTCTGATCTAATGTTTTAGATATATCCGAACTCATTGTATCTCCTTATTTCACCTTGCCTTGCAGATATCTTACATAATAAACTACATCCCATGCCTCACTAGGAGTAATTCTTCCATAGGCAGGCATCATAACTTTTCCCCCATATCTTATATATGCGTATATGTATCCATCTGTTCGATTTTTTGTTTGTTGTTGATTTAAATTTACAGGATAAAAATATTTCTTTGGTCTTAAATCATTGGCAATTACAGGACCATCTCCTTTCCCTTCCATTCCATGGCATGAATAACAATAAGTTTCATAAAGGACTTTTCCTTTTACTAAAGATTCTTCTCCCCTATTAGGTCCTTTTTCAATTGCTTCGTATTTATCTCTGGAAAGCTCTCTTGGAAAATTATCAGAAAAAACTGAGTTCTCAGGATAATCACGCGCTTCTTCATAGGGTTTAATGCTAGGATGATCCCACATATCTGTAGACCAAGGAAGAGCAATGGAAGATAATGTTCCTAATAGAAAAATAGAAATCAAAACTAGAAAAAAAGAATATTTATTCATTATTTATCTTTATCTCCTTTTGCTGGCTTGTGTTCCCAGTCATCAAGGTCAGGTCTGGTACCCTCTTGCCGTGAAGTAGTTTCTACTTTTGGTGGAGCTTCTGCTTTTGGCTCTTCTTTAACCTCTTCTTTTGGTGGAGCTTCTGCTTTTGGCTCTTCTTTAACCTCTACTTTTGGTGGTTCTTCTTTTGGTGAAGCTTCTACTTTTGGCTCTTCTTTAACCTCTTCTTTTGGTGGAGCTTCTGCTTTTGGCTCTTCTTTAGCTTCTTTTTCTCCCTTGGACTTTTGAGCCATTTTCATTAGACGCGCCATTTTAGTCTTTTTATCATCTTCTGGTCTTTGCGCTCTTTCTTCTTTTGGTGGAGCTTCTGCTTTAGGCTCTTCTTTTGGTGGAGCTTCTGCTTTTGGCTCTTCTTTAACCTCTACTTTTGGTGGTTCTTCTTTTGGTGAAGCTTCTACTTTTGGCTCTTCTTTAACCTCTTCTTTTGGTGGAGCTTGCTTTTCTCCTCCTTGTTTCGTTGCTGGCTTGTGGGCCCAATCGTCATCATCTCTTGGTGCTTCTGTTTTTGCTTCTTGTTGTGTTGGTGCATCTTCTTTTTTAGGCTCTTCCTTCGCTTCTGCTTTTGCCTCTTCCACTTTTACCGGTGCTTCTGTTTTTGCTTCTTGTTGTGTTGGTGCATCTTCTTTTTTAGGCTCTTCCTTCGCTGCTGCTTTTGGCTCTTCTTTAACCTCTACTTTTGTTAGTTCTTCTTTTGGAGTTTCTTCCGGTTCCTGTTCTTGGTCTTCAGTAATTAGTCCATCTATTTTTATTTCTTCTGAACCATGATTAATCAAGATTGATTGAACTTCCTCTAGATTCTCACCTGAACAATTTACTAATACACCAAACTTATCATTGCTAAATCTTTCATCATAAAGATGAGGTGAAATATTTTTTCTTAATCTTGAATTAATTATCAGCCCTAGAAAAGTAGATAATCCACCTATAAGAATCATACATTCAAAAATTATTATCATATAAGGTGGTATGGAAACAATTGGCTTTGCACTTGTAACAACTGGCCAATCCATTGACGTCAAGACAGTAAAAGACGCTCCAACTAAAGCACCTAGGATGGCGCCGCATAGAGTGAAATATTTAACCTTGCTAGGCTCCTTGCCAGTATCTAAAGCATCCTCGACTTCATGATTTGGACATGGAGTAAAAACTTGTATGCTCTCAAAGCCCTTGCTTCTTAATTCTTTTACCGAACCTAACAATAAGTCTACATATGAGTAGACGCCTAGTACATCGTGATTCTTATCACTCATTATTAGATCCTCCATTTTTCTTTGGAACAGGAAGTATTTCCTTGATTTCTGCAATAGATAAAGCTGGTAGAGTTCTTACAAAAATCAAAAAGAACATAAAGAACCAAGCAAAACTTCCAACAGTTATACCTAGCTCAACCCAAGACGGTTTATATAAACCCCATGAGCCAGGTTCAAATTCTTTAGATAATGAAATAACAATAATGTTAAATCTTTCAAACCACATTCCAACGTTGATTAATAAAGAAATTACAAATAAAATTTTTAAATTTTGTCTTATTTTTTTAAACCATAAAGCATGCGGAACTATTCCATTACAAAACATCATAGTCCAGTAAAATAATGCATAGTCTCCATTTGCTCTATATAGGAACTGGTCATATTCATATTTATTGTCACTATACCAAGCAATAAAAAATTCTGTTAGGTATGCGTAAAATACTATGCTTGAAGTTAAAATAATCATCTTAGACATCCCATCAAAATTATCCATAGTTATATAATTTTCTAGTTTAAATATACTCCTAAGAGGAATGACTAAAGTTATAACCATAGCAAGACCAGAAAATATCGCTCCGGCCACAAAATATGGTGGGAAGATTGTTGTATGCCAACCAGGTGTATTCGCCATAGCAAAATCCCAAGATACAACACTATGGACTGAAATAACTAAAGGAGTAGCAAATGCAGCAAAATAAAAATATGCTCTAGTATAATGTCCCCATTCCCAACTTGATCCTTTCCATCCCAGTGACAGAACAGAATAAAAAGTCTTCTTTGCTTTGCTGACTACTGAATCTCTTATTGCAGCTATATCCGGAATCATCCCTATAAAAAAGAATGTTGAACTTATCGTCAAATAAGTACTAACAGCAAAAACATCCCATAAAAGTGGTGAATCAAAATTTACCCATAAACCTCTTTGGTTAGGATAAGGTAAGAGCCAATAAAAATTCCACGGTCTACCAAGGTGAATGATTGGAAATAATCCTGCGGTGAAAACTGCAAATACCGTCATTGCCTCAGCAATTCTATAGATAGACATTCTAAATCGTGCTCTGAATAGATAAAGAACCGCGGAAATCAAGGTTCCAGAATGAGCAATACCAACCCAAAAAACAAAATTAGTAATATATACTCCCCAAAGAACAGGGTGGCTATATCCGGCTACACCTAAACCTGTGTAAACTTGATACATAAAACAAAAAATTCCAAAAGCAAGAAACATTAAATCAACTACGAAAATAGCCCACCAGCCAAACGAAGGCTTGTTCAACATGTTCATAACAGTTTGATTTAAATTTGCATATTTATCTGCTTCAGCTATGTTGCTCATTATCCTTTATCCCACTCGATTTTTTTCAAATAAGAGATAGTTGGTCTTGTATTAAGTTCGCTGAGAACATGGTATGTTCGTTCTGATTTATTTAATTTTGATAGCTTACTTTTTGGATCATTTAAATCTCCAAATGTAATAGCATCACATCCGCATGCCTGTTCACACGCAGGACGAATTTCACCATCTCTAACTTTTCTATCTTCATCTTTCGCTTTATCTTTTGCATAATTTATTCTTTGCACACATAGACTACATTTTTCCATTACACCTTTTGACCTAACTGTAACATCAGGATTAAGCTGATAATTTAGTGGCTCCGGCCATTCGTATTTAAACCAATTAAATCTTCTTACTTTGTAAGAACAGTTGTTAGAACAATATCGAGTTCCTACACATCGACTGTATACCATGAGATTAAGTCCTTCTGGATTATGATAAGTAGCAAAAACTGGACAAACAGGTTCACAAGGCGCATTTTCACAATGCTGGCACAATTGTGGAAGAACCCTAGTATCGATTCTAGTGTCTCCCAAATGGTCCTCTTCATCTTGAAATCTTTCTAATTTTAACCACGCCATATGTCTTCCATTCGCCACTTGTTCTTTACCAACAACAGGGATGTTGTTTTCTGCATAGCATGCCACAACACATGCTCCACAGCCGACACACTTATCTAAATCAATATTCATACCCCATTTGTGAACAAAATAATCATATTCTTTATACATATCGTAATCATATGTAGCATGATGATCGCCATGATGTTCATCATGATGGCCTTTGTCTTGTCCGTAACTTTTCCCATTATGATGTTCCTCGTGTTTTTCATCATGGTGGTCTTTAATTAATTTTGAGAGTGCTATAGTTTGAGCAATATCTCTATTTTCTTGTGAATACGAGTGTTGAACCTTAACAAATTGTGACCATCTACCTGTTTTTCTTATAACAACTTTTGTTGAAGACCAATTCAGATTCCCAGCTTGACCAATTTCGTTTCCATCTAGTAGGTTTATTGGATTCACTCCACGATCACTTGCATAACGCCCCATGGATGTGTGCCCCTGACCTAAAGATATAGAAACCGTATCTGGCCTCATAGCTTTAGAAAGATACGCTTGAGTTGTAATCTTTCCATAATTTGATTCAATTTCTACATAGTCTCCTTCTTTAATTTTTAACTTATCAGCAAGCTTGGAATTGATTTCTACCCAAGAGTCCCATACTGCAGTGGTTAGAAGGTCTGGTAATTCTTGAAGCCAAGACTTATTCGCACTCCGTCCATCATAAAATCTGTATGAAGGAGTTATGTAAAGGTTCAGCCTTTCTTGATTGAATTCAGGCAGGACCACTGAATGTCTTCTTGATGAACTAAAAGAAACATTAGATGCTGATGTGTATTCTTTAAATAATCCACCAGAGACAAGAACTTTGTTCCAAAAATCTTCAAATGATCCTTCAGTAGATAATTTTCTCCAAGAATTTTTCAAATAATCTAGATAAGACTTAGAGGTTATGTTTCCTTTTGTAGGCTCAACATCGTTGAAAATTGAAACTATACATTCTCCTACAGACAAGTTTCCATATAGCGGCTTCATTACAGGCTGAATAATATATCGGTTTCCTTTCTTTCCTTCGTAATCACCCCACTGTTCTAAAGGATGTGCATCCGGAAGCACTAAATCACAAAATTCCGTTGTTTCATCCATACTAGAATTAAAACTAACTTTGTATGGAATCTTCTCAAAAGCTTTCTCTATATCTAAAGAATCCGAAAGAGAATAGACTGGATTAGTATTATGAATTAAAACAATATCTACCTCTCCGGATTTCGCTTTATTTACAAAATCAAGAATATCAGAATAAGGAGATGCGTTAGACAATGATAAATTATTGTCAAAATCAACCTTGTCTAAATTGTTTGTTATATGATTGAGTATATTGATGGCAACGATAGTTAAATGCTCTTGATTGCCAGCATTAGATATTGAGCCTCCTATTGCAAGAGCGGATTTAGATTTAGCAAAATCTTTAGCAATTTTCTTTATTGATTCAGTTGACACTCCTGTAATTCGACTTGTTGTTGAAAGATTAAAATCAGATAAGTTTGAAAAAGTGTTTGGTACAGGTTTCTTGTTTAATCCTTTTTGTTTAATGTAGTTAATCAAACCTAAAGCTAAATAAAGACTAGTATTAGGTGCTGCTGGCACCCATTCGTCTGCCTTCGCGCCTGTAAGAGTAAGTTTTGGTTCAATTTGAACAAATTTCCCTTTTCTCTTTCCATCAATAGAGTGCATCTTAGAAAATCTTCTATTGTATTCATCTGGAGAGAGCCAGGTTTCTAAAAAGTCCGCTCCAAAACTTAACAGGTAATTTGCTTTGTCGATTTTATAAGTAGGTATTAGTCTCTTACCAAAAGACAAATAGTTTCCATAAGAAATATGTTCATAAGATAACATCTCATATTTAATTCTTTTAGCGTTGATTTTATTACAAAATGAATTTATAAGTACATCTAAAGTTCCGGTCGTATTGTCTGTGAGAAAATATATATTCTTTGGTTTTTCGTTCAATTTTTTTGACAGAATATCTAGTGCAGAGGTCCACGTAAGCGGAACCAAATTATTTCTATCGTTTCTAAATAAAGGCTGTTTTATCCTATCTGGGTCATATAGTCCTTGAAGAGAAGCTTGAGTCTCAGCAGTTGTTGAACCTTTACATACTGGATCAAGAGGGTTCCCTTCTACCTTAATTGCTCTTCCTTCTCTTATTTTAACAACAATGGAAGACCCCACAGGAGAATGCGGCAGTGCTGTTGAATAAAAATTTGGAACTCCTGGTATTACATCCTCTGGCGGAATTGCATACGAAACTAACTTATCTAAAGGTTCCGGTGAGCAGCCAGATGATATTATAGCAGCTCCCCCTATTGCTGAAATTGCTTTAAGGAAATCTCTTCTACTTAATGAACCTTTTTCTTTTTTTATTTTAGAACTCATTTTTCAATTCAACAGTCTTGGCTTAATAATGACATGTAGAGCAATCTTTAAGCCAAGCAACCTCCTTATCAATATTAATTAATCTTTCTGATTCTTGAGTAGAAGTCCATGCATCACCCAATTTCTTTTTATCTTTATAAAGTTTATTGTACGGTATTCTTCCTGTATGAGTCATTATTCGTCTATCTAATTCACTTAGTTGAGAAAGACCTTCATGAAGTTTTTCAAGTTCTTCAAAATTCTTATCTAACTTTTCTTCATGACAGCTTATGCACCAGCCCATCTTTATATTTACTATTGGTTTTGGTATGTCTACATCTTCTACGTTACCATGACAAGTTTTACATTCTAATCCATATCGGATATGAGGCTTATGCGGAAACTTAGCGTGCTCTGGTACATAGTGATAATTTACCCAGGGAATATCTTCTTTTCTCTCCCAATAACCTGCCAACTTTTTAATTTCTTCTTCAAATTTAATTCGTCTTCGTCCATCATAAAGATAATCATTTGGATTTATTGGCTTCCCTTTATATTGATAAACCGATTTTGGGTCATTTGGATCGTATTCGGCTTTTACATATTGGTGACATCCCATACATTCCATTACGGAAGGAATTCCAGGTTGTGATGATTTCGCAACATAAGAATGGCAGTAAGTACATGGAATTTCATTAACACCAGCATGAATCTTATGGCTAAACGCTATGGGTTGGTAAGGTCTCACGTCTCTAAAAAAAGCAAAATAAATAGCAATAAGAGCGAACAAAAATGCAGAAATAGTTATAAGCGCAAGTTTCTTTGACAACGAAGTATTCCTTATTTTTTACAGCCGAATCGTAAGACTCGTAAAATGATATCATAGTGATTTTTACTGTCAATCAGCCTACTTTATTAGAAATATTCTTGAATTTGGATCTGCAATTCTTCAAAAAAATTTTTGAATTAAAGCTTCCATTTAAGAATGGAGTAAAAAAATTTTTATAGTTGATTTTGCTTTTTTTGAGATTTATTGAGCCAAAATCTGGAATAACGCCGAGAATCTTGATTTTGCTTTGGGATATTATAATTGGATTGTATATTTCAGAAATGTTGGGCTTTTTGGGGTACCTATTAATAATAATGCCCTTAAATTTAATTCTATGACTAATTAGAGCCTGAACAGACAATAGAATATGATTAATTGTCCCCAAAGAAGGGGAGGCGACTAATATAACCACAGCATCCAATTTCTTCATTAAATCAATCATTTGGAATTTTTTTGTAATAGGAACTCTAACTCCACCGGCTCCCTCAACAATGACTAAATTATATTTTTTCTTGAGATTTTTAATGCTTTTTACAATATCTGAAAAATTAATTCTTCTCTGATTTAACTTGGCCGCTGTTAGTGGTGCAACAGGTTCTCTAAAAGTAATAAAGTTGTAATAATCAATACTTCTGGAGTTATTTTCATTGAATTTTTTTATTGTGTATAAATCAGATTTATTAGAAGCAACCACTCCTGACTCAATAGGTTTAACAACAGCTAATTTCTTATATTTTCTACTTAAACAACGGGTCAACATTGCTGTTGTAAAAGTTTTGCCAATATTTGTATCTGTTCCGGTTACAAAGATTATCATATTATAAGTTAAGGAAATCTAAAATTTCTTTTCCATGTTCTTTGGTATTAACTTTTGTCCATATATTAAGAATTTTCCCGTATTCATCGATTAAGAATGAAACTCTTTGTGCAGAACCAGCATCATTGAGTACGCCATACAGTTGGATTATTTTTTTATTTGGATCTGGAACTAAAATGAAATTTAATCCATATTTAGATTCAAAGTTTTTGTGTGATTTTTCAGAATCTTTACTTATTCCTATAATCTCAATCCCTAAGTTTTCAAAATCTTTTTTCGAGTCTCTTAGCGAACAGGCTTGTTTTGTACATCCTGGGGTGTTGTCCTTAGGATAAAAATAAATTAAAACTTTTTTGCCTATAAAATTTTTAAGCGATATTTCTTCATTGTTTTCGAATTTATAGTTAAAATCTGGTGCAATATCACCTATAGCTAATTTCTTTTTCGCCATTAATCAATACCCATACTAAGTTTTGCTTCTTCACTCATCTTTTCAGGCGACCAAGGTGGATCCCAAACTATCTCTATATTTGTTTCTTTTACACCATCCAGCTCACTTACTACAGTTTGAGCTTCCATTATTATCTCTCTTGCTGAAGGGCAACCTGGAGAGGTCATGGTCATCTCTAGGTTTACAATGTCATTATCTATAGTTACTTTGTAAACAAGTCCTAGATTTACTATATCTATAGGTATTTCAGGATCGTAAACCTGAGACAATGCTTCTAAAATCTTCTCCTTGCTTAGAGACTCACTCATTATACTAAACTTTTTATAACATTTAACGCTGCATTATAATCAGGTTCTTGTGAGATTTCACTTACATATTCAACATGCTGAATGGTATTATTTTTATCAATAACAAAAACTGCCCTACATAAAACCTTATGCTCAGTCATTAGAACTCCATAAGAAGAACCAAATGAATTATTTTTATAATCAGAAAGACCTTTTATAATTTCAATTCCTTCCGATCCACAAAATGTTTTGTGCGCCATTGGCAAATCCACACTTACAATATATGCTTCCAATTCCCCGTTTATACTTCCTAGTTCTTCATTAAACTTTCTTGTTTGATTCTGGCAAACTGGTGTTGCAATAGAAAGTAACACATTGAATATTTTTATTTTGTCTCCCATGTCAGACAAAGAAATGCTTGGTGCAAGTCCTTGGTCACAGGTGAAATCAGGTGCCTGATCTCCTACCTTAAGCTCTGGTCCAGATAATGTAATTGGATTGCCTTTTAATGTTACGGCTCCTTTTCTTTCTTCACTCATAAAAAACCTCCAAAAATAAGCTAAACAAATTAAGAAATTGTGTCAAGAACTAATTAAAGAACTTAGTCGCCTTATAGAATCTTCCGCTGTTTTGGCATGAATTTTGTTTTTACTATTCAAATATTTTTTCAAAATTGGTATATATTCAGCACGCGATGAATTTCCCAGCACAATCAATATGTTTCTTATCAAACCTTCTTGCTTAACCCTTTTCATTGGACTATTTATCTTAAAGGTATCCCAATTATTTTCTATTTGATCTAGCAAGTTCAATAAATCAGGGGATATTAAATCTTCTCTTGTATTAAAAGTTTTTAAATCTGTCAGTTTTGCTTTCCTGTTCCAAGGACAAATTTCTTGACAGATGTCACAACCATAAATATTGTTCACAAACTTGTTGGCCAAACTACTGTCTATATATTTTTTATTTTCGATATTTAAATACGATATACACTTATTTGAATCAATAACTTTCTCAGAAATTATTGCCTTGGTTGGACATGCATCAATGCACCGTGTGCAAGTTCCGCACATATCTTTTATTTCTTCATCATAATCTAGAGCTTGGTCTATGAGAATTTCTGATAAGAAAATCCAAGATCCTATGTCTTTATTGATTAAACATGAATTCTTACCTATCCAGCCAACACCACTATTACTTGCATAAGCTCTTTCCAATATTGGCCCAGTGTCGACATAGTACTTAGCTTCTATTTTGAATGGAAAAAGATTTTTTATTTCAAAAGTAATTCTTTTTAATTTTTTTTCTAACAATTTATGGTAGTCATCCCCGGTAGCATATCTAGATATCCATCCCTTAGTAGTTTCATTTACACTTTTAGAAGTATTATCATTATCAATCGAATTATAATTAATCCCACAAGTAATTACTGACTTAAAGGATTTGTTAATTTTTCTCACATCAGATCTCTTTCGTACATCCTCCATATATGTCATTTCTCCTTGGTAATCTTTATCAATCCATGCTTGTAGATATTCGTTATCATTGAGTTTTGTTGCTTGAGATATACCAACAAGATCAAATCCTGAAGATAGAACTAATGATTTAATTTGGGATGAAATATTATGATATGACGACATCGTTATATATTTCTAAAATTTCTTTTGCCACTTTGGAAGGGTTTAAATCGTCTGTATCAACAATATAATTAAAAGATTCGTATATCTCCTCCCTGCTATTGAATAAATTCAGTCCTGTAGAATAAGGGTCATCCGTATTGAGTAGCGGCCTAGATTTGTCTTTCTTGATTCTATTAAAAATAGTTTTATATGAAGCCCTTAGGTATATTGAAAAATTTCTATATAAGATTTCTCTATTTGTATTTCTTAAAATTATTCCGCCTCCGGTTGACACTATAAGGCTATCTTTATTGGACATTTCTATTAATTTTTTAGATTCTAAGTCTCTAAAATAATCCTCTCCTTTTGATGCAAAAATTTCAGTTATTTCCATATTTGAATCTTCTACAATCAATTCATCCATATCCTGAAATTTATATGAAATTAATTTTTCAAGCTCTTTGCCTACGGTAGTTTTTCCAGCGCCCATAAATCCTATTAAATATATATTGTTAGTTTTCATGATTAATTAGTTTCTCAATATACTTCGGAATCATATCATATTCTATGTTAACCAAATCATTTTTCTTCCATTCTGAAGAATTAGTTTCTTCGAAAGTATGTGGGATTATGTTTACTGAAAATAAATTATCTTTTATATCATTAATTGTTAGGCTTATACCGTCTATTGCTACTGATCCCTTCTCTATTATATATTTTTTATATTTCTTCTGAATCGAGAACCAGTATCTAATAGATTTTCCTTGTTTTTCAATTTTTTTAATTAATCCTGTCGAATCAATGTGTCCACTTACTATATGTCCACCAAACCGTGAATTAACCTTCATAGCTCTTTCTAAATTAACTAAAGATTTAATATTTTTTTCTTTTAGATTAGTTTTTGATAAAGTCTCTTTGGAAGCCAGAGTTTGAAACAAAGTTTTTTTCTTGCTTGTTACCGTAAGACAAATTCCATTAATCGCAATTGAATCACCAATTGATAAAGTTGATGGATTAATCTTTTTGCATCCAATAGATAAAACATATTCTCCACTTTTAAGCTTCTTAATCCCTAAAACTTTTCCCTTTTCTTCGATTATACCTGTAAACAAAACTCCACCTTTAAGACACAACTCTGTTGTCTTGTCCTTTAAAAATTTTATACAACATTAATATAATACCAAGTGAAATGAAGAGGTCTGCAAAATTAAATGCGGGCCAATGGATTTCTGAATAGTGGAAATCAATAAAATCTATTACTCCATCTTTGAAAATTCTATCAATTGTATTGCCAACAGCGCCGGAATAAAACAGTAGAGATATGTTTCTAAATTCACTATTTGAATATAAAAATTTATATATAACTAATAAAGCCAGGAAAAATAAAAAGAAATGAATAAAAAACATGAGTTCTGAATTTATGGAAGAGAAAATTCCGAGAATTAGACCACTATTAATAATGTAAATCAAATTCAAGTATTCTGTAATATAAAAACTTTCACCCAGAATGAAATTCGTAGAAATGTAAAATTTTGTAAGTTGATCTATTGAGACTAGGATAAAAATTATAATAAAATTTTTCATTAAAAAATCTTATTAAGAACATATTCTTTAGGTCCAGCAGGTGTCCTTACTGTAAATTCATCTCCTTCTTCTTTCCCCAACATTGCCATACCTAAAGGAGACTCGATAGATATTGATCCATTGTCTGGATTTGATTCTTCAGGACCTAAAATCTGAAAAGTTTTTTTATCTCCTGAATCTAAGTCTTCAATTTCAAAGGAAAGCCCGAAAATCACCTTTGACTTATCTTTTATCTTTGATGGATCAATTACAATAGAGGAAGAAAGTTTACTTTCTAATTCGGATATCCTCTTGTCATTAAAAGCTTGTCTGTCTTTTGCAGTTTCATATTCAGCATTCTCAGATAAATCTCCAAGCGATCTAGCAAATTCAATCATTTTGATAATCTTGGGTCTCTCTTCGTTTTTTAAACGCTTTAATTCTGCCTGTAGCATTTCAAAACCCTTGGGTGTAATTGGTAGTTGATCCATAATTAATTATACCTTTTAAAAATATTCTTGAAGTGGTTTAACCTTGATTGAATCGTTTCTTAAATATGCAATTGCTTCTACTGCTGCAAAGGCTCCAGCTACAGTAGTAAAGTAAGGAACCTGTCTAGTTAAAGCTGTTCTCCTTATAGAGAAAGACTCTGTAATTTCTTTTTTTGTTAAAGTAGTATTCATGACTATGTCAATTTTCTTATCAAGTATTAAATCCACAATATTTGGGCTACCTTCTTTTACTTTATTAATTATTTCTGAATGAATTGAATTTTTAATTAAAAATTCATGAGTACCTTTTGTTGATATAATCTTAAAATCAAGATTAATTAATCTTTTGCACAAATCTATTATTTTTGGCTTATCTTCATCTTTTACGCTTACGAAAGCGTTTCCTTTAATCGGTAAATTGTTACCAGCAGCAATCTGAGCTTTAGCGAATGCCGCAGCTAGATTATCATCTAGCCCCATCACTTCACCAGTCGATTTCATTTCTGGACCAAGCAGAGTATCAACATCGGGGAATTTAATAAATGGGAAGACAGACTCTTTAACTGCAAAATGATTAATAGTTACTTCCTTAGTAAAATCTAGTTCGGCTAAATTCTTTCCGGCCATCACTTTAGAAGCAATTTTTGCAATAGGTATACCAATAGCTTTGCTAATAAATGGCACTGTTCTACTAGCTCTAGGATTAACCTCTATTATGAATATATTATTTTCCTTTATAGCATATTGAATATTCATTAAACCCCTTACTCCTAAACTAAGAGCTATTTTTTTTGATTTTTCTATAATTTCATCTATGACAGATTGGCTAAGTGAATAAGGAGGTAGCACCATCGTACTGTCCCCTGAATGTACACCAGCTTCTTCTATATGTTCAAGTATCCCGCAAATTACAACATCTTTCCCATCAGAAATTGCATCAACATCAACTTCTTTCGCGTCATTTAGAAATTTGTCTATCAAGACTGGTTTTTTATTAGAAACACTAACCGCTTTTTCTAGATACTTAATTAAGTCATCTTCAGAATATACTATTTCCATTGCCCTTCCACCTAGTACATAGGAAGGTCGAACAATAATTGGATAGCCAATATTAGAAGATATTTTGAGTACTTCGTCGGTAGATTTTCCAATACCTGAATCGGGCTGGCGTATCTTTAATTCTTCCATTAAGTTTTTAAATCTTTCTCTATCTTCAGCTAAATCAATACTATCTGCTGAAGTTCCAATTATTTTTGCACCTGCTTCTTCAAGATCAAGGGCTAGCTTTAGTGGTGTTTGGCCTCCAAAATGTACTATTGTTCCATCTGGTTTTTCTTTGTTTATTATTGAAATAGTATCTTCGGCTGTTAGTGGCTCAAAATAAAGTTTGTCTGAAATGTCATAATCGGTGCTAACTGTCTCGGGATTACAATTTATCATTAGGGTTTGATATCCATCATCTTTTAATGCGAAAGACGCATGAACACAGCAATAATCAAATTCAATCCCCTGACCTATCCTATTAGGGCCTCCGCCTAATATTGCAATCTTTTTCTTGTTTTGTGGATTAGATTCATCTTCTGATTGATATGTTGAATACAAGTATGGGGTATATGCCTCGAATTCCGCTGCGCAGGTATCTACCATTTTATAAGATGGAACAATATTGTTTGCTATTCTAAACTCTCTTATTTCTTTTTCTTCTTTTTCCAACAAATCTGAGATAATAGAATCAGAGAGTCCATTCTTCTTTGCTGTTGTGATAGAATCTTTATCGAGTGATTTCTTGCACTCTTTTTTGATTAAAGACTCTAAATCAATTATTTCTTTTATATTATTTAAAAACCATTTATCTATTTTTGTTAATTTATATATCTCTTCAACGCTTACTCCTATTCTAATTGCATTAGCTAAATACCAAAGCTTCTTTGGATTGTTAGATTTTAAAATTCTGATAATTTCTTCTTTGTCTTTGTCGTATAAATCAAAACCAAGATTCTCAATCTCTAGTGACCTCATAGCTTTACCAAGTGATTCTTTAAAAGTACTTCCGATGGACATTACTTCTCCCACCGATTTCATTTGTGTTCCCAACTCTGGTTTTGTTTGTGGAAATTTTTCAAAAGTAAATCTTGGTATTTTGACCACTACGTAGTCCAAAGTTGGCTCAAAAGAAGCTGGTGTATCTAAAGTGATATCATTTGGTAATTCATCTAATGTATAGCCAACTGCGAGTTTGGCAGCAATTTTAGCTATTGGATAACCTGTTGCTTTCGAAGCTAAAGCTGAACTCCTAGACACTCTTGGATTCATTTCAATGACAACAATTTCTCCATTTTTAGGATTAATTCCAAATTGGATATTGGATCCTCCAGTATCTACACCTATTTCTCTTATAATATCTATTGAATAATCTCTCAATAATTGATATTGCTTGTCGCTTAATGTTTGAGAAGGTGCAACGGTAATACTATCCCCTGTATGAATTCCCATAGGGTCAAAATTTTCTATTGAGCAAATTATTACTACGTTATCTTTTGAATCTCTCACAACTTCCAACTCAAACTCTTTCCATCCAATTATTGATTCATCTATCTGAACCTCTGAGATGGGGCTGGAATCTAATGCATTTTTCATAAGAATCTCTAAATTTTCATCTGAATAAGCAATAAATCCACCCGTCCCGCCAAGAGTAAAAGAAGGACGGATGATGGCTGGAAATCCTATTTTGCTAATTGAATCTAGTCCATCTTTAACATTGTTTACAACAATACTATTAGGCACTCTAAGGCCTATTGATTCAATTGCTTTTTTAAAATTTTCTCTTTTCTCAGCTTTCTCTATTGCTTCAACTTTCGCTCCAATCAGTTCAACATTATACTTATCAAGTACACCTCTTGAATCTAGCTCCATAGCTATATTAAGAGCTGTCTGTCCCCCAATTGTTGGAAGTATTGCATCAGGTTTTTCTTGTTTAATTATTTTTTCTACAATTTCTGCATTAATAGGTTCCACATAAGTTCTATCAGCAAAATCAGGATCAGTCATAATGGTTGCGGGATTACTATTAATCAATACAACCTTATAGCCTTCTTCCTTTAAGGCCTTACATGCTTGAGTTCCTGAATAATCAAATTCACAAGCTTGTCCAATCACTATAGGACCAGAGCCTATAACTAATATTGATTCAATATCTGTTCTCTTAGGCATAATTCTAAATTAAATTTAGCTTACCTTGATGTATATATCGCCACCAGCATCTTTAAATTCTTCCGATTTCTTTTCAAGTTCTTTATCGATATCTTCATTCCCAAATTCATTCATTATATCTTGCGTTATTTTCATTGAGCAAAATTTGGGTCCGCACATAGAACAAAAGTGTGCTACTTTTGCATTATCAGAAGGTAACGTTTCATCATGAAAAAGCTTCGCTGTATAGGGATCAAGCGACAAGTTAAATTGGTCCTCCCATTTAAATTCGAATCGTGCTCTGCTTAAAAGGTTGTCTCTATACTGTGCAGTTGGATGACCCTTCGCAAGGTTTGCAGCATGAGCTGCTACCTTGTAAGCTATAACACCATTTTTAACATCTTCTTTGTTAGGCAATCCTAGATGTTCCTTTGGTGTTACATAGCAAAGCATAGAGGTTCCATACCAACCAATCATAGCTGCTCCAATCGCAGAAGTGATATGATCATATCCTGGTGCTATGTCAGTTGTTAATGGACCCAGAGTGTAAAAAGGAGCACCCTTACATTTTTCTACTTGTTTATCTACGTTTTCTTTAATCATTTGCATAGGTACGTGTCCGGGACCTTCAATCATTGTTTGTATATCATTCTTCCACGCTATATCAGTAAGTTCACCTAAAGTTTCAAGTTCAGCAAATTGTGCTTCATCATTAGCATCATATATTGAACCAGGTCTTAATCCATCTCCTAAAGAAAAAGCTATATCATACTTTTTCATTATCTCGCATATTTCTTCAAACTTTGTATAAAGAAAATTTTCTTGGTGATGCGAGAGACACCATTTTGCCATAATGGATCCACCTCTTGAGACTATCCCTGTTCTTCTTCTTACAGTCATAGGTATATATCTAAGTAATACTCCGGCATGAATAGTAAAATAGTCCACTCCTTGTTCAGCCTGCTCTATAAGTGTCTCCTTGTATACATTCCAATTTAAATCTTCTGCTTTTCCTTTTACTTTTTCTAGTGCTTGATAAATTGGAACAGTTCCTACAGGAACTGGACTATTTCTAATTATCCATTCTCTAGTTTGGTGAATATTCGCTCCAGTAGAAAGATCCATGATAGTATCGGCTCCCCATCTGCATGACCATACCGCTTTTTCTACTTCCTCTTCGATGCTGGATGTTACAGCAGAATTACCAATATTGGCATTTATCTTCACAAGAAAGTTCGTTCCTATTATCATGGGTTCGGCTTCTGGATGATTTATATTTGAAGGTATTATCGCTCTTCCTTGAGCAATCTCTGATCTGACAAATTCTGGTGTTACAAGCTTATTGCCGATTTTAGAATGAAACTCCTCTCCAGGATGAGATTTCAGTAAATTTTTTTCTTCAAGCAAAAGATCTTCTAGTTTTTGATTCTCCCTGATAGACACATACTCCATTTCGGGAGTAATAATTCCATTCTTAGCATAGTGCATCTGGGTAACATTACTTTCCTTCTTTCCAACGAATGGGTTTCTGTTTAGGAACTTTAAGGGGATTAAATCTTTTTTTCTTCGTTCTTGTTGAACTTTATGTGAAGAACAACTTTCAGAGGACTCAACGTCCCCTCTATTTAATATCCAAGTTTCTCTAATTCTCGGAAGACCTTTTGTTACGTCAATATCAATATCAGGGTCAGTATAGGGACCACTAGTATCATAAGTAGTGAAAAATCCTTTAGAGTTTGATGGATTGGTAGAATAAAAATTTTCTGAAACAGAAAACTCTATTTCTCTCATAGCAACTTTTAACGATTTATGAAGCTTTCCTTTGATGTATATCTTCTTTGAATTAGGAAAAGGTTCTCTTGAAATAGAAGTCTGGTTTTTATAAATTTTGTTGTTTATTTTGGTCATTTTCGAGTAAATTTTACCACATATTTGAACAATTGGTTCATATTGAAAATAATTATGTTAAACATATAAATCTATGAAATATTTTATGGGAATAGAAACATCTTGTGATGAAACAGGAGTCGCCATTTTGGACGAGAAAAGCAAAGTATTGTCTAACGTACTTTATAGTCAAGCAGAAATTCATGAAAAATTTGGTGGAGTTGTTCCAGAGATTGCATCAAAAAATCATTTAGAGAAAATCATCCCTGTAATTAATCATTCACTAGAAACTGCTCAAAAAACAATCTATGAAATTGATAAAATCTGTGTAACTAATGGTCCTGGACTTCTAAGCTGCTTAATGGTGGGGGTTTCAACTGCAAAAAGTCTTAGCTTGATCAGCAACAAAGAGATTATGCCTATAAATCATTTAGAAGGTCATATCGCATCTTGCTTTATTGAAAATAACATAGAGATGCCAGCACTATGTTTAGTTGTATCCGGAGGACATACAAATATATATTATTTAGAAAATGAATTTAACTTTAAGGAGATTTCATCAACTCTGGATGACGCTGCTGGCGAAGCTTTTGATAAAGGCGCAAAATTACTTGGATTAGGTTATCCAGGTGGAATTAAAATTGATGAAATCTCTAAAAATTCAAAAAGAGACTTTCACGTTTTCCCTGTATCTGGACTAGGAGATTCTTTGGATTTTAGTTTCAGTGGATTAAAGACATCATTAAAATATTACTTAGAAAAAAATCAAAATTGGAAGGAGAATATTAATCACATAGCATCATCTTATCAAGAAGCAATAGTAAAAACCTTAATTGATAAAGTAAAAAAAGCTTCTTTGAAATATAAACCAAAAAGTCTTTTGTTTTGTGGTGGAGTAGCTTGCAACTCAAGACTCCGCGATGTTGCCGAATCAGAATTGAATAATTTTAAAATAATTTTTCCCTCAAAAGTCTACTGTACAGATAATGGGGCTATGATTGCTATGAGAGGTCTTCAAAAAACATTACAGTCCGAAAAAACCACCCCTCTTGATTTTCTTACTTTCAGCACTATGAGAAAAACAAAAACAATTAGTTAAGTTTTGGGTTAACAAAATCAAAATCATCGATATCTATACCTTTAGATTTTAACAATTTTGAGATTTCTTTTGGTACAACTTTTATAAATTTTGATTCAAATTTTTTAAAGTTTTCTAGAATCTTTTTTGCTTTATCGCTATGGGTTAATTTTATATGGTTACTTAAATTTGATTTAATTTTTTCTATATCTTTGGCTGTAATTTCTTCTAATGAAACCATTTCATGATTAATTTGATGATTAATATCTTCATTTTCATTTAATATGTAAGCAATTCCACCTGACATACCTGCACCTAAGTTTTTTCCTATCGGTCCTAATATGTACACTTCTCCTCCTGTCATATATTCACATGCATGATCTCCAACCCCTTCAATTATTGCAACCACACCACTATTTCTAACACAAAATCTTTCACCGGCGCAACCTGCAGCATAGAAGTTTCCGCCTGTTGCTCCATATAAAACGGTATTACCAACTATAGAATTTCCTTCTGCTAAATAGCTGGAATCTCGATCAGGGAAAATAATAACTTTACCTCCATGCATGGATTTTCCTACATAATCGTTAGCCTCTCCTTCCAGAACTAGGGATACGCCGTTGACTAAATATCCTCCAAAACTCTGACCTGCAATTCCTCTTAAATTAATGACAACAGTATCATCTACTAGTCCAGCGTTTCCATGTTTTTTAACTATTTCACTAGATATTATTGCTCCTACAGTCCTATCTGTGTTACGTATCGGAATATCAAGTGAATTTTTTTTCTTTTCGTTAATACTCGATTTGATTTTTTCTAATATTTTATAATCTATTGGCTGTTCATTTCTGTCATTTTTTTTCAGAATTTGTTTTCTAGGTTTTCTGTTAGATGGGTCTGGATCCGATATCAATTTCGACAAATCTATATTACTCGTTTTATTAAAATCTATATTTGATTTAACTTTTAATAACTCAGTTCTTCCAATAATATCATCAAGTGATTTTGCTCCAATTTTTGAAAGAATTTCTCTTATGTCAGATGCAATTGCATAAAAATAGTTAACGGCTTCTTCCGGCACACCTGGGAATTTTTCTCTTAATTCTGGCTTTTGAGATGCTATTCCAACTGGACATGTGTTCAAATGGCACTGTCGTGCCATCACACATCCTAATGCAACTAATACCGAAGTGCCAAATCCAAATGCATCTGCTCCTAAAATTGCGGCAACAACAACATCAAAACCTCTTTGGAAGCCACCATCTACTGTCAAGCTAACTCTGCCTCGTAAATCATTTATAACTAAAACTTGTTGAGTTTCTGCTAAACCCATTTCCCAAGGTATTCCTGCATTTTTAATTGACCCTAAAGGAGATGCTCCTGTCCCTCCTTCGCTTCCACTTATTTGTATGTTATCCGCATAGCCTTTTGCTACACCAGCGGCTACAGTTCCAACCCCTATTTCAGAAACTAGTTTTACGCTTATACGGGCAGATGTATTTGCATGTTTCAAATCATAAATTAATTGAGCCAAGTCTTCTATGCTATATATATCATGATGTGGTGGTGGTGAGATTAAACCAACTCCTGGAACTGAAAATCTCTGAGAAGCTATTTCTTCACTAACTTTTGGTCCTGGAATTTGCCCACCTTCTCCTGGTTTTGCTCCTTGAGCCATTTTAATTTCTATCATCTCAGCAGATGCTAAATATTCTGGCGTTACACCAAATCTTCCTGACGCAACTTGCTTGATTGCGCTATTTCTCAAATTACCATCTTCATCTTCTTTGAATCTTTTCGAGTTTTCACCACCTTCTCCACTGTTACTCTTTCCACCAATCCTGTTAACCGCTATAGCAACAGCTTCATGTGCTTCTGAGCTTAAAGCTCCATGGGACATTGCCCCTGTTCTAAATCTTTTAAATATTTCTTCTACATCTTCAACTTCATCAATTGGTATTTCACCTAAAGAATTAAATTCAAATAAATCTCTAATCATTGAGGGTGGTCTTTCTTCATGAAGTGAAACAAAATTCTTATAATCTTCAAAAGATCCTGTCTTAGAAAGCTTTCTTATTCCTTTAAAGATTAATGGATTAAAATAATGGTACTCTCCATCTTTCCTAAAGCGATATATTCCTTCTTCCTTAAGTTGACTTGCTTGATTAGCTTCAAAAGCATTTGAATGAAAAGCTAGTGTGTCAGATTCAAAGTGCTCTATAGAAACTCCTTCGATTCTACTTATTGTTCCAGGAAAATAAGCCTGTGTAGTCTCTGAATCGATTCCCACTATTTCAAAAATCTGTGATCCAGTATAACTAGCTACTGTGCTAATACCCATTTTAGACATAACTTTAAGTATTCCTCTTTCGAGAGCTAATTTATAATTAGATAAATAAACTTCTAAATTATCATCAAATTTTTTCATCCAGTCTCTAACACTTGCAAATCCAAGATAAGGATTGACACATGAAGCTCCATACCCAAGCAGGCAACAAATCTGATGATCTTCTCTAACTTCTCCTGATTCTACAATTATAGATACTCCCATTCTTTTTCCTTGAGAAATAAGTTCATGATGTATCGCGCTTACTGCAAGTAGCATGGGTATTGGGGCTTTCTTCTTTGATATGTTCTTATCTGAAAGCAAAAGAATTTTTGCTCCATTTTCAACATCTTTCATAGATTTACTTACAATCTTCTCTAAAGTATTTTTTAGGTTGCTCTTACTATCAGGAGAGAACAAGGTTTCTATAACTGATAATTTAAAGTTCTTTGATTTGAATTTTTTAATCCAGCTTAATTCTTCATTTGTTATTACCGGTGAGTCAAAATAAAAGAATTCGCTCTTTGGACTAATAGAATCAAGAAAATTTGATTTATCACCAACTAAAACTCTTAGCGACATTACACTCTCTTCTCTATAAGGGTCAATTGGTGGATTTGTTACTTGTGCAAATCTTTGTTTAAAATAAGAAAAAACTGATTTAGGCTTTGATGAAAGTGCTGATATTGGAGTATCGTCACCCATTGAACCCATAGGCTCTTTTCCAGTTAAGCTCATGGGCTCTATTAATCGTTCCATATCTTCCAACGTGTAACCAAAAGCCTTTTGATAAGTTAGCAAATCGTCTTCACTAAAATCTAAATCATTATTGTCTAGTTGATTAGCATTTAAAATTTCTGAGGCTTTATGAAAACTTTTGGATTTCCAATCTTTATAATTTGCTGAGTTTGAAATATTTTCTTTAATTTCATTATTAAACATAAGGATTTTTTCTTTAGTGTCTACCGCTAGAATTTTTCCTGGTGCAACACGTCCTGATCTGATTATATTTCTTGCTGGAATATCAACTATACCAACCTCTGATCCCAAAATAATTAAATTATCGTCTGTAATACTATATCGAATCGGTCTTAATCCATTTCTATCAAGTGCGGCTCCTACATATCTTCCATCTGTAAATACTACGGCAGCAGGGCCATCCCATGGCTCAACAATACAAGAACTATAGTCGTAAAATGCTCTTAGTTCCTCACTTATATCTGGATCTTTTTCGTAAGCTTCTGGCACCAGCATGCAAATAGATTCCAATATATTTCTGCCTGATAAAGTTAGCAATTCTAAGGCATTATCCAAATCTGCCGAGTCACTTCCTTCAGGAGATATAAAAGGTTTTATTTTGTCTATTTCCTTTCTCCAAATTTTAGATTTTGATGAGTTTTCTCTGGCTTTCATCCAATTTTTGTTGCCCATAAGAGTATTAATTTCTCCATTATGTCCAATACATCTATAAGGATGCGCCAATTTCCAATCAGGGAATGTATTCGTACTGTACCTAGAATGAAATACTGCTAGATTTGTTTTATAGTTCGGATCCATTAAATCAAGATAAAACTGATCTAATTGGCGCGGCACCAGC
Organism: Thermodesulfobacteriota bacterium; assembly: GCA_036340075.1. GTDB lineage: Bacteria > Desulfobacterota_D > UBA1144 > UBA1144 > UBA1144 > JAYYZJ01. Next base: position 12,194 of record JAYYZJ010000008.1, on the reverse strand, counting down.
ATTCCTTTGTAACATATTGTCCTCGAAGAAAATGAACAACAATATATATCTTCGATTTGACTTTTTGCAGCATCAAAATCGATTCTTTTTCTTATCTTAAAAAGTAGTCTTTCAAATTTTTCTTGACTCAGGTACTTGCTTGGAGTTACAAAAAATTGATAAACCTCTGGTAAAGTATTTAGTGCTTTTTCTCCTAAAACAGAAGGGTTTACAGGTACGTTCCTAGTTAATAATAATTTTGCACCTTCTTGTACTATGACACCTTCAATTATTTTAATAGCTGAATCATGATTAACCGCGGCTTTGGACGGCAAAAAAAACATGCCGACTCCTAGATTTCCTAGTTTAATATTTTTTATATTTTGAGACGCAAGTATGTCGTTAAAGAGCTCTAAGGGAAGCTGTGTTAGGATACCTGCTCCATCTCCGGTTTTCTGGTCCCCGCCAATAGCTCCTCTATGAGTTAAATTAATTACTCCTTCTATGGCTTTCGTTAGAACCCTATTAGTTCTTTTTCCTTCTATATCAGCAACAAATCCAACGCCACATGCATCATGCTCAAATTGCTTTTCATATAATAAATGATTATTTCTCATCATAATTACCAAATTTAGGGTAAAAGGTATTATATATTTTGCTTAGGAAGTATCAAAATGATAATTTTCTAAAAACCAAGGAAATCCAAGGCTTTTCTTTAAACTCGCAGACTAAATCCATATCATTTTTACTTGCTATACTTAAATATTTATCCTTATCATCAGAATTAAATCCTGAGATAATCAAATAACCTTTTCCTCTTAGAAGTGAAGTTATAACTTTAAAATTATTATATACAAAATTTCTTGAGATATTCGCAACAACAAGATCAAATTTTTGGTTAATTTGGCCAATTTCATCAACAGATAAAGTTAGATTTCTTGGAAATTCTTCAAAATTAGACATTATATTTCTTTTTGCTTCATCAATCACAAAAGGATCTATATCAACTGATTTAACTATTTTATATCCAAGCTTTAATAGTAAAATTGTTAAAATCCCTGAACCACATCCTATATCTAAGGCGGAATCAAGATTATTATTAGCAAGGTGGGTTATAGCTTTTGCTGATAATTGAGTAGTAGAATGGTTCGATCCGAAAGCTGTACCTTTATTAAGGAAAATCCTAACTGCCTCAGCAGAATTCCCTAAATTTATACAAACCTCTAAATCTTCAAATCTTTCTTCAACATATGGTTCATATATTTTCATATATTTAAAATTACATTAAAATAATATTTTTAGAATGAAAAAAAATATTCCTATAGTTTTAAGTATAGCTGGTTCTGACTCCTCAGGAGGAGCAGGAGTTCAAGCAGATATTAAAACATTAAATACAATGAAAGTTTTCGCTACCACTGCCATTACTTGTGTAACAGCGCAGAACACAGTTGAAGTAAACAGAATAATAAAAATTCCAGGATCTATAATTAGTGCACAAATTGAATCTGTAAGAAAAGATTTTAATATTTCTGCTATTAAGCTAGGAATGTTGTACGACAAAGAAATAATGCTAGCTGTTAGGCAATCTCTCAAATCTTTAAGAAAAAGACCCATAATAATTGACCCAGTAATGATATCTAAATCTGGCGACAATCTGTTGAAACCAAGTGCAATAAAATCCTTTAAAGAGAAAATCGTACCGCTTGCCTATCTCCTTACTCCTAATCTTGAAGAAGCTTTAAAATTAACACAAATGAAAAGGATTAGGGATGAAGAAGATATAAAGGAATGTTGTATTAAGCTTAGCAGACTTGGTGCGAAGAATATATTGTTAAAAGGTGGCCATATTGAAAATCCTAAAAAATCCATCGATTATTTGTTTTATAAGAGAAAAATTTATAGATTTGAATCGAAAAGATATACAACAGTTAATACACATGGAACTGGATGTACATTATCTGCTGCTATATCTGGTAATATAGCTAAAGGGATGGATTTAATTAAAGCTACAGATGAAAGTAAAAAATTTGTAACTAAGGCTATAAAAAAATCGCTGGATATTGGTGCTGGGAGCGGCCCATTAAACCATTTCCCATAGGAGATAATTTATGAGTTTTGAATTAATTGATGGAAAACATGTTTCCAATAGTATAAGAGAAGAGATTAAAGAACGAGTTTCTAATCTTCTAAATGAGCATTCAAGAGTCCCTGGGCTTGCTGCAGTTTTAGTTGGAGATAATGCGGCCTCAGAGATATATGTTAGAAATAAAAGAAAAGCTTGTGAGAATGTAGGTATTTATTCCGAAGAATACAAGTTGCCAGAGGAAACAACCCAAGATGAACTTTTGAACCTTATTGATGACTTAAATAGAAATGATAAGATTAATGGGATTTTGGTGCAACTTCCTTTACCAAACCATATAGATGAATCTTTAATTTTAAAAGCAGTTTCACCTGAGAAAGATGTTGATGGGTTTCATCCTGTTAATGCTGGTCTCTTATTTCAGGGTGAACCAAAATTTATAGCTTGCACTCCTCATGGAATTATAAAAATGTTTGAATTTTATAATATAGATCTTCAAGGAAAGAATGCTGTTGTCCTAGGAAGAAGCAATATAGTTGGAAAACCTGCATCCATTTTATTACTCCAGAAAAATGCAACAGTTACCATATGTCATTCTAGAACGAAAGACTTAGAAGGAATTCTAAAAGAAGCAGATATCATTGTTGCGGCAATAGGACGTGCTCACTTTGTTACCAAGAAAATGGTTAAAAAAGGGTGCATTGTTATTGATGTAGGAATCAATAGATTAGATAATGGTAAACTTGCGGGTGATGTAGATTTTGAAAATGTAAAAGATCTTTGTAGCTATATCACTCCTGTTCCTGGCGGGGTTGGTCCAATGACAATAACAATGCTGCTTTGGAATACAATGGTTTCACTAGAAAATTCAATTAGTTGATTGTTTAATTATATAGTTTCCATCTTTATCGTTGCCATCAAACAGTAGCTTGACAGTTGGATCATTGAAAGGCTCATTGGAATCATCATTTTCCAAATTTTGTTGCGAAACATAAGCAACATAAGTAGTTTTGTCTTCATTCTCAGCTAGCAAGTGATAGAATGGTTGATTCTTATCTGGTCTTCTATCTTCCGGAATTCGTAAATACCATTCTTCTGTATTATTAAAAACTGGATCTACATCAAATATTATCCCTCTAAAGAAGAATTTTTTATGTTTTACTACCTGGCCTAATTTGAACTTAGCAATATCTGATGTCATAAAAAAATGATATACATTCATTTATTTTTTTCAATATATCTTGTCCTCTAGTTTGACTAACTTTTGTCTCGGCAATTCATTTGAAATCTCTTGAATAGTTTTTTTTAGCACAGGATGTACAAATTTCGAATCAATCTCTAAAATTGGGTATATTACGAATGCGCGTTTATGTGCTCTAGGATGAGGAATCTCAATATCTTTGGTATTATAGACAATATTATTGTAAAAAATTATATCTATATCAATAACTCTTGGTTCCCCTATTTTGGTTATGTCTCTTCCCATAGAAACTTCAATTTCTTTGATAGACAACAATAGTTCGTCTGCTGAAAGTTGAGTTGATATTTCCAAGGCAATATTAATAAAATCTTCTTGTTTCCTAACATCAATAGCTTCTGAAAGAAAATAATTTGAGATATGGTTTATTACAGCAAACTTTTTGATTGATATAATTGCCGAATTTAAATTTTTTATCTTGTCTCCTTGGTTTGATCCAAGTGAGAGAAATATTTTATTAATCATTAATTTTAATTTTAATTTATTTTTTTGACTTGTTAATGATTTCTGTTTATCTTTCAGATAATGGCTGTAAAACCAAAGAAAATAACTGATAGTGAGATTAAAAAATTATCACCAACTTGGAGTATAAAGAAAAAACATCTATATAAAAGATTTGTTTTTTCAAATTTTTCAGACGCTGTGGGATTCATAATCCAAGTCTCCCTAGAGGCAGAAAAAATGAATCATCATCCTACAATTCACAATACTTATAATAGAGTTGAAATTTTTTTATCGACTCACTCAGCAAACGGGATTACCAAATTAGATACAAAACTAGCTGATGCCATAGATGATATTTAGTCTATCGTGTAATCGTCTTCATCGATATCAACATATTTATTTTCTTTGTTTTCTTTATCGACTTTCTTTTTCTTAGAAGGTTTTACTTTTTTGTAGAATCTCAGAATAAAATAGATTATTAGTATTCCTAGAAATGCTAAGGCAAAGAAGCCAGTAAGTGCAATTAGTATAACTACACTTAAAATTGATGTAATAACTAATTTTAAATTCCTACTCATTTTCTTTGCTTTTTCCTTTGTTGTCTCTTTTGTTTTTGCAATTTTCTTCTCTTTGCTTTTTCTTTTTCTGAATTAGCCCTTGTTTGGTTTCTTTTTGTATTATCCTCTTCTTTTGGTTCTTCTTGCTCAACTTCTTCTGCATCAATTATCGAAGAATCATCTAAATATTTTACTTCATCATTTTGATTCTTCTGCTTCTCTAATTCGTCAATCTCTTCAGAAGAAACTGGCTCCACTTCAAGAAATCGCTTAACTGCTTCAAAATTGAATCCATCAATCATAGCTTGGAACATTTCGAATCCTTCTTTCTTATATTCTCTTAATGGATTTTTTTGACCATATGCTCTTAACCCAACGCTTTCTCGGAGATAATCCATACTTAGTAAATGCTCCTTCCAGGACATATCAAGTGTGGTAATAAGAATAAACCTTGAGATTGGCTGATAAAGTTCTCCGAGAGATTCTATTTTATTTTCAATCTTCTTTTGAATTATGTCTTCAAGTTCTGATAAAGTATTAAATTTTTCTTCTAAATTAAAACCTAATTGGTTTGCTATTAGATGACTATCTTCTTCTGATATTTCTTTTAAATCTGGGTTACTATTTTTTAAACTTTCTATAATATTCTCCAGTATATTGCTTAGGATTTCAGAAGATGCTTCTTCCTTTAGAAGCTTATTCCTGATTCCATAAACAACTTCTCTCTGTTGGCTCTGCACATCATCATATTCAATTAAATGTTTTCTTATCTCGTAATTTCTTGTCTCTACTTTTTTTTGTGCCCCTTCTATTGAGCCAGATATCATCTTGTGCTCTATTGGTTCTCCCTCTTTCCATCCTAATTTTGACATCATAGATGAAATTCTTTCTGATCCGAATAGTCTCATCAAGTCATCATCCATCGAAACAAAGAACTGGCTTACTCCGGGATCACCTTGTCTTCCAGCTCTTCCTCTTAATTGATTGTCAATTCTTCTAGATTCATGTCTTTCGCTTCCTAAAACAACTAGTCCATCTAAATCAAGTATTTGGTTCTTCTCTTTCTGAATAAGGTTCGAAACATCTTCTTCTGACCCATTTTCTTTATTCTTAATCAAAAAGTCTTTGTTCCCACCCAACACTATGTCAGTACCTCTTCCTGCCATATTTGTTGCAATAGTTACCGCACCTGATCTACCGGCTTGTGCAATAACTTCAGCCTCAAATTCATGGTTTTTTGCATTTAAAACTTGGTGTTTAATGCTTCTTTCCCTCAATTCTTTACTAAGATCTTCTGATCTCTCAACAGAGATTGTTCCCACTAAAACTGGGTTTCCTCTAGAGTGGTATTCAACTATCTTTTCAATAATTGCAGAGAATTTTTCTTTTTCGGTTTTGTAAATTAAATCATTATAATCTTTTCTTATCATTGGAGCATTTGTAGGAATAACAACTACTTTAAGATTGTAAATATTTTGAAACTCTAGTGCTTCCGTATCAGCTGTACCTGTCATACCTGCCAACTTTTCATACATCCTGAAATAGTTTTGAATTGTAATAGATGCAAGTGTTTGATTTTCCTCTTCTATTTTTACATTTTCTTTTACTTCTACAGCTTGATGAAGTCCATCGCTCCATCTTCTACTTGGCATTAATCTACCGGTGAATTCATCAACAATTATTATCTTTTCATCTTGAACTACATAGTCCTTATCTTTTGTATACATATGCAAAGCTCTAAGAGCTTGGTTTATAGAATGAAGTATGGCAAGATTTTTTGGATCATAAAGATTGGTTAAATTCATATTTTTTTCAATTTTTTCTGTTCCAGTATCAAGAATAAAAACTTGTTTAGTCTTCTCATCTTTAGATATATCTTCAAGTAAAAGACTTTTTGCAACTTCATTTATTTTTTTATAGTCAATTGTAGAACTATCTGTAGGGCCTGAGATAATTAAAGGCGTTCTGGCTTCATCAATCAAGATGCTATCAACTTCATCTACAATAGCAAAAGAATGGCCTCTTTGTGATACTTCTTCTAAAGAATATTTCATATTATCCCTTAAGTAATCAAAACCAAACTCACTGTTAGTGCCATACACAACATCCGATTTATAAACTTCGTTTCTTTTCGACTCAATTAGTTTGAATTCATTTTGCTCCTTATCTAATTCAACAATATATGATTGATCATTATTTAATACTCCTACTTTCAAATCAAAAGCTTTGTAAACGGGGGACATCCACAATGCATCTCTTCTAGCCAAATAATCATTCACCGTTATAATATGTACTCCTTTACTTCGTATAGAATTAAGAACTACAGGCATACATGCAACCAAAGTTTTCCCTTCTCCTGTTTTCATCTCAGCTATTTTGCCCTCGTGCAAAACTACACCTCCTACAAGCTGAACATCATAAGGTCGTAATCCAAGATTTTTCTTAGATGCTTCTCGCACCAAAGCAAAGATTTCCGGTACAATTTTATCTAAATCATCATCTTCAGAAAAATTATTTTTAAAAGTTAAAAAAGTTTGCTTTAATTCTTCGGGAGTCTTTTTAGAATACTCTTCTTCTAATTCATTAGTCTTCTCTATTATTTGTCCAATTCTTGATAATTCTCTCTCATTGTCAGAACCAAAAATCTTTTTTATTATATTTTTTATCATTACTACTAAGGCTTAGGCCTATTAGGATAATTCTACCGGAACAATTTCGCTTATACCTTCAAGTTTCGATGTAACACCAATAAGTTTTTTACAATATTTCATAGTCCCTTTATTATGTGTAATTATTGCAATTTGAGACTTTTGTGAAATCTCTTGAAGAATTTCTCCAAATTTAGATATATTTCTATCATCCAACGGTGCGTCAACTTCATCAAGCAAAAGGAAGGGCGCTGGCTTAACAAAATATGCGGATAACAACAAAGCTATACCGGCTAGAGCTCTTTCTCCTCCTGAATATGATTTCAAGGTTCTATATTTCTTTAATCCTATTTTTAACATTACTTCAATTCCTGAATGTTCTATAGAATCAGGATTAGTTAATACAAGCTTACCTTCTCCTCCTCCAAATAATCTCTTTACAGATTCATTATATTTCGCACTAATCTTATCAAAAGCATCAATAAAGGCAGTTCTAGACTCTTCGTCAATTTTCTTAATTGTCTTTTCGAGATTAATTAAAGATGAATCTAAATCTAGTAATTGAGAATCAATAAAATCATACTTTTCTTGCAATTTCTTGTATTCATCTGGTGCTAATAAATTAACTGGACCAAACTCTTCTATAGCTTTTTGCAATCTGTTAAATCTAGCTTTTGAAAGACTCCCTTCTTTTCTTAAAGTCTCTATTTTATCTTCTTCGTCAGAACTTATTCTTGATATATCTATGTTTTTATCATTGACGCTTTCAATTAATTGATCTATTTCTAATTTAATTTTTTGAATTCTAGCTTCATATTCTAATGATTCAGAACGTTTTTGATCAACAATTTCATCTTTTTCGAGTATTTTATTATTTAAAGTCTCAATTTCTGAATTATTGATTTTGATGCGTGTATTCAATTCAATAATTTCATTACTAATAATATCTCTTTCCGAATTCATATCAGGGAGTTGCCTGTCAAGTTCGCTAAGGTTTTTCTTATTAGTTTCAATCTTGTCTTCTAATTCTGACATCCTTGAGGTTGTAAGGTTAGCTTTTTCATTAATTTTTTTTATTTTATCGTTAATTTTACCTATCCCAGAAGATTGGTATTTTGTTGTGGTATCAATTTCATTATTAAAAGACGCTATTCTATTATTTATATCAAATATTTCTTCCTCGGTCTTTTTTATGTCCAATGTAATTAAATCAATTTCTTTATCATATGAGTCCTTTTGAGTCATAAGCTCTTTAATTTCTTCCTTGATTTGCAAAATACTGTCAGGAGCAGAGCCTACTGTTATCGAACCATTTGCATCAAAAAATTCTCCATCTTTAGTAACAAAATTACATCCTGGATTTTCATCTCTAGCATTTAACGCATCTTTAATAGTTTCAACAACATAAGTATCACCAAAGATAGATGCAAGAAAAGGTCTGTTCTCTGTATGACAATCAATACAGTCCATTATTTGTTTATAATCTAAGCTAGTATTTGCACCAGCAATTTTTGTATAACCTAAAGATATAAAAGTACCTTTCCCATCACAATTTCTTTTAAATTCTTCTATAGTACTTACTGCATCTCTTTTATCATTAATTAGAATCCATTTTAATTTTTCTCCTAAAGCGGATTCAACAGCCTTCTTATATCCATCATTTGGTTTTATATAATCTGAAAGAATCCCATCTATATCTCGACCTTTTAAATTCTGAACAAAGCTCCTAATTCCTTCTGGTAGCCACCCATAAGAAGATTCAACGTTTTCTAAAAATTTCATTCTAGATTCTGTAACTTTGATTTCAGCATTTAATTCAGCAAATTTCTTGTTTGCTACCTGTAAATCCTCCTGAATCTTTTTTAGCTTGTCTGTTTCTTCTTGCTTGCTAATAATACATTTTCTCTTAATATTCTCGAGTTCTAATTGATTTTTTACACTTAGACCATTGTCTGCAGCATGATAATTTTTTTCCAAATCTCTGATTTCTTGACCTAGTGAATCCATCTCTATGTTGATTTCATTCTTTTCATTTTTGCATCTTTCTAGTTCTTCAATTAATAATTTTGTTTCTATGGTTAATATATCTCTACTTGATATAAGTTTTAGTTCACCTTCTTTATTTATAAGCATTTTATTGTTAAATTCTTCCAGCTTTTCGTTAATCTTATTTTTGTCTGAAGCAATTTCCTTAATCTTATGTTTAAGATTGTTTTTCTCGCTCTCTATTTCATCAAAACTTTTTTGGAATAAATCTTTATCTGCTTGTGCTAAAGTTAGTTTGCCATTTAAGTCTTTGTAACGACTTTTGTAGAAAATAGCCTCAAGATTTTTATATTCTTGCACCAAATCTGAATACTCTTCTGCTTTTGAAGCTTGTTCGGCTAATACTTCTTTCTGTTCTTTTACTTCTGATTGTACATATCGAGTTTTTTCAACATTATCCTTGATTAATAAAATCTTTCTTTCTGTTTCCGCTCTCCTAACTTTATATTTTGCTAATCCTGCTGCTTCATCAATCAGTTGTCTTTTTTCCTCTGGTTTTGATGTTATATAAGTTTCAATTTGTCCTTGTGGTATCATCGTAAAACTTTTCGATCCTGCACCAAAAGATAAAACAATATCTTTAATGTCTTTCAATCTACAAACTTGATTATTAATGAGGTATTCACTTTCTCCATTTCTAAAAAGCTTTCTTTTTATTTCTGTCTCAACAAAGTCATTATTATCTTCTTCTATCAACAAAGAAACTTCAGCAAAACCTTGCTTTGACAAATTGTCGTTCCCATCAGAAATAATTTGGGCCATTGAGTCAGATCGTAATATTCTAGGATTTTGTTCTCCTAAAACCCATCGAAAAGCATCTAATATATTTGTTTTACCGCAGCCATTCGGTCCTACAATGGCAGAAATTTCAGAATCGAATTCAACTAACGACCTTTCATAGAAAGTCTTGAATCCTCTTATGGATAAAGCCTTAATCCTCATTTTTAGCAATAATAAATCAATATAGTTTCCAAGTAAAGGCAGTAATAAACTTAGACTGTGTTATTGAAAATACTTGTCATTTAGTTTTATTTGGGTTTTTTCCATCAAATCATTAGTAAATTGTTGATAAAACATACTTCTTTTTTCTATCAGCAGAGCCTTTTTTATTCTGGGTTCATCAAACGAAATAAATTCACCATCTGGTTTTCTCACTCTTTCTACAAATATCACAAACTTCTCATCTTCACCCCAAACTCTCTTTAAAAAAGTATCTTTATCCGGCAATTCAGAAACTTTAATGCTGTACCCTATAATTCTTCTAAATTCTCTTAGGCTAATATCATATTTAAATTCATAAAGAAAATTATTGTCAGTCTTAATAGACGAAATTAAGTCTTCGGAATTTTGTGATTCATCCAATAAAGTCTCGAGAAGTGCATTTTTTGCTTCGTTCAAAGCAATCTCTGTCATTTTTTTGATAGCATTTTCTTTATTATTAGAATATGATTCTGATGAAACCACCCATATCTTGTCTTCAAAGAAATAAACTTCGGACATCCCAATTTTTGTAGAATCTTTCCTCAATTTGTCAACTAAAGCCTTAGGAAATTCACCAGTGGGCCTTAATAAAATAAGCTTGTTAACTTTTTTGCTTTTGTTATATTTTCGTGCAACCTCGTTAAAACTCGTACTATTTATTTCTTCGTTCAATTCAACTAATTTCTCATCAAACAAACTATCAGCAACACGCTTTCTTATTAAATCTTTAATCTTTTCTTCATCTTCCTCAGCTTCATCAGGATAATTATCTAAATAATTTCTAATGTCTTCCTTGGAGATTGATATATCACTTGTAATATCTTTGTAATCTATAGCAAAAACTTTATAAATAGTCTTACTTTCATTTCCCGTATCTTGGTTGATTTTAATGAAATTCTCAATATCTTGTTCTGAAAAATCTGGCAAGTCAGTTTTATCGACTCTTGGAATTATTTTATAAAAAGTTATTTTTGTCGAATCCAAAAAATATTGTTTTAAAATATCATCTTTTGAAATACTAATAAAATTAAAGAGAAAATTTTTGAGCTTATCATTTAATGCTTCTTCTCTAAGAATTTGCTCAAATGATTCTTCACTGAGATTAAAAACTTCTTTGATTCTTCTCTTGTAATTCTCAAGTCCAATAAATCGACCATTTTCCTGAAACAAAACGCTATTGGTAATATTTTTCTTTATCTCGTTTTCTGAAACAGTCAATCCCTGCTCTTGAGCTTTCATAGCCAACGCTTTCCTGGTCGCTATCATATAAATTACTTGCTTATTTATTATTTGAATTGATTCTTGATCTTTAACTACATTTTTTGGTAATTGAGAAAGTCGCATACTTTTAAAATAAAGAAACTCTTCTTTGGATATATCGTTTCCATTAATCTCAGCAACTACATCATCAGACATTCCAAGTCCTGTAAGGTCTGAGTCTACTCCTAAAGTAATTATCAATCCTAGGCCAACAAGGATAATAATCAATTTCGAAAGCAGTGAACTGAAAATTGATAGGGACATTACTAAAAATATATCATATAAATCAAGTTCTAATTAGGTTAAATTATATTTATTAATGTTTAAAATAATATTAAATGGTGAAAGGATTAAGTTGGAAAAGGAAATGAATCTATACAAATTTTTAAAAGAACATTTTTCTTCTAAAGTAAATTTTGCAGTTGCTGTAAATGGAGAATTTATATCTAAATCTAAATACAAAGTTACTTCAATAACCAATGGTGATGAAATTGAGGTAGTAACTGCTCATCCTGGTGGTTAATAATGAAAATTTATAATATCAAACTTGGTAGCAATATCATATTAGGCTCATCTAAATATCCTACTCCGAAAATCTTTCAAAATTGTATAAAAAAATCTGGAACAAGAATGATAACTGTAGCAGTAAGAAGATTGGTACCAGAAAGCGAAGACTTTTTAAAAATAATAAAAAAAACCAAGTGTCATATTTTGCCAAATACAGCGGGTTGCTTTTCAGCAAAAGAAGCAATAGCAACAGCTGAGATGGCAAGAGAACTATTCAAAACGAATTTAATTAAGCTTGAAGTTATTGAAAACAAGTCAACACTAAAGCCTTCGACAAGAGGAACAATAAAAGCTGCCGAACAGCTCATTGATAGAGGATTCAAAGTTCTACCCTATATAACAGACAATCTTAATTTTGCTAAAGCAATGGA
>JAYYZJ010000007.1:0-52626 GCA_036340075.1 Thermodesulfobacteriota bacterium | reverse complement strand
AGCAAGAATAGATAAAACGAATTCAGCGCAGTTAAGCATGTACATACCAACTTTGTCACCTTTCTTAACACCAACTTTATCTATCAAGCCATTTGCAACTTGATTGGCCTTTTCATTTGTTTCTTTGTATGAATAAGTTTCGACTACTTGTCCCTCAGCATTAGCAATTTTAAACATGGGTTTGTCTGGATAATTGACAGCCCCATCTTCAAGATATCTTGTCATTGGTTTCCAAGTGGAAGTATCATCAAAAGTTCCATTTGGTAGAGTTCCTTCTCCAGTATATTCTGCGGAACGAGTTTTAAATAATAATTGCATATTGTCACCTCTTAATATTAAAATAATGCGCTACCCTTAAAAGCAGCCAACAGAATATATAGGTTGCCATATAATTTTAGACTATTAAAGTCTTTTATTTATAAGTAGCTTTCTTTATTTTTAATATAAATTTTGAGATTTCTTTTAAGATTAAGGGCTTTTTATTAATATTTTTTTCAATTTTTTTAATAATTGCACTACCTATTATTATTCCATCGGTAATATTTTTCAGTTGATTTATGTGAGCTGAATTAGATATGCCAAAACCCACGCATATAGGCTTTTTAGTTCTATTCTTAATATTTTTTATGAAGTTTTTAAGATTTTTATCAAGCATTTTTCTTGCACCAGTAACCCCTGTTACTGAGACTAAATATATAAATGAATTTGAGAGTTCCGAAATAATTTTAATTCTTTTTTCTGTACTCGTTGGCGCTATCAAATAGATTAATTCAATCCCGGCTTTATTTGCTGCACTTTGAGCCTCATAAGATTCCTCAGGTGGCAAATCGACTATCAGAATCCCATCTCCACCAGACTTTTTTATATCTTTCATTATTTTAGCTAATCCATATTTAAGAAATGGATTATAGTAACCAAAAAGTATAATCGGGGTTTCATTTTTGGTTCTGAATTTTTTTACTATACTAAGCGCACTAGAAATTGTTACGTTATTAGAAAGAGCTCGCTCGCTTGCTTTTTGGATTGTCGGACCATCTGAGATTGGATCAGAGAAGGGAATTCCAAGTTCAATAATATCAGAACCATTTTGAGACAGTACTTCTAAAATTTTTAGCGATGTACTGGCATCTGGGTCACCTGCTGTAACATAAGTTACCAAACAGGTTCTTTGTTCTTGCTTAGCTTTTTCTATAGTTTCTAGTAGCTTCATTATTAAATTTTATTTTTCTTCAGAAAACTGTTTACAGATTCTAAATCTTTATCTCCTCGTCCCGAAAGATTTACAATTATTATTTGATTCTTTTTCATCTTAGACGCAGCAGTAAGAGCATAAGCAAGAGCATGTGAAGTTTCTAGCGCAGCAATAATTCCTTCTTTCTCTGAAAAGTATTTTAACGCTTTAACTGCTTGCTTATCATTTACCGATGTATATTTAACTCTTTTTATGTCATTAAGATATGAATGTTCTGGTCCTACTCCTGGATAATCAAGTCCTGCCGAAACTGAATGAGTCTCAGTTACTTGCCCATCTTTATTTTGTAAAATATAAGTTTTGCTACCATGTAATACACCAACTGTGCCAGCAGAAATACTTGCTGAGTGTAATCCAGTACTGATTCCATTTCCTCCCGCCTCAACTCCTACCATTTTTACATTCTTGTCATTTAGGAAAGGATAAAATAAGCCAATTGCGTTTGACCCTCCACCAACACAAGCGACTAACAAATCGGGTAATTTTGATTCAATACCCAAAATTTGTTTCCTAGCTTCCTTTCCTATTACAGATTGGAAATCTCTAACTATCATTGGATAAGGATGTGGACCGGCAACACTACCAATTATGTAAAAAGTATCTTTTACGTTTGTAACCCAATCACGTAATGCTTCGTTTAATGCATCTTTAAGAGTTTGTGAACCAGATTTAACTGGAATGACTTTTGCTCCTAACAGCTTCATTCTTTGTACATTGACTGATTGTCTATAGGTGTCGAGTAGACCCATATATATCTCACATTTAAGACCCAAAAGAGCACATACAGTAGCGGTAGCTACTCCGTGTTGTCCTGCCCCAGTTTCAGCAATGATACGCTTCTTTCCCATAAGCTTTGCCAGAATTGCTTGACCCACAGTGTTGTTGATCTTGTGAGCACCGGTATGAGCAAGATCCTCTCTTTTAAGATAAATTTTTGCTCCACCAATCATCTCGGAAGTTCTTTCGGCTAAATATAAAGGAGTTGGCCTCCCAACAAAATTTTTCAATAAGGAGCTAATTTCAAGATTAAAGTCTTTTTTGTTTTTAATATCTTTATAACTTCTTTCAAGTTCATCTAGTGCAGGCATTAATGTCTCTGAGACAAATTTTCCTCCATAGTCACCAAACCTTCCATCTTTATCAGGATAATGTTTCACTTTGTTAGACATCTTTAACTAATCTTACAATAGATTCGAGTTTTTTAACATCTTTGTAGCCCGGAGACAATTCGACCCCAGAACATACATCAATAATATTAATTCTTGTTTTATTTATAGCATCTAAAATGTTTGATTCATTAATTCCCCCAGACAGAATCATTTTTTCCTTTGGAGAAATATCCGAAAGAATAGACCAATCAAATGTCTTGCCAGTTCCTCCTCTTTCTTCCTTGTTGGCTGAATCAAAAAGCCAATAGTCTGTATCAAAATCTATTACCTTTTTAGGCAAGTTTGAATCAAGTGCAGAGAAAGCTTTTATAGTTTTACATTTTAGCTTATATATTTCTTCAGGAGTTTCGTCGCCATGTAGTTGAACATAATCTAAATCTAATTCACTAATATGATGGTTTATTGTATCAACGTTTTCATTAACAAATATCCCAACTTTCGAGATATCTTTTGAAAGATTTTTAATTAAAGTTTCTGCTGTTTTAATTGAAATAAATCTTTTGCTTTTAGAATAAAAATTAAAGCCTATAAAGTCTATAGGCAAATCATTACATAGACTGATATCGTTAGTATTAGTAAGACCACAAATTTTTATCTTATTCATTTTCTATCAACCTTAAGTACTCTTCTTTCATTCTATTGTAATTAAAATTTTCTTTTATAAAACCTCTAGCTAATTCACCCATTGTGTATAAGTCTTTTCTTGTATTATATGCATGATTAATTTTATTTTTTATGTCACTTATTTCATATGGGTCAACTAAGAAACCCGTTTTGTTATTTAAAATTAATTCCTCAGTTCCACTATCGATTGATCCAATTACAGGCACCCCCCTTGCCATACTTTCTATGGCTACATTCGGAAGACCCTCTATCTTTGAATTCCACGTACGATTACATAGAATGAATATGTCAGCGGCATCATAATATTGATGAATCTTATTATTGGAAACTCCTCCTACAAAAACAACTCTGTTTTGAAGATTGAGAGAACCAACTAGTTCTTTATAGGATTTTAGGTATCTTCCTTCACCAACACAAATATATTTTATATTAGGATTTTCAATTTCAGACAAAGCTTTTATTACAAAATCTTGACCTTTCCTTGGTAATAATCTTCCTACAGTTAGAAGAAGAAAATCATTTTCTCCAAAACCCAAATCTTTCCTAATGCTGTTTGTCTTTTTTTTATTAATAAAATCTTCTTCGATTCCATTATAGATAAGTCTGACTTTTTCTTTCTGGAAAAAATCTTCATAATTTTTCATTAGTTTTTTAGTATTTTTGCTAACAGCAACAATTGTGTTTGTATTTCTATATAATCTTTTTAATAAATATTTTGGAATTATCTTTATTGGATTTTGACTTTTAATTATAGTTTCTATCCCTGAACCAGCAATTCTAACAATTTGATTAGGTTCTTTTGAGTTGTATAGCCCCCCAACGATTTCCGCTTCTTCTCCAAGATAAATAATTTTATCCGGTTTAAACTTGTTGATTGTATCTTTTAGATTAGATAGACCTATGAGATATTGGAATAGAGGAATTTTCTTAAAGTTTTTGCCTCCAGGAAAATCTATTCTTCTTATTTTATAAGAAGATTCATCTTTTTTCTTGAGAGAATAAGAAGGACAGCAAACTACCAACTCATTTTTAGAGGCAATAATATCAGCAATTTTTTTAGCTGATGTAGCAATGCCACCTTGAAATGGGGGGAATTCATGAGTATAAATGAGGACTTTCACAATCTAATTATATTGTATTCTATTATATATTAAAGATGAGAATTGACACCCTATCTTGGTTGAGTTAGTTTTAAATTTTGGAGGCATAAATGATTGGAAACATAGGTCTTACAGAGCTTATTATAATCTTATTGATTGTATTACTTATTTTTGGTCCGCAAAAGTTGGGCGACATAGGCTCTTCTTTGGGTAAGGGAATATCAGGTTTTAAAAAAGCCATGAAAGATGAGAACTCGAAAGAAGATGATAGCGAGAACAAGAAAGAAGAGAATTAAATCTTTTGCGCTAATTCGATCAAAACACCATTCATACTTTTAGGATGAGCAAATGCTACTATTGTTTTGTTGATACCTTCTCTAGGCTCATGATCAATCATTTCAATTCCTTGAGATTTTAAGTGCTCTATTCCTTTTGAGATGTCTTCTACAAGGTAGCAAACATGATGCATACCTTCTCCTCTTTTTTCTAAAAATTTAGAAATTGAAGAATCTTCCACTACAGGCTCAAGAAGTTCTATCGCTGTTGAACTAGAATCGTTCTCAGGAACAAGCATAATTGCTCTAACCCCCTGGTCAGCTGAGGTTTCATCATGCTCAATTTTTAGGCCAAGTGTATCTACATAAAGCCTAGCAGTTTTTTCGGCATCGTAAACCGCAATTCCAATGTGAAACATTATGCCAACTTTAAAAATATCCATGGCATATAAATTTAATATATAAGTACGAATTCATCAAATTATTTTATATTTTTCTATAGAGTCGTCTTGCTTGATTTTGATTTCCAAATCTTTGATGTCTTTATTTGACTTATTTATATCAATTATCGAATGCATAGTATCAATATAGTCTGAGTTCACATTAATATTGATTTTATTTTTCTTTTGCTTGCTAGTCCTAACTATTTCCCTTATTAATTGATAACATACAAGTTCTTTTCTTGTTACAAGCCCAGATCCAAAACAATGAGCGCAACTTTCGCTAACAAGAGATGTAGTTCTAGTGCCAATTTTTTGTCTAGTCATTTCAATTATTCCAAATTTTGATATTGGCAAAATAGTATGTTTTGATTTGTCTTGTTTCATAGCATTTTTAAAGACATTAAATAATTTTTTCTTTTCTTTACTTTTATGTAAATCAATAAAATCTATTAATATAATTCCACTTAGATTTCTTAAAATAATCTGTCTTGCTATTTCTTCTGCTGCACCAATATTGACAGTAAAATTTGACTCCTTTCTGTTATTAAGACTCCTTCCGGAATTTACATCAATTACGGTTAACCCCTCTTTCTCTTCTATAAGCAAGAAAGATCCATTTTTTAAGTTTAATTTCTTATGAAATATCTTTTCTATTTCTTTATCAATTCTATTTTTACTAAAAATGTCATCTTTCTTATTGGTTATCTTTAATTTTATCTCGGATTTGTTTTTATTTAATTTTTTCCTAAAATAGGAATAAATTTTTCTTGAATCGAATTCAATTTCCTTAGTATCATTATTAAGAAATTCTCTAAAAATTCCATCAATAATATTATCTTCTTGATGTAGCAAGCCAACAGAGGAATTTGTTTTGAACAAGCTCATAATCTCTTTCCACTTCTTTTTTGTTTTAGAGATATCTTGCTTTATTTCTTTTAAAGTCTGATTGCCGCAGGATGTTCGCAAAATAATTCCAATATTTCTATTAGTCATTTTTTTAAGAGATTTAAGTCTGGTTCGCTTTTTTTCATCATCAATTCTTTTCGAAATGCCAAGAAACCCTGGCTTGCTTAGTACTACACAAAATTTTGAAGGTAAAGTTATAAAATCTGATACTTTAGGAGCTTTTCTAGGGTCATAGTCGCTAATTCCCTGAACCATTATAAAATCATTCTGTGATATTTCGTGTACCTTAAAGTCTTCCTCCCCCACTTCTTCTTTTAATGGATTATTCTTAGATAAGAATGCGGATTTTCCAAGACCTATATCTACAAAAGATGCTTCTATCCCATTTGCATTAAGGTTCCTTTTCGCCTTGTAAATATTTCCTCTTATCGATATTTGTTCTCTATTGTTGTCTATAAAAAAATTTCTTAATCTAGAATTGTCAACAACAGCAACTCGTATTTCATCAAGAGTTTCACTAATAAGAATTTTTCTCAATTATTTTTTTTAAGTAGATCAAATATTAATTCAGCAACTTCTTCTGGTTCTAAAGTTCCTTTCTTTAATCTATCCATTAACTTTTTTACTTCTTTTACATTCTTAATTTTCTTTAGTTCCGATTTAATTTTTCTATCCAATATGTTATCAATTTCAGAAATCTGTCTTTCATTTTTCTTTTTAGTTAAATTTCCATTAGCAGTTTCAAATTCTATAAATGATTCAATTTCATTCACAATTTCTTCCATACCAATATTATTCTCAGCTTGCGCCGTCAGTACTTTAGTTTTCCAATCAGAGGATGATTGCTTTAATGAAATCATATAATCAATCTCTCTTGCTAGCTTTTCAGCCCCACCTCTATCAGATTTATTGACTACAAATACATCGCCTATTTCCATTAAACCAGCTTTCATTGCTTGTACTCCATCTCCTGCTTCTGGTACCAACGTAACAAGTACACAATCAGATATCTTGATAATATCTAATTCTGTTTGTCCTACTCCAACTGTCTCAATAATTACTATATCCATACCAAATATATCAAAAAGTTTCACTATTCCACTTGCTGCATTAGAGAGTCCTCCTAAATCACCTCTACTCCCTATACTTCTTATAAAGACTTGATTGTCCAGCGCATGATCCTGCATTCTTATTCTGTCTCCAAGAACAGCACCACCAGTAAAAGGACTACTCGGATCGACCGCAATTATTCCAATTTTTAATCCTTTATCTCTAAAGATTTTTATAATTCGATTTGTTAAAGTGCTTTTTCCTGCACCTGGAGGACCAGTAATACCAATCGCACAAACTTTATTTGGAACACCCTTTGTTGTTTCGATTATTCTGGAAATTGCAGACGCATCGCTTTCAACTAGACTAATAAGTTTAGACAGACTAACTCGATTGCCGCTTAACATGCCTTTAATTAAAGTTTTTTCATCATTTCTCATTCGACTTCTTAATTATTCTATCAAAATGCTTTTTTTCAATTTCCATGACAGATAATCTAGATTGCTTAATCAAAGGCATTTTGGATAATATTGGATCCTCCTTGATTTCAGACAAGGAAATAGACCTTTTAAGTGTTTTTTTAACTTTTAAGTCTACTACGACCCATCTTTCGTCTTTTGTAGTTGGGTCTTGATAATACTCTTTGATTACTTCAGTAATACCAACAATTTCCTTTCCTTCATTGCTGTGGTAAAAGAACACTTTGTCGCCTTTTTTCATGCTTTTTAGATTATTTCTTGCTTGATAATTCCTTACTCCATCCCAGTAGGTAACCTTGTCTTTAAGCATATTCTCCCATGAGTATTTGTAAGGTTCTGACTTGGTAAGCCAATACTTCATTAAATTAAATTTAATTTATTAATTAATTTTTGTAAAATGTATTTATATGTTACTTATACCGGCAATAGATATTAGAAATAAAAAGTGTGTAAGACTTTTTAAGGGAGACTTTGAAAAAGAAACTATTTACTCGAATAATCCCGTGGATGTTTCAGTTAAATGGATATCTGAAGGAGCATCTCTTATTCATCTGGTAGATTTAGATGGAGCACTAGAAGGAGAGAGTGTAAACTTCGAAGTAATTAAAGATATTCTTAAAGATAAAGCTTGTGATTTTCAAATTGGTGGAGGAATTAGGAATCTAGATACAATCGAAAGCTATCTTTCTTTGGGCGCTAGAAGAGTTATCTTGGGAACATCTGTTTTTACTGATGAAGCTTTTTTTGAAGAAGCATGTAAAAACTTTCCAACGAACATTGCTGTAGGGCTAGATATAAAAGATAACAAAATAGCAATAAAAGGATGGAACAACAAAATTGATATCGACTTACAAGATGTGTTAAAAAAACTTAATGATTTAAAAGTTTCTTTGATTGTTTTAACTTCAGTTGATAGAGATGGAACTCTGGAAGGGTTTAATAAAGACCTAATTGAGAAATATCTTAAAATCTCAAATATACCCGTAATCATTTCAGGAGGAATCAAAGATAATTCAGATTTGCAGCAGATTGACTCAATGAATGACAAAAGAATTTACGGAGCTATTCTTGGTAAGTCAATTTATGAAAACAAAATTAATCTACAAGATTCTATAAGGAAATTTCAGAATGCTAGCTAAACGTATAATTCCTTGTTTGGATATTGATAAAGGTAGAGTAGTTAAAGGAGTAAATTTTATAAATCTTATAGATGCTGGAGATCCTGTCGAAGTTGCAGAAAAATATAGCAATGAAGGTGCGGATGAAATAACTTTTCTTGATATAACTGCCTCCAATGAAAATAGAAATATTATGATTGATACTATCGAAAAAGCGGCTGATAAAGTTTTTGTCCCATTAACAGTAGGAGGAGGAATAAGGAATACGGATGATATCAATCTATTACTTAAAGCAGGAGCGGATAAGGTTTCTATTAATACAGCAGCCGTGAATGAACCAAATATAGTAATAGAGTCAGCTAAAAAATTTGGTTCACAATGTATAGTGGTAGCAGTTGATGTTAAAAAGAAAGGAGAAGGACTTTGGGAAGTTTTCACACATGGCGGAAGAAACCCAACTGGGATTGATGCAATAGAGTGGATTGCTAAAATGGAAAAAAATGGAGCAGGAGAAATATTATTGACTTCCATGGATCGAGATGGAACTAAGATGGGATATGATATTGGAATTCTTAACTTGTTAAGTACAAAAATGACAATACCTATTATTGCCTCAGGTGGAGCAGGTACATTAAATCATATAGCAGAAGCATTTACTTTGGGTAAAGCTGACGCAGCACTCTGCGCATCTATATTTCACTTTGAGGAATATACGATTAACGATGTTAAAAATTTTTTATTAGAACAAGGTATATTAGTAAGAAAATAAAATGATTATCAGAGAAAAATTAGAAGCAGACGAACTTACCATTCTATCTGAACATGCAGCATTCAGCTCTAATTCAATAGGTAGAGCAAAAAAAGAGAAAAAATGTCCCTTTAGGACTGAATATCAAAGAGACAGAGATAGAATTCTTCACTCAAAATCTTTTAGAAGACTTAAAGATAAAACCCAAGTTTTTCTAGCACCGTATGGAGATCATTTTAGAACAAGATTGACTCATGTATTAGAAGTAGCTCAGATTGCAAGAACAATTTCTAAGTCTTTAGGATTGAATGAGGATTTAACAGAGGCAATTTCTTTAGGCCATGATTTAGGACATACTCCTTTTGGGCATGCGGGAGAACAAGCTTTAGATAAGATTCATCCAGGAGGATTTAAGCATTATATGCACAGTCTTAGAATAGTTGAGATTCTAGAAAACGAAGGAAAAGGGTTGAATTTAACTGAAGAAGTGAAAGATGGAATATCAAAACATTCTAAAGGAAAAGGTCCGATAGTTAATAAAAAAATTAAAATAATGACTTTAGAAGGAGCAGTTGTTAGATATTCTGACATTTTTGCATATTTCACTCATGATTTAGATGATGCGTTAAGGTCTTCTTTAATTAAAAAAAATGATATACCCGTAAATTTAATAAAATTCTTTGGCTCAACTCACTCCGAAAGAATATCGAAAGTTGTTTCTGACACTGTAAATGAAACAGTAAAAAACTCGTACAAGTCTGTAATTATCTCTAGTAGACTAGAAAGAAATCTTGGGCAAATGAGAGACTTTTTATTCCAGAATGTATATCACCAAGAAAAGATAATAATAAATTTTGAGAAGGCTAAACAAATATTAATTGATTTATACAAGTTCTTTCTTTCTAATGAAAAGAAACTAAGAGAATTGTATAAATTTGAAAGCGAATCACATAGAAATGATTGTAGAGATTTTATTGCAGGGATGACTGATGATTTTGCACTTGAAATACATAAGATGATATTTACACCAAAGAAGTGGTCATTTGTTGATTTTAAATTATAGATGAAGAAGCTTGGAACGGTACCTTTTTTAAACTCACAACCACTAACTTATTCGTTTGACAATAACTATATAGATAACTATCAAACATCTAATTATTTCCCATCCTCATTATTGCAGCCATTAGTTGACAAAGAAGTATTTTTATCTTTGCTCTCCATTGCTGATCATCTATCTACTACAAATACAATATCTCTAGAAAACTATTGTATAAGTTCGTATGGGAAGGTAGATAGTGTTTTATTGGTTTCAAAATCTAAACTTAAAGAGATTGATACAATAGTGCAGGATAGCAGATCTAAAAGCTCAAATATATTATTTAGAGTTATTCAAGAAGCCTTTTTAAAAACTAAGGTAGAGTATTGTGTAGGCTCGCCAACTTTAGGTATGGATATTAAAAATAATACGGGATACATAGTTATTGGCGATTTAAGCTTAGAGATGCTCTCGTCCTCTCCGTCTGGAATCAAAACATATGATTTAGGTGAAATTTGGTATCAGGAAACGGGATTACCTTTCACGTTTGGTACTTATAATTATATATATGAGTCACCAAGTAAATTTGAACTTGATTGCCTAAAAAGTTCTTACGAGAATGGGTCAAAATCCACAAATAAGATTATAGATAACTTTTTAATAAAAACAGGATACAATATAGATAAAAAACTTGCTCAACAATATCTTGAGGAAAAGATATATTACAAGATAGAGAAAGAACACATAGAAGGAATAAATTTATTTGCCAATCTTTCTTCTAAATTTGCAAATTGGCAAAAAAATAGTTTTAATAAAAAGATTTAGAATATGTCTAAAAAAAATCTCACACTTGGTCATAGTCCTGATGCCGACGATGCTTTTATGTTCTATGCTATTTCAAAAGGCATAATTAATTCCCCAATTGTTGAATTTGCTCATGTGGTAAAAGATATTCAAAGTCTTAATAAGATGGCTATGAATAATGAACTTGATACTACAGCAGTGTCTGCTCACGCATATTTGCATTTGTATAAAAATTATAGAATTATGGATTGTGGTGCTAGTATGGGAGACAAGTATGGACCTATAGTAGTTTCAAAAAAACAAATAAAATCCACAAAAAATATTAAGATTGCAATACCTGGGAAGTTAACTTCTGCCTTTCTCCTGCTCCAGTTGTATTGTGATGATGCAGTTTTTATAGAATATAATTTTGATGATGTTATTCCCGCAGTAATGAATTCAGAAGTTGATGCAGGTCTTATTATCCATGAGGGCCAAATTACCTTTAAAGATTTAGGATTAAGCCTTTTACTTGATCTTCCAAAACTTTGGAATAATGATTGCGGTTTACCTATACCGTTAGGACTAAATGTTGTTAATAGGTCTTTAGACAAGGAAATACAAGTTGAAACTTCTAGGATGATAAAGGAAAGCATTGTTTATGCTTTATCAAATATTGATGAAGCCCTTGATTATGCAATGGAGTTTAGTAGAGGTGTTTCAAGGGACACAGCACGAGAGTTTGTTTTAATGTATGTCAATAACGATACTCTGGATTTAAAGGATAGGGGTTTGGATGCACTTAATTATATGTATGAAGCTTCATTAAAAAAAGGTTTGATTAATCAAATGATTGAGATTGATCTCATCTCAACCTAACTATACTGCCATTTATCATGCTCATAACAAGATCGTTTTTATTGGAATCAATTATTGACATATAAGGGTTAGAATTTTTCATCTTAAATGCAACAATATCAGCTTTTTTATTTATCTTAATGCTCCCAACAGTTTTATCTATTCCTAAAGCCTTAGCCCCACCGAGGGTAGCTTTTTGTAGCACTATTTTTTCACAATCTTTCTTTATAAATTCTTTCGAATTTAAATATAAAAATTTTATCTCGTCGAGAAAGTTTATAGAAAAATTGCTAGATAAACCATCTGTACCTAAACCAACTTTCTCATATTTTAAAAAGAAATTGAGATTCGGAAGTTTTTGATTAAGAAAGAGATTACTCCTAGGGCACAGAACTATAGGAAGATTCTTCCTACTAATTAATTTTAAATCCCTATTGCTCAGATTGTTCATGTGGACAAGTGTGTTAAAAATATTCCTTTTATTTAAATTTTCAATATAAAGGAGAGGAGAATCTTTTTTGCTTTCTATTTTTGTCGGTTTAGGGAGATTTGGGAATATAAAATCAGTAAAATTATTCTTTTTATTCGAAATCAATCTAACTTCATCGGTACTCTCACTCAAATGGATTCCCAATTTGATTTTTTTCTCCTTAGAAATATCAAATATCTCTTTTAGAAGTTTCGTGTCTAATGAATAAATCGAATGAGGAAACAACCTCAAATTAAACATATCATTTTTTTGAGATCGTTTTATAAGTTCTTGTAGAAATACACTCTTCATTCTTGATATGGTTGAATTAGAAATTTCTAAAAAATAAACTGTCCTAATCGCACTCTTTTCTATTTCATTTAAATCTGCACCATCATAGGAACTAATTTCTCCAACTGTCGTCACGCCAGAATTTATAGATTCGATTAACGCATTTTTTGTAGATGCGATTACTTCTTTCTTTCTATATCCTCTTTTCTTTATTTCAATAATTTGACTAAGCCAATCAGTGAAAGAGTTAGATGGCAATATCTCCTTTTTAATCCAACCTAATTCAAGATGTATATGAGCATTAATAAAACCAGGAGATAAAACACAGTTTTCCAAGTTTATTACTTTGTAAGTTTTTGTATTTACTTCTTTATTGGGCAGAATTTTCTCTATTTTTTCATTGTTAACAATTATCGCTGAGTCGTATATAGGATTACGCTTATTGAAAATAATACATTTTGCTTTTAAGGCTAGTCTCATGATTTTGTGAAGGTAATTTTTCCAGTGCAAACTTCTTCAACAGGACCTTCCATGATTAAATTAAAGTTTTTATCAATCTCAATTATCAAATTACCACCAGGCATTTCAACTTTTACTCTTTTATTTAGTAGCCCCATTTTGTAACCTACAGCTACAACCGCGCATGAACTACTACCTGATGCTAAAGTGTATCCCGCACCTCTTTCCCATATTTCAATTTTTACTCTATTTCTTGAAATAACTTTTGCAAATTGCACATTGGTTTTATTAGGAAACTTTTTATTATTTTCCAATATCGAACCAAACTCCTTTAGTTCTTTAGCGTTTAATGAATTTCTAAATACTACACAGTGAGGATTTCCTACAGTAACTGGTGTGAAAACAAAATTTTTATTTCGAATTTTTATCTTTTCTCCTGTAGAAGAAATCTTTTTTGCTTTATAGGGAATTGTTTTTGGTTCAAAAGAAGCATTTCCCATTTCTACTCGAACGAGATTCGTATTCTTTAGCTCACTTTTCACTACGCCACCCTTTGTTTCGATAGTAAAGGAGGTCTTTTTTGTATATCTGTAATCATATAAAAATTTAGAGAAAATTCTTAAGCCATTTCCGCTTTTTTCAGCTTCGGAACCATCTGGATTGAATATCCTTAATCCAAAGTCAGCTCTCTTTGATTCTACTAAAACCAGTAATCCATCTGACCCAATACCATAATTTCTATTACAAATTTTTTGAATAGTGCCAATATTGAGATTAAAAGTGATTTTCTTCTTGTCTATTACTATATAATCATTACCTAGCCCATGGGACTTAACAAAACTATTCATATTGAAATAATACTAAACGATTTCGAAGATGATAATAGAGGGAAATTTGTAGATAAATAATTCTTTTTTGTATAGAATAATGAATGCAGTAAAGGGAGGTTTTTAATAATGATTGAAAATTTGTATGATGTTAAAGACAAAGTCGCGGTTGTTACAGGAAGTTCTAGAGGTATAGGAAAACAGTGTGCCTTAGCATTTGCAGAAGCTGGTGCAAAATTAGTACTGAATTATGTGAGCAATCAAGAAGCGGCTGAAATAACAGCTGAAGAAATTGCTGGTTTAGGCTCTGAAGCGATAATTGTTCAAGCTGATGTTAAAGATTTTGATGCTTGCCAAGCTTTAGGAGAAGAAGCTATTAAGCAATACGGACAGATTGATTTTCTAGTAAACAATGCTGGAATCAATAGAGATATTACTTTTAGCAGAATGTCTCAAGAAGAGTGGAGCGAGGTTATAAATACAAATCTTGGTGCTTTATTTAATATGTCTAAAGCTGTTGTGCCACATATGAGGGATGCAGGATCTGGAGTTGTTATCAATATTTCATCAATAATTGGTGAGACTGGTAATATAGGTCAATCTAATTATGCAGCTACTAAAAGCGGTATGTATGGTTTTACAAGAAGTTTAGCGAGAGAGCTTGCAAAAGATAACATTAGAGTTAATGCAATATCTCCAGGTTTTGTTGAAACTGATATGCTTCATACTGTTCCACCGGATCTTTTAGCAGGAATTAAAGATGAAATACCTTTAGGAAGATTTGGTTATGCAGATGAGATTGCTTTGGCAGTTCTTTATTTATGCTCGCCTGCAGGTTCTTGGATAACTGGTACAAATCTAAGTATTAATGGCGGACACAATATGCTTTAAAGTTTTTGTGAGAAGGAGTATTGCATATTCTTCTCACAAAAATATTTAACCTAATAAATTATGTGAAGGTAACTCAAGCAAGTGCATAAACACATAGCCTAATATTATAGTTATAAATCCTACAATAGTTAATAGTGAAGTCTTGTATGCGCTAATTTTGTATACTGATTTTAAGATAATTAAAATAAAAAATATACTCCAAGAAGTGACAGAAAGGGATGAAACGGTACCAAACCAATAAGACCCAATTTGCTTCTTAGATAGAACAAAACCCAATCCGAGGCCTATAGACATAAGAGGGAAAGATGAAACAATAAGAAGAAAATTAATCTTTTCTATTAAGGATATGCTCGGGAGTCTGCTAATTTTCTTGATATTTTTGTTTTTAATATTTTTGTATTGGAATAAGAACATAGAACTAAAAATTGTGGCTATTAACAGCATCGTATGAGCAAGTAAATTAGGGACTACATGTGAAAAAACTAAAAGATTATTATTTGCTGTTATATTTTCTAAATTGTTTGAGTAGAAAAGAATAGGGATTGTTGCAATAAATGCTACTGGTGATACATAAAGAGAATACAAATTATCAATTCTAGGCCTTATAAGCAAATAGCTTCCTAAGGAAATAATAAAAGCTATTAAAAAAAGTACAGTTTCTATATCTCCGGAAGTGTATTGGATTCTCTCTGATGCTATTAACACTGCCTGAATTAAAAATGCTGAAATAAAAAAGTAATTACTTGTAGATGAAAAATCTTTTTTACCTGATATTACGAAATACAAACTTAAAATAAAAGATATTATGTAAAAAATGGGAACTGTAAACATAAACTCCATCTATTATTCTCCCATTTCGCTCTGGTAGTTTTTGTTTAATTCGGAGTTAAGTTCATCTAAGTCTCCATCAAGAATGTGATCAATTTTATGCAAAGTAAGATTAATTCTGTGATCACTTACTCTACCTTGTGGAAAATTATATGTTCTTATCTTTTCGCTTCTATCTCCCCCACCAACTAATGATTTTCTAGTTTCTGACATGCTTTGTTTTTGTTTCTCCTGTTCGTCCTCAAATAGCTTGGCTCTTAATATTCGCATTGCTCTTTGTTTGTTTTGATGTTGTGACTTCCCATCCTGATTTTGTACTACTATTCCAGAGGGCTCATGAGTAATTCTTATAGCAGAATCAGTTTTATTAACATGCTGTCCCCCAGCTCCAGACGCTCGATAAGTGTCAATTCTTAAATCTTTCTCATTTATTTTAATCTCGACATCGTCTGCTTCAGGAAGTATGGCAACAGTCGCAGTTGAAGTATGGACTCTACCGCTAGTTTCAGTCAAAGGAACTCTTTGCACTCTATGAACACCACTTTCAAATTTCATATATGAATATACATTTTTTCCGGATATAGAAACTATTGCTTCCTTTGTTCCACCTAAACCTATCTCACTTTTATTTATTATTTCTGTTGACCAATCTTTTCTCTCGGAGTATCTCAAATACATTCTTAATAAATCACTTGCGAAAAGAGCAGCTTCGTCGCCACCAGCTCCAGCTCGAATTTCCATTATTACATCTTTGGAATCCAAAGGATCTTTCAATGTGAACTCTAATCTAATTCTTTTTTCAATAATCTCTAATTCCTTCTCAAGATTTACCAATTCCTCTTCTGCTAGCTCTTTCAGCTCCTTATCTTCAGTTAATTTCCTGTTCTCAATTATTGATAATTCTATATTTTTGAGCTTCAAGAAGTCGTCAACTATCTCTGATATATTGGCTCTTTTTTTTGATAGTTCCTTAATTAGATTTGAGTCCAAATCTGAAGATGCTAGTTGTATATCTATCTTTTCAAGCTCATTTTGAGCATCTTCCAATTTTTTTCGAATTTTTTCCTCAATCATATCTATTACTCAGCTTGTAAACTGCTTGCTATGGGATAAAATTATATCATGGATATCATTGATATCCTTGATAAAAAGGTTAAGGATGCCGTAGAGCAGAAGATAAGATTAGAAGACAAGATTTCAAATTTAGAAAATGAAGTTGAGAGATTAAATAGTTCTTGTCTTGATTTAAAAAACAAGAACAAAGCTTACAAAGAAGAAATAGCTGTTGTTCTTAGCGAATTAGATAAAGTAGTAAGAGATTTAGATATTTAGTGAAAGAATTACATTTAAGTCATTTAAAGCAAACACTGAAGTTTAAGACTGAGTGTGATGATGGGCTTTTAAAACAGATTGAGGAATATATTAACGATAAGTATTCCGAACATAAGTTAGAAGAACAAACCTTTTCTTCTCTAGAAATATCAAATTTACTTCTTGTTAATGCTGTCTACGAAATTCTGTCCTTGAAGGAAAAAGAGGATAAGGATCGTGAGAGAATATCATCAATCGTATCAAGACTACCTTAGTAAGTCTGCATTGCGAGCTAATATAGGACAAAAAAGAAAGAAGATAGAAAGTTCTATTGCGCTTATCAAGTCTGAAAGAATATGTAAGGATTTATTAGACCACATATTCCCTCAACGTAACAATGTTAAGAATATAGCTTTATACAGTCCTGTTAACGGAGAAGTTAATATAAAATGTATTGACTACGAGTTAAGAAGACTTAATAAGCATATTTTTTATCCGAAGATAGTCAGTAATACTATGAAATTCGTCGAGACTAAATCAATATCTGACCTGGCTCCAGGTTCCTTCGGAATAGAAGAACCAATGAGCAGTAAATTTGTTGATTCACCTAGTATAGATATTTTTATAGTCCCAGCATTAGCTATAGATTCTCTAGGTCATAGATTAGGTTATGGAAAAGGTTTTTATGACAAAGAATTGCAAAACATACCTGCTGATAGGATTTATTCGACAATTTTTGATTTCCAGTTTTTGAACTATCCATTCGGAGAAAGTCATGATATTAAAATTAACAAAGTTTTTACCGAGAGAAGATTTCTTAGAATTAATTAGGAGGATTATATGAATATAATGTATATAGCTATTGGGATAGGGTGCTTCTTAGGAGGATTAGGGTTCTTCTGGGTTTTATCCAGGAATAGTTTAATAAAGGACATAAATAATAAAAAAAACGAATCTGACAAGATAATCTCTTCAGCAAAAAGCAAAGCTGTAAGATTATCTAAAGAAGCAGAAAAAAAAGCTAAGCAATTTAGATCATCACAGATTAAAAAAGTAAATGAAGAAGTCGAAACAATTAAGGCTTCTATGCAAGAAAAAGAAAAGCTTTTAACAAATGAAAAAGCAAAATTAAAAACTGTTGAAACAGAGAATACAAAAAGAGAAGCTCAATTAGAGATACAAGAAAAAAACTGTCAAGAGTTAGAAGCAAAATACAGAAATAAAGAGGAGGAACTAAATACAATCCTCGAAGATGCAAAGGTACAAATAGAGAAAATTACAGGACTAACTAGAGAGGAAGCGAAAGAAGAGTTAGTTAAAAGTGTTGAGGATGAAGCAAAGATACTCTCAGCTAGAAAAATTAAAGAGATTGAAAAAAGTTTAAAAGAAGAAGCAGAGGCTAAAGCAAAGAATATTATTGCACTCGCGATTCAGAAATATGCTGCTTCATATACATCGGAGAAAACATCTTCTGTGGTCGAATTGCCAAGTGATGATATGAAAGGACGAATTATCGGGAGAGAAGGAAGGAACATTAGAACTATAGAATTAAAAACAGGTGTTGATATAATTATTGATGATACGCCAGGAGTTGTTACAGTTTCTTCTCATAATCCCATTAGAAGAGAAATTGCTTCAAGATCAATTAAAAAATTACTAGATGATGGAAGGATACATCCAGGTAGAATCGAAGAGATTGTAGAAGAGATTGAAGAACAACTCCAAAAGGAAATACATCAACTGGGCGAAGATGCTATTTTAGAAATTGGGATTAGCAATATGAATCCAGAGCTTGTTAGACTAGTGGGAAATATGAAATATAGAACTTCGTATTCTCAAAATATATTAGATCATTCCTTAGAGGTTGCACAAATTTGTGGAGTCTTAGCTGCAGAAATAGGTTTGGATCAAAAATTGGCTAAAAGAGCAGGACTTCTTCATGATATAGGAAAATCAGTCGATCATGAAATAGAAGGAAACCATATAGATATAGGTGCAGATTTAGTAAAAAAATATAATGAGCCGCCAGAGGTAATTGATGCTGTTGAATCATCTCATTCTGACAACCCGTCAAGCCTTTATACAGTTTTAGTTCAAGCTTCTGATGCAATTTCTGCTGCTAGACCAGGAGCTAGGAAAGAATCATACGAATCTTATGTTAAAAGAGTTAAAGAGCTTGAAGATATTGGCTCATCTTTTAATGGTGTAGACAAATGTTTTGCAATTCAAGCGGGTAGGGAAGTTAGGGTTATGGTTCAAAGCGATAAAATTAATGATGATGAAGCTACCATACTCTCACATGATATTGCTAAGAAGATAGAAGAAGAAGTCGCATATCCAGGGAATGTTAAGATTACAGTAGTCAGGGAAGTTAGAGCGACCTCTATGGCTAATTAATCTTTGAGTGCTATTCTGGCTGCTGCAAGCCTTGCAATAGGGACTCTGAATGGAGAACAGCTAACATAATCAAGACCAATTTGATGACAAAAATCTATAGAATTTGGGTCACCACCATGTTCTCCGCAAATCCCAACTTTTAAATTTTTTCTTGTAGATTTACCTCTTTCAAGACCAATTTTCATAAATTCACCTACACCATTAACGTCAATACTAGTAAATGGATCTTTCTCTAGTATCTCTACAGATTTTCCTTCAATCTCAACTTTTGTATCCATATAGGTATTTATAAATTTGCCGGAATCATCACGGGAATATGCAAAAACTGTTTGGGTTAAGTCATTTGTTCCAAAAGAAAAGAATTCAGCCTCTTTGGCTATTTGATTGGCAACTGCGGTAGCTCTAGGTACTTCTATCATCGTCCCAATCATATAACTAATCTTTTTTGCGCCGAGAACGTCTTTTGCAACTTCTTGTATTATATTTTTTTGAAATTTAAATTCTGAGACCATGCCTACTAAAGGAACCATAATCTCAGGATTAACTTTAATTTTCCTTTTGGATACTTCTAGTGCTGCTTCAAAAATTGCTCTTGCTTGCATTTTGGTTATTTCCGGCATTGTTATGCCAAGCCTACAACCACGTAAACCAAGCATTGGATTGAATTCGTGAAGCTCCTCTACACGTTCTAATAGACTACGTTTTTCATTTATTTCCTTTAAAGGTGTTCCTTGAATTTCCATTTCTTTAATTTCTAACATTAAATCTTCACGTTTTGGAAGAAACTCGTGTAGCGGAGGATCGAGTAATCTTATTGTGCAAGGTAAACCATTCATTGCTGTAAAAAGTCCTATAAAATCTTTTTTTTGCATCTGTAAAAGTTTATCAAGATGAACAACTCTATCTTTGAGAGAATTAGCCAGAATCATTTCTTGCATGATTTTTATTCTATCTTCAGCAAAAAACATGTGTTCTGTTCTACAGAGTCCTATTCCTTCTGCACCAAATTTAATGGCGACCTCTGCATCTTCAGGTACATCAGCATTAGTTCTTATTTTTAATCTTCTAAATTTATCTGACCATTTTAAAATTGTTGAGAAAATTGAATATCTTTCAGAGGCTCTTTCTTTCATATTGCCTTGCATAACTTGGATAACTTCAGAAGCAACAACAGGAATATCTCCTGAATAAACATTTCCATCAAAACCATCAATTGAAATATAGTCTCCTTCTTTAATAATTTTATCTCTGACTTTTATAGAACGTGTTCTTAAATCAACTTTGATTTCTTCTGCGCCTACTACACATACTTTTCCCATTTGCCTTCCCACAACAGCTGCATGACTTGTTCTCCCACCTCTAGCAGTAAGAACTCCATGTGAAGCTGCCATTCCATGTATATCATCAGGACTAGTTTCTTTTGTAACAAGAACCACACTTGTTCCTTTGCTGTTCATTTCTACAGCTGTCTGTGCATCAAGAGCGATTCTTCCAGATGCTGCACCTGGTGAAGCAGCGAGCCCTTTTGTTAAGACCTCAAATTTCTTTTTGTCATCGGGATTAAAAATTGGAAAAAGAAATTGTTCAAGATGTCCAGGTTCAACTCTTAGAACAGCTTCTTCTTTAGTTATAAGTCTTTCTTTTACCATATCACAAGCAATTTTCGCAGCTGCAATTCCAGACCTTTTTCCTGATCTTGTTTGCAGGAGATATAGGCTCTCATTTTCAATAGTAAATTCAAAGTCTTGCATATCATGAAAATGTCGTTCTAAAATTTTTGCAGTATTCTCTATCTGCATATGAACTTTTCTCATTTCTCTTTGCATAGTCTTGATGTTTTTAGGTGTTCTTATTCCTGCAACTACATCTTCTCCTTGAGCATTTAGTAGATATTCAGCAAAAAGTTCTTTTTCTCCTGATAAAGGATCTCTAGTGAATCCAACTCCAGTACCACAATCTTCTCCCATATTCCCAAAGACCATTGATTGCACTGTAACACCAGTACCAATATCTGAAGGAATATTGTATTTTTTTCTATAAAAAATTGCTCTTTTGTTATTCCACGATAAAAATACTGCATCAATGGCTTTAGTTAATTGATCTAATGGGTTCTGAGGAAACTCAGAACCAGTTTTTGATTTAACAATTTTTTTATAGTTTTGAACCAAATTTTTTAATGTTGAATCATCAAGGTCAATATCATGTTTAACGTCCTTTTTTGCTTTTAGCTCTTCTAGCATTTCTTCGAATAGATTTTTGTCAATTTTTAATACCACATCCGAAAACATCTGAATAAATCTTCTATAAGCATCCCATGCAAATCTCGGATTGTTAGTTCTTTTACTAAGACCTAAGACCGTTTTATCATTTAACCCAAGATTTAAAATTGTATCCATCATGCCAGGCATAGAGAACATCGCACCTGATCTAACAGAAACTAGAAGCGGATTTTTTGAGTTTCCAAAGCCTTTACCAGTTAGTTTTTCAAGCTTTAGTAGATTTTCTTTTATTTCCGAAGCTACTGTTCTAGGTGTCTTTTTGTTATTATCATAGAAAATTTTACAAACATTAGTAGAAATTGTAAATCCAGGAGGAACATTGATTCCTATTTCAGTCATCTCCGCCAACCCAGCTCCTTTGCCTCCTAGAACTTCTTTCATTGAACCATTTCCATCAGCTTTCTTATTACCAAAAAAATAAACAAGTTTTTTCAAATTCTTCTTTTTAGTAGCCATTTAGTTCTCCCTTAGATTTCTGAAAAATTGGCAAATCCAGAAATTTTATTTTTTATTCTTGTAAGCAAATTGAGTCTGTTTTGTCTTAACTGAACGTCTTCGTCCATTACTAATACATTTTCAAAAAATCTGGTCAATGGCATAGTTGTATCGAGAATCTTTTTTAAAGATGTTTCGGGATTCCTATTGATTGATTCAAAAGAAAGGGATTCTTCAAGACCTTTCAAGTTTTCATATAAGCTGATTTCGAAATTATTTTTAAGAAGACTCTTCTTTATACTTGTTTCGGAATTGTCTTTAGTTATATTCTTTAATCTTTTAAATGTTTCCACTATAAAATCCAACTTACTGTCATCTAGATATCTTTTCAAGACTATCGCCTTGTCATTAATTGATTTTACGTCTTTATTTTCTAATCCATTATTAACAAGTGAATTAATAATGTTTACATTGAATCCATTCTCAACGAAATAATTTTTAATTCTCTCATTAAAAAAAACTAATAATCTTTCTCTGTTTTCCTCACTGATTTTATTTTCGCCACTATCTTCTACTTTGGCGATTGAAAAATTTAAGATTTCAATTAAATCTATATTTCTGTTAAGATTCTCGGCTATCCTAATTATACCTATACTGTTCCTACGAAGTCCATATGCATCTGAGCTCCCTGTTGGTTTCATACCTAGATAGAAACAGGAAGAAATGGTGTCAATTTTGTCCGCAATGCTAATTATTTGAGACAAAGTCTCCTTAGGAAGCATGTCACTCCTACCGCGAGGTAGATAATGACCCTCTATAATTTTAGAAACAGTCTTATTTGAATTTTGGTAATAATATTTACCCATAATTCCTTGAAGTTCTGGGAATTCGTATACCATCTGAGATGACAAATCAGCCTTAATTAGTCTACAGGAATCTTCCAAATTACCTTCTATATCATCATCTTTTATTTTCAGTTTATTTGATAGATTCTGGCTAATATCAAAAATTCTTTTAGATTTATCTTTATAGGTCCCAATTCCATCAATAAAAGTTATTGATTGAAGTTTTTCTGATAATTTCTCTAATCCAATTTTTTTGTCTTCTTCATAAAAGAATTTAGCATCATTCAATCTAGCTCTAATAACTTTTTCATTACCAGAAATCACCACTTTTTTATTAAGAAAGGGAGAGCCAGAAACAAATATAAAATTCGAATCCAACCTAGTTAATGCTTTATTCTTGAATACAGGAAAATATTTCTGGTGGTTCTTCATAACAGAAATATTCACCTCTGATGGTATCTTTAGAAAACTCTTGTCAAACTCACCTAGTAAGACATTCGGATATTCAGTTAGATTCGCGACATGGTTTAATAAATCCTCATCTTTTTCAACAAAAAATTTATTCTTTTTCTCTATTTTTGTAATTTGATTGATAATTATTTCTTTTCTTTCTTCGAAATCTAGTATTACAGAGCTTTTCTTCATGTAATTAAAATATTGGGCTATTGAACTAATCTTCTTTCCTTTTTCGCTATAAAATCTGTGTCCAAAAATAATATTATTATTATCTATACTTTCGATGTTAATTTTTATTTGACTTCTACCAAAAAGCGCAAAAATATTTTTTATTGGTCTAATAAAATGAAATTCGCTCTCACCCCATCGCATAAACTTTTTATTTTTAATGGATTTTATAGATTGTATTGCTGCAGTTCTTAAAAAATCTTTTGTATTTAGACCTTTTACTTTTTTATTTACTGATAAAAACTCACTTCCTTCTTTTTCTGTTATCTTAATTTGATTTGATTTGATTTGATTCTTTTTCACAAAAGACAACCCTGGTTTTAATAACTTATTATTTTTATCCATAGAGATCTTTTTTGGAGGACCTAGTATGAACTGTTCAAAATCCTTTTGCTTACTTTTTAAACCATTTATAAGTACGACTATTCTTCTAGGTGTATAATAGGTTTTTATTTTGGAGTAATTTATTGAGTTTTTAGCCATTTCATCGACAAAACTCTTTTCTAGCTGTAAACCGATTTCGTTCACAAGTCTTGCAGGAATTTCTTCTGTAAATATTTCTAAAAGAAAATCGTAATTCTGACTATTCTTTTTCATATATCTTTAAATAAAGTGCAGCAGTTTCTTTAGCAAGGTTTCTAATTTCTAATATGTACCTTGCTCTTTCAGTTACACTTATACTTCCTCTTGCATCTAGCAAATTGAATAAATGAGAACACTTCAAACAGTAATCGTAAGCTGGAAGTGGTAAATTATTTTTTATAAGATTTTCGCATTCTTTCTTTGACTCATCAAAGAAGACCTTTAGCATTTCTATATTGGCTAATTCAAAATTATATTTAGAAAACTCATATTCAGTCCGGTAATGTATATCAGAATATTTAATCTGTTTCGACCAATTTAAATCATAAACACTTTGGACTTTTTGCAAATACATTGCAATCCTCTCGGTTCCATAAGTTATTTCAACAGTTATAGGTTCCAAGTCAAAACCACCAGCTTGTTGGAAGTAAGTAAACTGAGTAATCTCCATTCCATCTAACCATACTTCCCATCCAAGTCCCCATGCGCCCAAGGTCGGTGACTCCCAATCATCTTCAACAAATCTAATGTCATGCTTCTTTGTATCAATTCCTAGTTCTCTTAGACTTTCTAAATATAAGTCTTGTATGTTTTTAATAGAGGGTTTGATTACAACTTGAAATTGATAATAATGCTGCATCCTATTTGGATTTTCACCATATCTTCCGTCTGTAGGTCTTCTACATGGTTCTACATATGCAGCAGCCCAAGGACTTTTACCTAAACATCTTAAGAAAGTGCCAGGATGAAAAGTTCCTGCACCTTTTTCTAAATCATATGGCTGAAGAATAACGCAACCATTTTTAGCCCAGAATTCTTGAAGTTTTAATATGACATCCTGAAAATACATAAAAAAATCATGATAACATCAAACTGTATTTAATTCTATCTATTGAAAAAAGCGGGGGTAATTAAGCTAAATTGCCCACTAGGGAGTTCTGGTGAGCTTCTTGAATCTCCACGTCAACTATTTCGCCAATAAATTCGGTTTCCAGATTTTTAACATTTACAACTTTATTCTGCGTAGTCCTTCCAAATAAATCACCAGGATTATTTCTACTGTTGCCTTCTATTAGGATAGGAAACGTTTTGTTTATATCTCTTTTGTTGCTTTCAAAAGTAATATTTCTTTGAAATGATTGCAATCTCTTTAGCCTTTCTGTTGCAACTTGATCAGAAACGTGGTTTGTCATTTCTTCTCCAGGAGTGCCAGGCCTTATTGAATATTTAAATGAATAAACTGTATCAAACTTTATATCCTCAAGTAACTTCATCGTTTTTTCAAAATCGTTTTCACTTTCATCTGAGAATCCAACAATAATATCAGTTGATAAGCTTAAGTCGGGCATAGCTTCTTTTAGTTTAGACACGCACTCTTTGTACCATTCGATACTATAGGTTCTGTTCATAGATTTTAGAATTTTATTGGATCCAGACTGAACAGGTAGATGAAGTTGTCTGCAAATCTTATAATTGTTTTTCATAGAATCAATCATCTTTGAAGTTATATCTCTAGGAAATGAAGTTGTAAATCTAATTCTTTCTAAACCTTCTAGTTCTTGGAGATAGTTAAGGAGATCATGAAATCTCTTTCCTTCATATTTCCATGAGTTTACAGTTTGGCCAATATATGTAAGCTCTTTAGCTCCTTGATTAATCAACAATCTAGATTCTTCTAGTATGTCTTTTAAGGGTCTATTAACTTCTTGTCCTCTTACTGTAGGGACAATGCAATAAGCGCATTTTTTATTGCAACCTTGTTGAATTGAAACAAATCCAGTAACTTTTCCTTGTTGATGATGTGGACTCACTTCAAAGACATCCTCAACATCCATTGAAGTTTCTATTTTCTTTCTTTTAGTAGAATTTTTTATTTCTTCAACCAAGCTCATTAGCTTCGGGATTCCTCTTGGTCCAATCACGAAATCAAGATATGGAATATCTTTAATTAATTTGTCTCCGTATAGCTGTGCAACGCATCCGGCCATACCTATTATTAAGTCAGGATTTACTTCTTTTAGATTCTTATATCTTCCAAGAGCACTAACTGCTTTATGATCCGCCTTTTGTCTTATAGCGCAAGTATTTACTATTATTACATCAGCAAGTGAGGGGTCTTTGACTGGTTTTGCAGACAATGAATTAAGAATCCTATCAGAATCATATTCATTCATTTGACATCCATATGTCTCTATAAATACAGACAATTTTTCCATTTTGAAATTTTAACTACGTTTTTCCCTAATTCAATAGGATAAAAGTTATGATTGACTAATAAATTTTAATTTTGTAAGATGATTTGATGTTGTCTTGGACAAAAGATATCAATTCTAAGCAATGGAAAACCTTCATTGCAGCTTTTCTTGGATGGACTTTAGATGCAATGGACTTATTACTTTATGTCTTTGCATTTAAATTTATTGCCGAAACCTTTAATTTGTCAGGTCCTCAAGCAGCTTTCTTGTTTAGCATTACATTGGCTTCGTCAGCTTTAGGAGGAATTGTTTTTGGCGTTATTTCAGATTATGTTGGCAGAGTAAAAGCTCTCATGTATTCCATTCTTATTTATTCCTTATTTACAATGTTTTCAGCTTTTGCCCCAACAATTGAGTTGTTTGTTCTATGTAGATTCTTGCTAGGGTTAGGAATGGGAGGAGAATGGGCTTCCGGTGAAATATTAGTTGCTGAAAGTTGGCCTAAACAACATAGAGGAAAAGTAGTTGGAATGGTTCAAAGTGGTTGGGGATTTGGTTTTATCCTTGCCGCGATTCTAGCCACTTTTGTTCTTCCTATTACTACATTTAATTTAAATATGTTGCCTTTTGTTGAGAAAGATTTTCCTGTAGAAAGTTGGAGATTCTTATTTTTCCTAGGAGTGCTTCCAGCGATCTTGGTTTTTTATGTTAGGAGAGTTTGTGAAGAGCCTGAAATATGGAAAAAGAGTTCTCAAGAAAGAGAAAAAACTACACAGGAATTTACTTTTTTACAAATATTCAAAGGTGACTTAAGACCATTGTTAATCAAAGCCACTGCTCTTACTAGTTTTTGTATGATTTCATATTGGGGACTTAGTTATTTCGTACCGAATTATCTTGCAAGTCCTATTGAAGAAGGAGGAGCAGGCTTAGGTCTAGTAAAAGGTTTTGGTTTCACTATACCGCTTAATATAGGAGCCATACTTGGTTGTATATCTTTTGGAATGATTAGTGACAAGTTTGGCCGAAAATTTACATTTGCATCATACCTAATAATAGTAGCACTATTGGTTCCAGTGTTTGGTAACGTAGTCAGAGTACAGGAATTTTTGGGATTTATTTCTCTCGATGCTTTAATTCTAATCCTCGCACCTTTGCTTGGATTCTTTAATACAGGCTTCTATTCTGGTTTTGGTGCAATTTTTTCAGAAATTTTCCCAACTAGAGCCAGAGGAACTGCACAAGGTTTTAGCTATAACGTAGGTCGTGGAGCATCAGCAATTGCACCACCACTTTTTGCTTTTATCGCAATCACCTCTGTTGGCTTCTTGTTTAATGGTGAAATTATTGGTAATGGTAGAGCGTTAATGGCAGCTTCAGTCTTTGCTCTTTTTGCCCTATGTGTTCTACTTACACTTCCTGAAACTAAAGGAAAAGAGCTAGAATAAGAGATTTAGCTCCTTTTTTCTTATCTTTTTAGACATTTTTACCCTTTTTCTTCTACTTGGTACGCAAATTGCTACTATAAAGTTAAATTTGTATTAAGAGGAGGAGAATATGAAAAAACTTTTTTTAACTTTATTTGCTTTTGCATTGATGTTTTCGGGTATGAATTCTTTTGCAAAAGAGGGTGCCTCATCTGAAATACCACTTACTTTTTCAGGTTATGTACATACTGCTACAACCTATAATATGGGTGACAATGAAGATGAGAATAACAACTTCCATACTTTTAGTGATGATGATTATACTATGACACCATCTGCTCAATTAGGTGTATCTAACGACTATTTTGTAATTGATGCACTCTTTGGAAGTATTGCTCAAGATGTAGATGGATCAGGTACAGATTTCTTTCTTCACCAAGCTTATGGCATGTTGCCAGTTGGTGCCGCAACATTGATGGTTGGTCATTTTGATACTATGTTAGGTAACGAAGTTATCAATCCAGCAGACAATGTTAACATTACACGAAGCTTTCTTTTTGGTTATTCAATTAATTTCCAAAATACAGGTGTAAGAGCTTCATATGAGCCAACAGAAATCAACCTTGTAGATGAATTTTATTTAGGAATTGGTAATGGTTCGGATGTAATTTATGACGAAGGAGAAAATCAAGGTAAAACAATTGAAGCTGCTGTAGGAAAGGCACTAGGCGATGCTTCAATCTTTCTTGCCATGAATTATGGACCAGAAACTGCAAATGATTCAGCAATAAGACAAACGTATACTGCTGTTTTTGGAATGCCTCTTGGTTCTAATTTATCATTGACGCTTAATGGTGTTTATGCACAAGAAGATGATGCAGGAGAAACTAGAACTGATAATTCGAAACATACTGCTAATTGGTATGGTTACGCAGGCTATCTAGTTTATGATCATTCAGACAGAGCCTCTATTGCTTTAAGAGGTGAGTACTTCAAGGACAAAGATGGTTCTAGGTTATCATTTGGAAGTGTAACAAGTAAAGGATCATGGGACGAAGGAAAAGATGATGCAACACTTAAAAGTTTAACTATTACCCCACAATTTCTGATAGGTGAGCATGGAATTTTAAGAGCAGAATTTAGAAGAGATTTTGCAAACCATGAAGTATTTGGAAGACAAGTAATGACTTTGTCTCCATCTACTGAAACTGCACAGAACAAAACCCAGGATACAGTATCTCTGCAGTACATAGTATCGTTCTAATATAGAAATTTAGACTAGAGCTCTTTATAGAGCTCTAGTTTTTCTTGATTAACAAATTATTTTATATAAACTTTAAGTTTATTTTGTTAGCCCGGATAGCTCAGTCGGTAGAGCAGAGGACTGAAAATCCTCGTGTCGGTGGTTCGATTCCGCCTCCGGGCATTCTAATTCTTTAATTGAAAACAATCTAAAAAAACAGTATTCTATTCAAATGCTTAATTCTGATAAAGTTTTTGCTGATTTTCTAAAGAAAATTAGAAAAAATAAAAAAATTACACAAGAGCAGCTTGCTTCTAGAGTTAATGTTTCGACTGTTTATATTCATCAACTTGAAACTGCTAAAGTCGATGCACCGTCAAAACAAAAGTGTGTTGCAATAGCAGAAGCTTTAGATGTAGATTATGACTTAGTATGGAATACCGCCAAAGAACAAAAATTACTTAGATTTTTAAAGAAAGAAAATATAAAAAACAATTTAAATGAACCAATTACTTCTTCAGAGAAATTGCTTCTAGATTTGTATAGAAATTTATCTGATGAAGTCAGAAAGGATTTTGTTGGAATGGTTTACATGCTTCTAAAATCAGATAAAAGAATTTCAGATAAAAGAGTTATAGATTCTATAGAGAAACTCTCGAAAACTGCATGATGTATTTTTTAAAAAGATTTACAGTAATTGCTTTGATTCAATTACTAATACTTTCTTTAATTTTTCTATTATTTATCTTCAATTTTAATCAACGAAGAGAAACAAACAAAATACAAACAAAAGGCTATGCTTCTATAATTGCTGAGCAGGCTACAAATTATTTTAAGGATAATCAAAATAATTATTCTTCCAATGATTTTTTTAAATATCTTGATGAAAGAATAGGGGTTCAGAAACTTACAAATGCATTCGGGGTGAATCCTCCAGAAGTCTTAACAATTTATTTTAAATCTGACATCAAAAAGGGTGTAGTTGATGCAGGAGTTAATGATGATTTTACTAAGAATGATACTGCTGAAGTTAATAGAAAGATTAAGTATTTCTTTAATAACAAATATGTAGCTATAAAACCATTTTTTGTACCTGGAGATACAACTCCATTTGGAATAGTTAGGATTGAAACTAGCACTATACCAATTCTCACAAATGTATTAGCGAATAATGGAATTTTTTATTTGTTTTTATATCTAATTCTTAATAATCAAGCTTTTCTTTTCTATCTTTGGGTTAGGAAGAAAAGAGATGATTTGCCCGAAAAAGGGTATCTTAAATCAAGCTCTCTGGGTGCTATAAAAATAATGCACAAATTGCTTGAAGACATTATCCATGATCATAAGGATGATAAAGACACAAACAACGGAGATAAAACTAATATAATTAATTTAGATGATAAAAAATGAAACCCTTATTAATATCTTTATTTAGCTTATTCTTGTTTATATCTTGTGATAGTTTTGAATCGAAATCGAAGATAAGTTTTTACGGACCAATATTGGAAACAGTTAATGAAAATGGTGCCCTTGAGTATATAGGCAGAGTAGTAAATAATTCTTCAAAAGAAGTGAAAAGTGTTAAATTAAAGTATATCGTTAAAGACAATAAAGATAATATTGTTGAAGCTACAACTTATGACATAAGTACAAGAAAAGGTAATTATTTGTCACCTAGAGAAATTGTAGATTTCAGATTTTCTATAAGATCAAAATCAGTAAACGCTTTCAATAAGGAGTTTGTTTTAAAACACAATTAATTTTTTAGGTTTGATATGTCAAATAAAAGCAAAATTAGAATTCTAATAGCAAAAGCTGGACTTGATGGACACGACAGAGGAGCGAAAATTATAACTCGCGCATTAAGAGATGCTGGATTTGAAGTTGTATACACAGGTCTTCATCAAACACCAGAGATGATTTCAGAAGCAGCATTACAAGAAGATGTTGATGCTATAGGAATTAGTTTGTTATCAGGTGCGCATAATTTTTTGTTTCCAGAAATTATTAAAGATTTAAA
Organism: Thermodesulfobacteriota bacterium; assembly: GCA_036340075.1. Classification (GTDB taxonomy): domain Bacteria; phylum Desulfobacterota_D; class UBA1144; order UBA1144; family UBA1144; genus JAYYZJ01. Next base: position 21,602 of record JAYYZJ010000007.1, on the reverse strand, counting down.
GAAGAAAGGACTTGAAGATTTAGTAGTTTTTGGTGGAGGAATTATACCCGAAGAAGATATAAAAGGATTAAAAGATTGCGGAGTCAAAGAAATCTTTGGACCTGGTACCACAACAGCTGAAATGATTGAGTGGATTAATACTAATGTAAAATCAAAATAATTGTTTACTATTTTTTTGAAAGGTGTGTCGTTACACCAACAAAAACACCAAGAATTATAATTGCGGCTAGCACTTTAAGGTAAATTCCTAAATCAGCATGTGATGCTTTTGAAATACCTATACCAAACAAAGTAAAAAGTATTAAACAAACAACAGCTGATCCTTTATAATCTCTTCTTAACATCTTTCCTATCTATTCCTTGAAATTTAAATATAATATACTTTACTATGAAGTCAAAAAAAGTTGTAACTGTTTTTGGTGCTGGAAGTTGGGGAACTGCAATAGCAAAAGTATTAGCTGAGAATCAATACCATGTTAATTTGTGGATAAGAGAAGAAAAAGTATTTACCTCGATAAAGAAAACAAGAAAAAATAAATTATTTTTACCCGGAATAGAATTGCCAAAACGCATTAATCCAATTATTTCCTTAGAAGATAAAAGATTATTTGATACAAATTATTTAGTTTTTTCTCTTCCAGCCCAATATACGAGAAACTTTTTGATGCAAATCAAGAATAATATTAAGAGAGGTGTGTTAATAATTAATACATCAAAAGGAATTGAAGAAGATTCTATGAAAACTATCTATGAAGTATTTAATGACTCAGTTCCTTATACCAAAAGCAGATATGTAACAATATCTGGTCCAAGTTTTGCTAAAGATGTAGCCAATAGATTACCTACTGCAATATCAATGGCTTCATATAATCCGGATTCATTAATAAAGGCAAAGAATCTTTTTCATAATAAATATTTTGCAGTTTATCCAAGCAATGATGTGGTAGGTCTTGAAATAGGCGGATCAATGAAAAATATCATTGCTATTGGTGCTGGTATTTTTGATGGATTAGAATTTAGCGAAAGCAGCAAAGCCACTTTTATAACGAGAGGTTTAAATGAAATTAGAATTTTAGCAGAGTTGATGGGTGCGAAAAAAACAACATTTCTTGGTTTAGCAGGGATTGGTGATTTGGTATTAACTGCTTATGGGAATAAGAGCAGAAATAGAAATTTAGGTTTTATGCTTGGGAAAGGGAAAAAGCTTAAAAAAATTATTAATTCTGGGCCAACAATTGCTGAAGGTTATTTTACAACCAAGGCAGTATACAGGTTAATCAAAAAGTTTCGAATTCGACTACCTATTTTAGAGACAATTTACGCAATTCTTTACAAGAACAAAAATCCTAAAATTCTTTTGGAAATCTTAACTAGGAAAGATGCAACCATAGATATTTAAGCTTCAATTTTATAGAATTAAGTTGTATAATAACTTTACTTTTCATGTTTAGTATTGGAGTTTAACTATTTCGTCTGAAGAACATACTGAAGAACATATTAAGCCCACAGAAATTTTTGATGAGTTGAAAGACTCTTACTTGAGTTATTCTCTTAGTGTAATAATAGGTAGAGCTTTGCCTGATGTCAGAGACGGTCTTAAGCCTGTTCACAGAAGGCTTCTGTACGGGATGAAAGATTTAGGTTTAGATTTTAATAAATCTTATAAAAAATCTGCAAGAGTTGTTGGAGACGTTATGGGTAAGTTTCATCCGCATGGTGATTCAGCGTTATATGAAGCTTTGGTAAGAATGGCTCAGGATTTTTCATTAAGATACCCCCTTGTTGAAGGTCAGGGAAATTTCGGTTCGATAGATGGAGACCCTGCAGCTGCAATGAGATACACGGAAGTTAAACTCTCAAAACTTTCATCTCAATTACTTGAAGATTTAGACAAAGAAACAGTAGATTTTGGTGAGAATTATGATGGGTCAACCAAGGAACCTAAAGTTCTCCCTTCAAAAATTCCAACTCTTTTATTGAATGGAGCATCGGGAATCGCAGTTGGTATGTCAACAAATATACCTCCACATAATTTTAAAGAATTATCATCAGCAATAATTGAACAAATAAAAAACCCATCAATAACAATAAATCAACTTTTAAAAATTATTCCAGGGCCGGATTTTCCAACTGGTGGTATTGTGCATGGGTCGAAAGATGTTATTGAACAAGCTTATAAAACAGGAAAAGGAATAATAAAGCTCAGAGGCGTAGCAAATATAGAACCTGGTTCTAATAAGATTGTAATCACGGAGATTCCCTATCAAGTAAATAAAAGCAAATTAATTGAAAAAATTGCAGATTTAGTAAGAGACGAAAAATTAAAAGGTGTTTCAGATATACGAGATGAATCTAATAGAGATGGAATTAGAGTTGTTATTGATCCAAAAAGAGGAGAAGACCCTAATGTCTTATTGAATAACATTTTTGCTCTAACTCCAATGAGCACTAGTTTTGGAATTATCTTGCTGGCAATAGACAAAGGTAAGCCTAAACTTTTAAATTTAAAAGAGATTAATCAATGCTTTATTAATCATAGATTTGAAGTAATAACAAAAAGATTTCTCTTTGAGTTGCATAAGTCAGAAGAAAGGTTGCATATTCTGGATGGGTTCAAAGTAGCCTTAGATAATCTCGATAAAACTATTAAAATAATTAGAAAATCAAAAGAACCAGCTGATGCTAAACAAGCTTTAATGAAAGATTTGAAGATTTCAGAGACGCAATCTACTTCTATATTAGAACTAAGACTTCAGAGACTTACTGGAATGGAACAAAAGAGAATTTTAGAAGAAAGAAAACTTTTAATTAAAAGAATTAAAGAAATAAATAAGATTCTTTCCGATGACAATGAGATAAACAAAATAATGATTTCAGAAATTCAAGAAACCATTAACAATTATGGTGATGATAGAAAAACTATTATTGATGATAGAGATTTGGGTGGAATGAAAGTCGAAGATTTAATCAAGAAAGAGGATATGGTTGTTACTTTGACACACGAAGGTTTTATCAAAAGAACAGTTTTGACTTCATATAGAAGTCAAAGAAGAGGAGGGGTTGGAAAGACTGGAGCAACAAGTAAAAATGATGACTTTGCAGAAAATGTCTTTGTTGCATCTACTCATGATTATATAGTTTTCTTTACAAATCTAGGTAAATGTTTTTGGAGAAAAGTGTATGAATTACCCGAAGCAAGCTTAATAGCTCGTGGAAGGTCATTAAATAATCTTTTAAATCTATCAAACAAAGAGACTGTAAAAGCATGTGTATCGATATCTGATTTTGAACAAGATAGATACTTAGTCATGAGCACAAAAAGAGGTGTTATTAAGAAAACTAAATTAGAAGAATATTCGCGACCTAGAGCTAATGGGATTATAGCAATCAATTTAAAGAATGATGATGAGTTAATTTCTGTAAAAACTACATCAGGTGAAGACGAGATTATAATTTCATCAAGAATGGGACAAGCAGTGCGTTTCAATGAAGAAGATGTAAGATCAGTAGGAAGAAACAGTATGGGAGTTAGAGGTATTAATTTGAATAAAGATGATTATGTAGTTAGTTCTGAAGTAATAAAAAACAAAGATTCGCAAATTTTAACAGTAACAGAAAATGGTTTTGGAAAAAGAACTGAGATTGAAAAATATAGGCTTACATCAAGAGGAGGTAAAGGGGTAACTACTTTGAAAATTACGGAAAAGACAGGATCTATAGTAAATGCTTTTCAAGTTGACGATGATTCGGACATAATTTTATTATCATCTATTGGTAAGGCAACTAGGCTTAAAGCGTCTGACATCTCAATAATTGGGAGAGCTACCCAAGGAGTTAGGTTAATGAAAGTGGACGATACAATTAAAGTAGTTGCAGTTGCAAAGATACAGGAAAAATAAATTGAACACACTCTTTGCTGACTTAAGAAATCTCTTTAAATCAATAGATAATTATAATTGTTTTGTATGCTCTGATACTAACCCAATAGGTCTAAACTTAGATATAAGATATGAAGATACCACCACTTATGCAATATTTAATCTATCGAATCTATATTCAGGATTCCCTTCTGTAATTCATGGAGGTATACAAGCAACTATCATTGACGAAATAGGGTTTTGGTCAATGTTTAATGACATTAGGCAGCTCGGATTTACCAAATCTCTGTCAGTTGAGTATTTGTCACAAATTCAAGTTGATAATGATCTTAAGGTTGTAGGGGAAGTAATTGAATATAAAGACAATATAGTCAAAGTTAAAGTAGAAATAATTTCAGATTCAACAGCAAAAACTAGGGGAATTGTGGAATACAAGACAATTAATAATAACTTAGTCAAGAAATACTTTGGAGAAGATTTTAGTAAAAAATTCAACAAGATTATAGAAAATAATTAGTTGTTTAAGCGGGAAACGGGACTCGAACCCGCGACCTTCTGCTTGGCAAGCAGATGCTCTAGCCAACTGAGCTATTCCCGCACTATAGACTTTGACTAATTATACTTCTATATTTGAATAATGGAAGATATAAAGAATATACTAAAAAAAGCAAAAAGAGTTGTAATTAAAATAGGATCTAAAGCTCTAGCTGACAAGTCTGGAAGAATAAGTTATTCCAGAATTAAATTCCTTGCTTCATCTGTAAAGTATCTTCGTTCAAAAAATATTGATTGTCTTATTGTTTCTTCTGGTGCTATTCTCGCAGGCAACGAGCTTTTTTCTTTAAATATAAAAAAAATCAATATAGTAAAAAAACAAGCCATAGCATCATTAGGCCAATTAAAGCTAATGAGTTATTACATTAAAGCATTTGAAAAGGAAAAAGTTGACGTATCCCAATTATTGCTAACAAACGATATTTTTTCTAATAGAAAAAGGTTCTTAAATACACGTGCCACTATTTTGGAATTGATAAAAATGAAAATAGTTCCTGTTATAAATGAAAATGATACTGTATCTGTAGATGAAATAATGTTTGGTGATAATGATATTCTTGCATCTAAAGTTGCATCAATGATGGACGCAGACTGTTTAATTTTGCTTACTGATACAAATGGACTTTATAGCTCTAATCCAAAAAAAAATAAACAAGCAAGACTTATCCAAGTAATTAAAGAAGATAAATTCGATTCTACTGTAATAAGTGATACGTCTGAAGAGATATCCTTTGGTGGCATGAAGTCCAAGATAGAGGCTTCTTTAGAAGTATCAAAATTCGGAATACCAACAATTATCGCAAATGGAACAGCTAAGGATGAATTACGGAGAATATTTAATTATGAAGATGTTGGAACAGTGATAATGCCTAGTTCTAAGAAGATTAAAAATAGAAAAAAATGGATAGGTATAGGACCTAAATCTTCGGGCAGACTAATAATAGACCAGGGTGCTTCAGATGCAATAATTCAAAAAGGAAAAAGCTTACTTCCTTCAGGTGTATTAAAAGTAGAAGGTAAGTTTCTCAAGGGAGCACAAGTTATATGTGTTAATTCTAAAACAATGAAAGAGATTGCAAAAGGTCTCATTTCTTATGATTCTGAAGAGATTAATCAAATCAAGGGTATGAAATCAAAAGATATAGAAAAAGTTTTAGGTTATAAATATTCTGATGAAATAATGAATAGAGACAATATGGTTACAATTAAGGATTAGATGAAGTTGAGAGGATCTAGATTCTTATTATAATTCGTAGCCCCTTCACGAACTATTCCTTTAGGAACATGAAAATTTATACTAGATTCTTTTCTTTCTATAACTATTTTCCCATGTTGGTTTTCATAAGCAACGAATTGAGAACCCCAAGTTTCTTTGGAAATTGTATTAAGAATTGCAGGAAAATTCTTTGAACCAATAAATATAGAATGTATACATATTCCAAGTTTCTTTGCTCTTTCTCTTTCTCTGACTACTTCGGTATCACCTGAGGTAGGAATACCATCTGTAATAAATAGTATGTGCTTGTTTCTCAAACCCCTACCTTTAAAATCCGATATTGCATCTTTAAGAGCTTCTTCATAGTTTGTATTTCCAGAGCACTCTGTTTTATTTGCAGATTGCAATATAGTTTCATATTCTTTTGTGAAAAATTTCTCCTCCACAATTGTCTTAAATGATTTATGATTAAATTCTATATACCCAACCCTCATCCTTTTGGTTCTAGCAAGTTCTACTACAGCCTTGACTACGGAAGATGACCATTCGCTATAAACTCCCATCATAGAGGTGCTTATATCTCTTAGAATGGCTATTTCTCCTCCCATCATTTCCCTTTCCCTCTGGTGAACTCGAGGAAGTAGAGGAGAAAGATTTTTTGTCCAAATTGTTGCATCCATTGGATCAACATCTTCTATTTCATAGAAAGAGTTCATTCTTTTATACCTTCTAGGTAGGCCCCCAGGATGGGTTCCTTTCTTAGCTAAACTTCTTTGTATGTTACCTTCCAAGCATTTCATGACTATTTGTACATTTTGAGCAACTTCTGAATTATCTAATGTACCAGTTCTGGCGGTATCAGACTCTCCAGATCTTTTAGATTTTGTAGCATATATCTTCTCTGAGAGTGGAGCATTCTCAATATCACCTTCACCATCATCTTCACTCTGATTGCTAGGATTTGTAGGTATTTTGTCTTCGGATTCCATAGGTTTAGAATTATCTTGACTAGTTAAATTAGATTCTAATTCCTCGAGAGCTTCCATGAAAGCATCCGAAGCTTCATTAATTTGTTCTTCTGTTATATCAGAATCCTTATCTTGGTTTGAGCCAAATTCCTTATTTTCAGAATCTTTTTCGTAATCTTGACCAGGCCGATCTTTCTTATTTTCTACTTCTTGGTCTTTTTTTTTTGCTTCTCTATTGACTCAAGTTTCTGTTCTGCTAATTGAAATAGTTCTTCTGGTATACGAAAGGCTAATATGAATTTTAAGGCTTTAAGATCAGAAAGATCTGCCTGATCTCTTCCATTTAGAATAGCGCTTGCCTTAATAACTTTAATGGATTTTACGAGAAATGTCCTATCAGAAATTACTGAATTCTGTTCATTCAGCTTCTGGTCTTCCACTAGCCAGGTAACAAAATTAACAAGACCTTCTTGAACATTTACGGGAACCACTACTTTTTCAAACCGCTCGTAGCTCTCATTAAGAGCATCTTTTCCTACTTTTGTTACATAATCATAAGAGCCATTTTTTGCTGAATACAAACTTACAATTTTCTTTACATCTTCCCATTGTTTCTCATAAGAGAGTCCATTAGAATTGATTTGAATAACAAATCTGTCTAAATTAGCAGGATCCAAAGGTTCGTTGTAATATTCATCTGCTGTCGGATTACTTGTTGCAATTGCGGTAAGAAGAGGAATTGATTCTTCTCCATACTTTCTCTCATTTAATATTCTTAAAAGAACATTTAAAGATTCACCTGGCGCTCTAGAAATGTCATCAAGTAAGCATATTTCGGAAGTAAGAATACCGCCTTTTATAATGTCTTGTCGAATTAATTCACCATCTTTTGTATCTTCTCTTGAAATAACTAAGTCGCCAACCAATTCGGACAATCTAGTATCTCTATGCATTTGATAAAAAAAGAAATCAAGTTCAGCTGATTTTGATATAATCTCAGAAAGCATAGTCTTCGCTGTACCAGGAGGACCTTGTATGTAGATATGTTCTCTTGAAATTATCCCAAGCAATAAGGCTGTTTTTACGTCCGAGTGTCCTACTACCAACTCATCCATTTCTTCTCTTAATAACTCAAATGTGTTAGACATAATTTCAATTAATCCGGGATATATTTAATACTAAGTAACTTTACAGCATTAAGATTTTATTTGCAAATCATTAAAATTGTTAATTTTATTAAGAAATTATAGTACTTTTATGATAGATTAGGCTAATGAATTTAGAAGATAGAATAAGATACAAATTCAAAGATAAATTATTACTTGAGAGATCTTTAACGCATAAATCATATGGATATGAAAATGGTAAAGATGACAACGAAAGATTAGAATTTTTAGGGGATTCTGTTATAGGGCTTTTGGTCGCTAAGTATCTTTTTAAGAACTTTCCAGATTACAATGAGGGAAAACTTTCTAAATTAAAAAATCAAATAGTTAGCTCAAAATCTTTTTACAAGATAGCCAAAAAACTATCACTTAACAGATATATTCTTTTGGGTAAGGGAGAATTGAAATCACGAGGCCGAGAAAAAGAGTCAAATTTGTCAGCATTGTTTGAAGCTATAGTTGGAGCTATATATGTAGACTCAGGAATTCTAGAAGCTGAGAAGTTTCTTAAAAGGTTTCTTTTCAGTGAAGATTTTTCAAATATTTTAGAAGAAGACTACAAATCGATTCTTCAAATAGTCTCACAAAAAGAATTTGGAACTCTTCCAGTTTACAAAACGACTAAAGAAAAAGGTCCTGCACATAAAAGGATTTTCCATGTTTCAGTTTATATAAATGACAAAAAGTATTGTAGTTCAACAGGTAAAAGTAAAAAGATAGCACAAAATAACTGTGCAAAAAAAACAATTAAGAAGTTAGCTATTTCCTAATAAGAGTTTTATCTATCTTTAATATTTTTATCTTTTCGTCTAGAGAAGCATTAGATATATCAAGCTGTTTTGAAGTTAAAGTTAAATCCCCATTATTTTTGATTAATAGAGATTCTATCATAGGTTTTTCTATGCGATTAATTATAAATTCATATATACCGGTCTCAGGTATATTTTTGTCATTAAATAAATTTTCTATTAAATTTCTGTAGTCGACATTATTGTTTATCGACTCGGTCTTTTCGAGGAGTTTTCCTAAATGTTCCTTGATTGAATCAACAGTAAGTTCGTTATCGGGAACCATTAAAACTATTTTCTTTATTGAATTCTCAAGCTCTCTAATATTGCCTGGCCAGTCATATTTTAGAAAAACTTCTAAAAATTCCTTATCTATTGATTTGGTAGAATCTTTTAAGTCAGAATATTTATTAAGAAAAAAATCTATCAAGAGAGGTATGTCAGATTTTCTCTCTCGCAAAGGAGGAATTTCTATATTGATGGAATTTAATCTAAAAAATAAATCTTCTCTAAAGTTCTTATTTTCAACTTCTTTTTCTAAATTCTTATTTGTTGATGCAATAATTCTACAATCGAATTTGACAGGTTTCTGGGAACCTAATCTATAAAACTTTCTCTCCTCTAAGACTCTCAATAGTTTGCTTTGAACCGAATAAGACATATCACCAATTTCATCTAGAAGAATAGTGCCTCCATTCGCTTCTTCAAACCTACCAATCTTTTTAGTATCAGCTCCAGTAAATGCTCCTTTTTCGTATCCAAAGAGTTCACTTTCAAGTAGATCGTTAGGAATCGCAGTTATATTTATCTGAACATAATTTCCTTTTGAATTAGAGCTTGCAGAATGTATTGCTTTTGCAACAAGCTCTTTACCTGTACCAGATTCCCCAGTTACCAATACTGTATGTTCAGACTGAGAGATTCGGCCAATGTCTTTAAAAATCTTTTTTATTTCCGGAGATTTTCCTATAATTTCAGATTCTTGATAATCTTTATTGCTTAAATCCTTCTCCAGCGAGAGAATTTTCTTTGTATTGATTGAATTTTTAACTGCTCTTTCTACTGTCAGGGCAAAGTCAGAATCAAACTCGAAAGGTTTTGATAAATAATCATATGCACCATTCTTCATAGCTTCTATGGCGTTATTCATAGTATCTTGGGCAGTAATAACAATAATTGAAGCGTTATTTGCTAATTTCTTAATTTTATCTAAATAATCCAATGAGTTTCCATCGGGAAGATTAATATCTAGAAGAATTAATTCAAATTCAGTTTTTTTTAACAAAGAATAGGTCTCGGACAATTTTGTTGAACCATTAGTCTCGTATCCTAAATCTTTCAAATGAAGATCTAGTACGGTCCTTACACTTTCTTCGTCATCAACTATTAAAATAGAGTCGCTCATAACTTTTATTATATAAAATTATACCCAATTAATATTTCTAATGATTAATTAATAGGTAAATAGATTTTAAAAGTAGCACCATTTCCGTTAGAAGACGCTTCGATAAAGCCTCCGAACTTATTAATAATTTTTTGACTTAAAAACAGGCCAAATCCTTGTCCATTTTTCTTTGTAGTAAAGAAGGGCTGAAAAATTTTATCTAGTTTGTCTTTTTCTATTCCTTTACCGTTGTCATTGACACTTATCAGAAAGAAGCTCTTTTTGTCTACTTTAAAATCAGTAATTCTATTAGTATTAATTTTTATTTCTCCTTTACTTTTTATCGAATCATATGCATTTTTCAAAACATTTAGAAGAACTATTCTTAAAAGTTCTTTGTCACAGAAGATAACAGCAGATTCTAATTCTAGAGAAACAAAAAGAGAAACCTTCTTTTTTTCTTGATCTTTAGAGCAGATTTCTATTACTTCATTTAAAAGATTATTAATATCTACTTTGCTATATGTGTCTTCAGAATGTGGCTGCAGATGATTAAATGTGTCAACCAGATTGGCTAATCTTACAGCCTCTTTCTCTATAATGTTCGAACACTCCTTTGTTTTCTCACTCGAATTCTTTTCCTTTTTAATTAATTGGGCAGCTCCTTTTATTCCAGCTAAGGGATTTTTTATTTCATGGGCTAACCCATAAAACAGTTGGCTCATAATCTCTTCTTCTTCGTCATATTGCTTTTTTTTATTCAAAAGATGCATAGCTTCCAGATTCCTAAATTGAATCAATATATATTCAAGTTGAGGATTCCGAGATTGATAATCCAAAATGGGTTTTATATAAAGTGAGATTATATTATTTTTATTAAATAAATTATTAAAATTAATTTCATTTATATATCTTGTTTCCAAGTCGGATTGAGTTTTCCTTACTAAATCTATTACCTGTTCATCTAAAAGATTTAAATCGTTTGTCTTCTTAATACGATTACTAGATATCCCAATTATATTTTCTGCTTCTTGGTTAATAAATACAAAATTTAATTCAGAATCTAATATCAATATTCCTTCTCTTATATTATCTAAAACCAAATTTCTATAATCTACATCTAATTCTTTCAAGAAATATCCTCTACTGGAATAAGCAGAGGACGACTAGATACAAGCTTTAGTTTTTTGATTTTCTCTAAAGCACGATTAATTGTCTGGAATTTAGTTTTTTTGATAAAAATAATTACCGGCACTTTGTTTTTAGAAGCAGGAATATTGTCTTGAATTATTTTTTCTATACTTATTTTGCTTTTTCCAAGTATGCTAGTAATTTTTCCTAGATTCCCACTTTTATCTTCTAAGTTAATTCTCAAATAGAATTTCCTCTCCAGCTTATCCATTGAATTTATTCGCATCTTATTTTTGTTAAGATTTGATTCAAAATTGCTACTTGATAATCTAATAATATCTGACACAACTGCAGAAGCAGTAGGAAGCATTCCTGCCCCATAACCATAACTCATTATAGGCCCTAAATTTCTAGAATTAATTAAGACAGCATTGAATTCATTCTCAACATTAGCAAGAGGATTGCTATTTTCAACAAGTGTAGGATGAACTCTTGCATCAATAGAATTTTTTACTATCCTGCCTATACCCAAAAGTTTAATTTTATAACCTAGATTTTGAGCACACTCTAAATCATATGAAGTAATTTTCTCTATGCCATCAATAAAGAAATCTTTTAAATTTATATTTAATCCAAAACATGTTTTACATAAAACAGAAACCTTGTGAGCTGTGTCGTAACCATTAATATCTAAAGTAGGGTCTGCTTCTGCAAATCCAGCTGCTTGAGCAGATTTAAGAGCGTCTTTAAATTCAATCCCTTTAGACATCATTGATAAAATATAATTACATGTTCCATTCATAATTCCTTGAAAAGAAGTTATTTCATTAATCAGTACCGAGCTTTGAATTGTATTAATTAAAGGAATTCCACCCCCAACACTGGCTTCGTAAGCAATGTTTTGATTAGATTTCTTCGCAAGGCTAGCAAGAGCATCTCCATGTTTAGCAAGCAATGCCTTGTTTGCAGTAATTAAATTTTTTCCACTCTTAAGTACTTCTTTGGATATTGAATATGCTATAGAGGTCCCGCCTATAAGCTCTATTACAGTTTCAATATTTTTATCTTCCAGAACATCTTTAAAGTTTTTGGTAAAAATCGAAGAGGGAATATTTAAACTTCTTTTTGGTTTATTTGAAATATCACAGCATTTTATTATCTTTATATCTATTTGATATATTTCTTTAATATGATTTTTTCTTTGCTTTAGTATTTTATAGACACCGGAACCAATAGTTCCTAAGCCAATTATTCCTATATTTACCTTTTTCATTATATCCCAATTGAAAAAAATTCAGATGACTATATTCTAACAAATTATATTTCTTTATTAAAGAAAGGGGCCGTAGCTCAGCTGGGAGAGCGCTTGGATGGCATTCAAGAGGTCGAGGGTTCGATCCCCTTCGGCTCCACAATATTATAATTGAGATAAACTTTTTTTGATTCTTTCCATGCCTTCTTTGATATCGGACATTGAGGTTGCATATGAAATTCTTATGTGATTATCAGACCCAAATTCTACACCTGGCACAACAGCAACTTTTGCTACATCAAGAAGAAAATCAGATATCTCCATAGAATTTGTTATTTTTTTTCCATTGTATTCTTTTCCAAAGAAGTTTGAAATATCTGGAAAAACATAAAAAGCTCCTTCAGGTATAACGCAATTTACTCCATCGATTTCGTTTAATGCAGAAGTAATAAAATCTCTTCTTTCTTTAAATTCTATTAGCATTTTTTGTATTGGCTCTTGAGGTCCAGCAAAAGCTTCAATTGCAGCCATTTGAGATATTGAAGTAGGATTTGAAGTTGATTGACCACAAAGATTATTCATTGCTGAAATTACATTAGAATTTCCAGCAGCATATCCTATTCTCCAACCTGTCATAGAGTAAGATTTTGAAACACCATTGACCAAAATTGTCCTTTCTTTAACTTCGTCACCCAATTGAGGGAAAGAAATATGTTTTTCTTCTCTATAGATTATTTTGTCATATATTTCATCGGAAATAATGATTAGATTGTTTTTAATTGCAATTTCAGCAAAACCTTCTAATTCTTCTTTATCGTAAGTTGTTCCCGTAGGATTAGATGGGTAGTTTAAAACAATAGCTTTAGTTTTGTCTGTGATTAATTTTTCTATTTGGTTTTTGGTAATTTTAAAATTAGATTCTTGTGAGCCTGGAATAATTACAGGAACTCCTCCAGCAATTCGAACTTGTTCTGGATAAGAGACCCAATATGGAGAAGGAATTAATACTTCATCACCAGAATCAATTAGTACCTGAAAAAGATTGTATAAAACATGTTTTGCTCCTGCTCCAACAAGTATTTCGTTTCTTTTGTAATCTAATTCATAGTCGTTTTTAATCCTGTTAATAATTGCATCTTTGAGTTCGACTATACCACCAGCAGCGGTATATTTAGTGAAACCAGAATCTATAGATTTTTTAGCTTGCTCTTTAATATTAACAGGGGTATCAAAATCTGGTTCTCCTGCACCAAAACCAATTACATCTATGCCTTGAGTTTTTAATTCTTTCGCTTTAGCTGTAATAGCTAAGGTAGCAGAAGGTTTTAAAGTTTTAGCAAGTTTTGATAATTTCATTTTATCACTTTTTCTTTTTTAATTCTTTTTTTAATTCCCTTTCTACAATTTTAGGCACGAAAGCACTAGCATCGCCACCCAACTTTATAATGTCTTTGATTAAAGAAGAACTAATATGAGAATATTTTGCATCGGCAACCATAAAGATTGTTTCAACTTTAGAATCAAGTTTATTGTTAGAGGTTGCCATTTGTAATTCATATTCAAAGTCTTGAACAGTTCTCATCCCTCTCAGTATTGTATTAACTTTCTTTTTCTTTGCATAATGAACTAGAAGACCTTCAAATTTATCTACTTTAATCTTTTTACTTCTATTGAAAACTTTTTTTATTGTTTCAACTCTTTGATTGATAGTTAAAATAGAATTCTTACTTGAATTAACTGCTACTGCAATAATAACTTCGTCAAATAAACCAGAGGCTCTTTCTATAATATTCATATGTCCATATGTGAATGGATCGAAGCTGCCAGGATAAATCACACTTTTCTTCATCTTATTTAGACCAACAAAATGTTACAAATTTGTCTTTATACTCCTTAACTCTAACAGATTCGACTTCAATTTTAATTTCCTCTTTTTTAGGATGTTCGCAAACAACTATACCACCACTAGCAGTTAATTTTAGAGCAGTTCTAATAATACCATTAACTGTTTTTTCATCAAAGTAGGAGTATGGTGGATCAATAAAAATTAAATTAAATTTGTGTTTTTCTTTAATCATTGTCCTTAATCCTTCAGCATAGTCTTTTTTTATTACTGTAGATTCACCTTGATATTCGCATTTAATTATATTGTCTTTAATGCATTTGATTGATCCAGGATTATTGTCTATAAAAGTAGAATGTTTAGCTCCCATGCTTAGTGCTTCAATTCCTAATGAGCCGGAACCAGCAAATACATCCAAAACACGCATTCCTTGAACAGATGGTAAAATGTCAAAAATCATCTTTCTTACCATGCTTGTTTTTGGCCTTACTAATTTATTGTTTGGTACCTTTAATTTGAAACCTTTTTTTCTTCCATTGGATACCTGTATCATATTTATCACTTATTTTTCTTTAAACAAGCGCTCTGCTTCTTTTAATAAGTCTTTCATTAGATACATACTACTTTCCCAAAAATCTTCCTTTGTTATATCTATGCCAACCCTTTTTACAAGAACCTCTGGAGAGTCCTTGCTCCCAGAAGACAAAAGAGTTATGTACTTATCTATAAATTTTGATCCTTCTTTTTTGTATTGAGCAAATAGTCCATGAACCAATAATTCACCAAAAGCGTAAGAGTAGCAATAAAATGGGGAATGAATAAAATGAGGAATATACATCCACCAACATTTATAAAATTCAGAAATATTAATTGATGCTCCAAACATTTTCTTATTAGTCTTAGTCCATATTCTATCGAATTCTTCAGATGATAATTCTCCCTGTAATTTTCTTTTATCATGAACTTCTAATTCAAAATTCGTCATAACTATTTGTCTGAATACAGTGGCAAATATGTCTTCTAATTTTGAACAGATTAAATACATTCTTTCCTTATTATTTTTTTCTTTTGATAAAAGTTTATTGAACACTAGCATTTCTGCAAAAACACTAGCAGTTTCTGCAGTAGTAAGAGGTGTGTTTTGTTGAAAGTATCCATTTTTTCTTGAAAGATATTGATGAATACCATGACCAAGTTCATGCGCAAGAGTCATTACATCTCTAATTTTTCCAGTAAAGTTCATCATTATATAAGGATGAACTGATGGTACGCAAGAGTGACTAAATGCTCCTCCTCTTTTTCCATTTCTAAGTGAATAATCAATCCATTTTTTATCAAAGAAAAGAGAAGCTGTCTGAGCCATTTTAGGTGAAAACTCTTCAAATGATTCTAAAACTACTTTCTGTGCCTGTTTATAAGTATATTTCTTTGTCGATTGGCTTAATGGAGCATATCTATCATAATCTTTAAAGTCTTTAATCTTCAATATCTTACTCTTTAGTCTGAAATATCTTTGAGGAATAGAATTGTATTTATTGCAAGTGTTAATTAAAGCATCAACAGTTTTGTTTGATATCTCATTTGATAGATTTCTTGGTTGTATTGGTCTCTCATAACCTCTGATGTCATTAGTGATTTTGTAATCACTAATTATCTGATTAAATATAAAAGTTAAAAGTTTTCTCTCAGACTTTAAACCTTCTGTTAATGATTTTGCAGCCTTGATTCTAATAGATCTTTGTGGGCTATACAACAAAGCAAGGACCTCGGTTTCAGTCATAATCTTATTTTTTTTATTAATTTCCATATTGAAACGAATATCGTTTATCGTTTGATCAAATAGTCTGTTAAAAGCTCTAGAAGAAGTAAGTGATTTTTGATCAAGAATTCTTTCTTCAGGTTCTGTACGCATAAAGTCTTTATATTTTCTTTCAGATTTTAACAAATGAGAGTAGGGGGACAACAAAGGAGAAGAATAAATTCTTTTTGCGTCCGAAGTCTTAATATTATTCCAATTCAAAAAAAAGAATAGTAAATTCTTTCTAATGGAAGATATTCTTTCGCTAGAGCTTTGATAAAATTTCGATATTTTAGGATCATTGGTATCTACAGCGAATAGCAATGAGGCATAGGAAGAAATTTTTCCTAGACCTTCGTATATTTTTTCCAATTCTTTAATTGACCCTAAAATAAGTTTAGGCCTAGCATTGTTAGTAATCTTTTTGCTGTATTTTGTATTGAATTTCTTTGCTGCTCTCTCAAGTTTTTGAAAATCTTTTTCTATTTCTTTCGAATTTATATTGCTGTAAAGGTCCTTTAGTTGCCATTCCATTTGCTTTAATTCTCACTTACTTGAAATTATTTCTTTTGCTATTTTGCTTATCATTCCATTGTCAGCTTTGCCTGATAGTTGTTTAACGGATTCTTTCATTAATATGCCCATGTTTACATTTTCCGCAGATTGCATGCTCTCATAGATTCTTAGAACCTCTTTTTTTACTTCTTCTTCAGACATCTGTTCAGGAAGATATTTTTCAAGAATTTTAAGCTCACCTTCTTCTATATCTTTTAAATCATCTCTATTATTTTCTTTATATAAGGCTATTGCGTCTTTTCTTTTCTTAATTTCTTTATTTATAGTTTTAATAACTTTTTCTTCACTATTTTCAGCATCTTTACCCTCGTTTCCAATTGCCGCAATTACACTTCTTATAGCATTTGTAGCTACCTTGTCCTTAGATGTTATTGCTTTTTTTAAATCTTCCCTCAGAATTGCTATCATAATGCTAAAATACTTTAACATATATATTTTAATAGGTGTTCTCTTACTGTTCCCCTTTGTATATAACTCTAATTCAGATGAATATGAAAAACGGTATTCAAGTTCTGTAACCAAACAAGCAGAATGCAACTCCATCGAAACCTGCTCCCGAGCCTACTTAGGAGTTCCCTACAAAAGCAATACTTTGATTGGCAGCAAAAATACCCCTGAAAAATTTGTTATCAATCTTGAAGGTATGGATTGTTTTACTTACATAGATTATGTCCACTCTTTAGCATTATCTGGTGATTATTATGATTTTGTTGATAGACTTAAACTTACTAGGTATGAAGCTGGAATTGTAAGTTTTAAGACAAGAAACCATTTTTTTTATGATTGGAGTTTAAATGTTAAAGGGATTATGGATGTAACAAAAGATATCCGAGTAAATAAAGTTACAACAGTAAAAAAGAAACTTAATCTGAAAAGTGACGGCTCAGTATTTCTTGAGGGAATTCCAATAAGGGAAGTGGAAATATCATATATAAAATCAAAATTTATCACCCCTGCATATGTAAAAAAAATTACTTCTGGCGACTATATTGGAATATATTCAGAGAAAGAAGGACTTGATGTATCGCATGTGGGTATTCTTATTTACAAAAATGGCAAAGATTACTTTAGACATGCATCCAGCATAGAAGGGAAAGTTGTTGATGTAGATTTTTTTAAATACATAAAAGACAAGCCAGGTATAATTGTTTACAGGTACTACGATTAAATAACTGGGGGTTCATATGTCAGATTTATCAAAGAGTAAACTTATAGAGGAGAGTCACTCAGATTCAAGGACTCTAACATACCTCATTAAAGAGCTTAATAATGCAATTCGTGGTCTACAGTCAGTAGATGACTATCTAACTCGTTTAACAAGAGCCAAGGAAATCTTGGGTAAGGAGTCAATAGATTTAGGCGAAAATGTTGATCAGAAAAAAAATGATTTGCATGACTCACTATTAGAGATAGGTAAATTTGTCCAATCTGCCCTTGATAATATTCCTATAGAAGACGAAGAGCTAGATGCAGCGACCGAACAACTTATTAAATTCATGGGAACTAAAGAAGAAGCTATTGAGTATGCACAAAAAGAACTTAAAGGACAGGAAGATGGATCATACTGGTTTAAATATTGGTCTGGTTTAATTGACCGTCTTAATAATGCTAAAGATTAGGTAGAAGTTCTTTACTTAAAATTTCCATTGTTTTAATTGTTTCATCAAACTCAGGCGACAAGAAGTCTAATACAACTTCTGATATTCCTAAATCTTTATATGCCAAAATATGATTAAATACTTCTTCTTTTTGACCTATTATAAAATTATTAGGATTATCTTCTTTCTTATCTGTAATTAAAATTCTGTTTCTTATTGAAATATCAAAATTATCAATACTTAATCCTTTTGAATCCGCGTGTTCCTCTAAGAAATTAATCTTTTGTTTTAACTCCTGAGGTGTGAACCATATGGGTTGCCAGCCATCTGTAAATTCTACAGATCTCTTTATTACTTCATCGGAAGTTCCACCCATCCAAATGGGCAATTTCTT
The DNA here is from genome assembly GCA_036340075.1 of Thermodesulfobacteriota bacterium. Classification (GTDB taxonomy): domain Bacteria; phylum Desulfobacterota_D; class UBA1144; order UBA1144; family UBA1144; genus JAYYZJ01. The sequence goes on along the minus strand of JAYYZJ010000007.1, from coordinate 3,055 downwards.
TTGCTTAGGTTTCGGATAGAAAGATACATCCTCAAAAGAATAGAATTTTCCCTTAAAGGTCGAAGGGTGACTATTCCATAAGGTTTTTATAAGTTCAATGTACTCTAAAGTTCTTGGTGTTCTTTCTTCGAAAGGTACATTTAGTATTCTAAATTCTTCTTCCATCCATCCTATTGCTACCGTACAAATCAATCTACCATTAGAAAGATGATCCAAAGTAGAAAGCATTTTAGCGACAATTATAGGATTTCTATAAGGTAGAATTGCGGCACTAGTACCAATTCTAATGGTAGAAGTATTCTCTGAGATTGCTGTAAGTATAATGAAGGGATCGGGGAAAATATCAGCGAATCTGCCTTCCCACTCCTTTGGTATTATTACATGATCACTTGCCCAAACAGACTTAAAGCCAAGCTCTTCAGCTTTAATTGCAATCTTAAGCTGATCTTCTACATTGATATTCTCTAAAATTGGTAAAGCTATTCCTAAATTCATTTTAGTTAGTAAACTGTAATTATAATTTTTGTCAATAAAACAAATTAAGCAGTCTTTTTAAAGAAGGATAGATAGACAGAATATGTAAGACATAAGAGTAAAATCATCTGAGGTAGACTAGTTTCCATAGTTGGATATAACCCTAAAATCTCTACACGAGGAATCGATAATATTAAAGTGGTTGAAACCATTCCGACTTCTTGTAGCTCCGTGATACCATATCCAAGGAAGCTTAATGATAAAAGAAATAACATTATACTGGTCCCAATGAAGTAATGTCTTAAGTTGACCACAAAAGCCATTTTAAGTATTAGATATGAAATTATTGATACAACTACAAGACCAACTATTAAGCCGTATGAGATTGACTCTCTATCAAACTGAATTAATAAAGCCTGATAAAAAAGAATTGTTTCAAAGACTTCTCTATATACAGCAAAGAAGACAACCATAAACAAAGCTGTTAAATCTCTTTTTGAAATAGCACACTGTACTTTTGATTCAATATACTCTCTCCATTTCTTTGCTTCAGCTTTCGATATAAACCAAACTCCAACATAGAACAAAACTATTGATGCAATAATGCTAGTTACACCTTCTACTATTTCAGCATGTTCTGCTGTTAGATTAAAAAGATAATTTGCTAAGAGAAACGTTAGTCCGCCTACAAATAAGGCAGAAATCCATGCATAGTTTATAATCCTTTTAGCTTGACTCTCACCTATTTGGGTTAAATAAGCATAGATAGCAGCTACAATAAGAACTGCTTCTAGAGATTCTCTAAAAATTACTGTAAATGATGCAATAAACGCTGTACTCATAGATAAAGGCCATTATGGATATAAGTTATCTAGATTAAATAATAACAAAAAAAATTAGCAGTTCAACTGCTTATTTGTCTATTCCAATTTTTCTAAACATAGCTAAATCGTCAACTATGTGCTTTAGCCAGTAATCAACTTCATCGCTAGGTACATTATCCTTTTCGTTCTTATATACATATTTATTTAAAAGGATATCGCAATCGCCTGTTATATCACTTTTAGCTACTTCATTTTCTATTAATGAAGCTTTTTCTTTCAACAGATTTAACGATTTCTCTAAATCAATCTTGCTTATTTGATTTACTGTAGAAAGTTTAGAGCGTAATGAATTAACCTCTTTTTCTAGAGGTTGAAAATCCGCGTAGCATGGAAAAGTGAGTACAAACAGAAATACAACTAGTAAAAGTTTTCTCATTCGTATGTTACCTCCTTATTTTTTTGCATGAATATAGAGTTTGCAATAACACCTATTAAGATAAGTAAAAATAATTGTTGAATTATCATTGATGCAACTTTGAGAATAGAAAAACTGCTGGATATATATCGTACAAGCCAACTAGACGATATATCCAGAAGACAAGAAGCAAACGAAATAACAATAATCAATATTTTGTATCTAATATCTAGATTACTAAAAAGCATTAAATGATTTAAAGTCATCAGGATTATTCCCATAGCAAAAAGATGAAAGTGTGTTTCTTCAACCAGCGAGCCATAGCTTTTAGGTTCTCTAAAAATATCTGGATTACCTAAATAATATTCAGTCACAGATCCAGGAGTAAATCCTATTTTCCACATAAAAAGAAAATTGGTAATTATTAATCCAATAAAAAATACTAGTGAAAATAAAACAATAAGTTTAAGTGGAAAATTTTTGTTTATATCTTTTGTAACAAAGAATCTCATAACACAATAATAATAACTTATTTGTAAAGCAAATTATAAAGACCCATAGTCCTTCTTATTGCCTTAGTAGTTTCATGTGATGATATTGTTGCACCAGAAACTTCAATAATGTCCTCTCTTGGTATTAGTTTTTGCCTTAAATTCTTCCCATCGAACTGTTTAAGCCATTTTTTTGTCATTATATATTCTTCAGGTTCGTAGAATGCTAATACTTCTACACTTTGTACTTTGCCTTTGTTATTAAAAACAACAAAAATTGTTTCAGTTCTAGTCCTTAATATATGAGTATCTACAAAGGCAGTATTAACTCTTTTGTTGCCTTTATAAGCTTCATAATATGTATAAATCTTATCCTTAAATTCAGAACGGGTTGTTTTCTCCAATCTCGCCATAGTTTTTTTATTTAAATAAATCTTTCCCTTTTTAACTTTATAGTTAGGGAAATATGTATCAAGTGCCTCAGGTATGGTCATCCACACAGTGGAATGACTTTCTACGGTTAAAAATAAAATCAATAAAAGTGTAATAAATCTAAACATTATATTCTTTTTACTATATTTTAAGTTAAATCCAAGGCCCTATATTAACGGCTGCGTCAAAGAGAAGGAATAGGGCCATGGATCTTGGAGTATTTTTTTACAACTTAGAATATATAACCTATGCCTAAGTTTAGTGCTCGATAGTCTCCGTCTCTTGCTCCATCGAGATATCTTGTATAGTCAGCTTTTAAAACAATGTTGTATATTGGTTTTACAGAAATACCAGTTGTATGATATTTTGTTCTGTAATCAATGTTTCTTTCAGCAGATGCTTCAACTTCATCATGAAAA
>JAYYZJ010000006.1:0-22915 GCA_036340075.1 Thermodesulfobacteriota bacterium | reverse complement strand
TAGAGGACTAGTCCAGTGATACCTCCTTTATCAGAAATTGCTACAAGTTGCTTATCATTTAAATTCCTTTTATGTTTTCTAATCTTTGAAGAATTAGAATGAGAGGCTATTGGTATCAAATTAGTTTTCTCTATAGAATCCCAAAAACTCTTTTCACTCAAATGGGATAAATCTAATGTTATATTTTTTTCATTCATTTTTTCAATTAAGTCATAACCATCGGTTTTCAGTGAACCATCGTTGTCGGAGCCAAAAGCGTACTTGTTTTCATTATTCCAAGTAAGACCTAAGATTCTTAAGCCTAGTTCGTAAAACAAATCTATGTCCTCCAAAGAACTTATCGGTTCTGCCCCCTCCATTAAAAAGATGAGACCGATTTTTCCCTTTGGTTTTCTTAATTCATCTTTATTTTTGATATGATAAAAATCATTAGGAAAATTTTGAAAAATCTTATTGTATTCTTCAATTTGTAGACTAGCTTCTTCTTTATGTTTCTCTTTTCTTCTATGAGAAACAAATATTGTAGAAAAGATAATATCTAAATTTGAATTCTTTAAATTATCAAAAGTAATCATATACTTTTGATTTTTTGTATCAAAATCCCTTTTGTTTGAAAGTATTGAGTATGCTATGTCTTGATGACAATCAATAAACATAAATCTTTATAGCAGAGAAGCTAATGTTTCACCCATTTCAGCTGGGCTTGGTGACACTTTAATACCAACAGATTCTAAGACTTGTTTTTTTTCTTCGGCAGATCCTGAACTTCCAGAGACAATAGCTCCAGCATGTCCCATTCTTTTTCCCTTAGGAGCAGTTGCTCCTGCAATAAATGCTGCTACAGGTTTTGTAAAATTGTCTTTAATCCACAAGGCAGCATCCTGCTCCGCAGTTCCACCTATTTCCCCTATCATAATTACTCCATCTGTATCTTTATCTTCTTCAAAAAGTTTTAAAATATCAATAAATGAGGAACCAATAATTGGATCTCCGCCAATACCCACGCAACTAGATTGTCCTATTTCTAGTTGAGTTAGTTGCCATACAGCTTCATAAGTCAGAGTTCCACTTTTAGATATTATTCCAATCCTTCCTTCTTTGTGGATATAGCCTGGCATAATTCCAACTTTTGCTTGGCCCGGTGTAATTACTCCTGGACAATTAGGACCTATTAACACAGAGCTAGAATTATCAACAACTTTTTTAACATTAATCATGTCATTTGTAGGTATTCCTTCAGTTATGCAAATGACAAGCTCTATCCCAGCATCTACTGATTCAAGTATTGCATCAGGTGCAAAAGCAGCAGGAACAAAAATTAAACTAGTATTAGCATTTGTTTTGCTTCTAGCTTCAGAAACAGAATCATAAACATCAAAACCTTCAACTTGGGTTCCTCCTTTCCCTGGAGTAACACCTCCGACAACATTTGTACCATACTCTCTACACTGAGTAGCATGAAAGAGACCTTGGCTCCCAGTTATACCTTGAACTATAAGCTTGGTGTCGTTGTTTACTAAAATGCTCATGTTAGTGAATAATAGAATCAAAAATATATCATAGTATAATTAATAATCAATTAAATCGTAGTGGAGGAATTCAGTGATTAAAGTAGCAATTATAGGCGGAAGTGGTTTTTATGATGTTGAAAATCCAAGTGAGCATGAAGAGCTAAATATCGAAACCCCGTGGGGTCCGACTTCAGATTCAATATTAAAAGTAACAAAAGAAGAGGTTGAAATATATTTTTTATCACGCCATGGAAGAGGACATTTAATTGGACCATCCGAAATAAATTACAGAGCTAATATTTATGCGCTAAAGTTTTTAGGAATTGATTGGATTATATCAGTAAGTGCAGTAGGCAGCATGAAAGAAGAGATCCCACCCGGGATGATTGTAATACCTGATCAATTTATAGATTTTACAAAAAACAGAAAAAGTACTTTTTTTGATGAAGGAATTGTGGCACACGTTTCAATGGCAAAGCCAGTTAGCGAAAAGCTATCAAAAGTTTTATATGATTCTTGCAAAGAGTTAGATTTAAATGTTCAGCTTGGTGGGACTTATCTTTGCATAGAGGGTCCACAGTTTTCATCTTTGGCAGAAAGTAATTTATACCGAAGTATGGGAGTTGATGTGATTGGAATGACCAATATGCCTGAGGCCAAACTAGCAAGGGAGGCTGAAATGTGCTATTCAACAATTGCATTAAGTACAGATTATGATTGTTGGCACAAAGAACATGAATCTGTAACCGTAGAAGAAGTTGTGAAAACAATGAATGAGAATATAGCGAATGCCAGATTGCTGGTAAGTAGAGCATTAAATAGTATTCCTAGGGAGAAAGACGATTATATTGCAAATGCTCTTAAATCATCAATTATTAGCTCTATTCACTCAATTTCAGAAGAATCAAAAGAAAAACTGTCAGCGATAATCAGGAGATATTTATTGTCATGAGTATTATAGTAGTTGGGACATCTGCTTTTGATGACATACGAACGCCCAGAGGCTTTAGAAGAAAAATAATAGGCGGATCATGTATATATTTTTCTCTTGCTGCTAGTCTAAAATCAAAAACAAAAATAATTTCTGTTGTTGGTCGAGATTTCCCTAAAAGAACATTAAAGCTTTTGAATAATAAAAAAATTAACACTGATGGACTAAAAGTAGAGAATGGCAATACATTTAGTTGGGGTGGAGTATATAACACATTCTCCGAAGATCCTGAAACAAAATTTACTAAATTAAATGTTTTTGAACATTTTGCTCCAGAAATACCAAAATCATACTCTAATGGATCCATACTTTTTCTTGCCAACATAGATCCATCATTACAAAACAAAGTTCTCGATTTATACCCTAAGCCAAGAATAGTTGGAATGGATACAATGAATTTCTGGATAAATTCTAAAAAAAGAGAATTGGATAAAATTCTAAAACGCGTAGACATACTAACAATTAATGAATTAGAATTAAGATTAATTGGAAAGAAAAATTCATTAGAAGGTTGCCTAAAAGTATTAAGAAAAAAATATAAAATTAGGTTTTTGATTATAAAAAGAGGAAGTGCAGGCTCTATGCTTTTTTCTAATCAAACTATCAAATGGATTCCAAGCTATCCCTTTTGTGATGTTGTTGACCCAACTGGAGCTGGAGACAGTTATGCCGGGGCACTCTTTAGCTATTTAGATAATGTAAAGACTGTTACTCAAAAGCATATATTGGAGAGCATGGTTTATGCTTCGGCTTTATCATCATTCACTATAGAAAAATTTGGTGTTGAGAGATTGCTTACTGTTAGAAAAAGCGAACTAAATTCTAGGATAAAATTCTTAAAAAACCTTTCAAAATTATAGTACTAATTATTGTTCCGTCCTAGAATAAATAAAATCAGATTTCCTTAATTGAAAGAAGAGAAATAAATTAAAATTATAAGATGGATAAATTGCAGGGAAACCGTATGATTGCTTTTTCGAAAAATAGTAGTTAATTATCCTTGTTATTCTTTGCCCTGAGTTGATATGCTGTCTAGCGTTCCACATTTCGAATTCCTCATAATCGCACTTATTAAGTTTCGAAAATTTATTAAAACTAATTAGCTGACCTATTTTCCAAAACAATCCGGGATCCGCAGGTATGCTGATTGAGATTATCCCATCATCTGACAAAAGCTCTACCCATTCAATTATTGCTTCTTCTGGTTTTTCTAAATGTTCTAAAACATGGGAAGCAATTATTCGAGAAAATGTTCCTTTTTTCGAAAGAAGCTCAGAATTATTCTCTATTGAAAAAAAATTACATTGTATATCGTTTTCGTTTTTAACTAAATCAGAGCTTAAGAATCCTTCTTTTAAATATTCATAATCATAGACACTGTAGTTTCTCATCTGATCTTTGTTCATATAAGGGAAATGCTGTAACGCTCCACCGCCAATATCTAAAGAATTTACATTTTCTTTTGGTTTTACCGAGTACTCCATCAACTTGTGATTAATGTCAAATAATAAGCCCCTTGTTCCTTTATAAAGATATTCTTTATAGATTTTTGAATAAAAAGTGTCTTGAAAATGTAGCTTTTTTGGTTTCAAATCAATGCCCCAGAATCTTATGATTCATTATAAATTAAAGTCTTCTTAAAATATACATAATGGTTTAAATCAATAAATGTTGAACTATACTATTGATTAGAGTTCGCTATTATGTCCAAGGATCTAGTCAATTTTATTAAGTCAAATATAGATACCGTGTTGATTAGCTTTTTGGGTTTTTTTATTCTAGCACCATTAGCTATTGTTAATCCTTTAAATGTAGATTGGATATTAGATTTTTCTGGTATTTCTGACCTTGCATTTACTTGGCTAGGCTGGGTCTTTTTTAAGAGCGCACCTTTTTTTCAACTTCCTTTTTTTTCCACTCCTGGCTATGGTCTTGACGGTGGGTCCAATATCGTATTCTCAGGATCAATACCACTTTTTGCACTAATATTTAAACCATTTTCTAATTATTTACCATACGATTTTCAATACTATGGTATATGGATTTACTCTTCTATTTTTCTTCATTGTTATTTTTCTAAGAAAATCTTGGAAATTTTTACCAATGATAAGATTCTTATTTCACTCATGACTGTGCTTTTTGTCACAAGCCCAGTATTTTTACATAGAGTCTACATTCCACATATTGGTCTATTAGCACAATGGTTGTTGTTGTTTTCTATATATCTTTTATTGAGAAAAAACTTTTGTTATAAGGTTTGGTCGATTAATTTAGCGCTTTCGTTATTGGTTCATGGATATTTATTTATGTTTAGCCTTATCTTGTTTAGTACTGACTTAATTATAAAAAACAAAATTAAATTAAATTTGGATAGCTTTAAAATATTTTATGTTTACTTTTCAATGCTAGCTCTGATGTTTGTTCTAGGATACTTTTCTGCTGATTCAGGGGGCATTAGTGGTGGATATGGATATTATTCAATGAATCTCAATTCTTTAATTAATCCCTCAGGAATTCATTTCTCTGAGTGGTCAAGCATATTACCAAATCTACCCACTAGACCACTTGAAAAATTTTATGCTGATTACGAGGGTTTTAATTACTTAGGATTAGGCTTGTTGATCCTTGTTCCTTTTGCGCTATTTAAAATTGACAAATTAATTTCTCTACTTAAAGAAAATAGAAAAAAAACGATTGTAATATTGATTATGATGTTAATGGTCTCTTTGATGGCTATTAGCAATCATGTAGGGGTCGGAGAGAATGCTTATTTTTTTGGAATTAGTTCAGAACTTACATCGTATTTATCAAATTTTCGTGCATCTGGAAGATTCTTTTGGATAAACTACTATTTGATTTATTGTTTTATATTCCTAGGTATAGCTAAATTCTATCCTAGAAGATTTGCTATATTACTACTAATTTTTGCCATTTCTTTTCATTTGTACGATACAAAAGAAAATATTTATATGATTAAGGAAAGATTTGCATTAAGTTCAAATTACAATAGGGCGCATTTGGATTTAGAAAAGACTGAATATAGTATTTTTTGGAAAAAGATTGCTGACAATTATAAAGAGATTAATATGATTTATCCCGAGGTTATTCCTACGGATGAAAATATTTTTAGACTAACTTATTTTGCTGCCAAAAATGAATTAAAAATTAATGCAGGCTATTTCGCAAGAATAAACCGAGATCAACTTCAAAATGAAAAAATCCAACTCAATTCAATTTTGAAATCCGGTCAGCTGAACAAAGAAGTTATTTATGTAATTAGAGATGAGAATTTATGGTTAGATTTAAAAAAAAGATTTACAGGAAAACTTTATTTTAAAGAGATACCAATAGAAAAATGTGTCTTTAAAAAAATTTGCACATTAAGGCTTTTATCGTCTTCCGAACTTATTGAAGGAATTAATTATTAGCAGAAACTATTCTTTCTTCTCTTCGTCAGAAGATAAAGCTTTAACATAGAGAAGCTTTAGATTTGCAAGGGTTTCATCGAGAATCTTCTCTTCGTTCTTGTCTAAATTCCCCGATGTTTTTGTTTTTAATACTTCTAATATATCAATTAAATCTTTTGCACGATTTAAATCTCTGGATATTTGACCGGTTGATGGATCCGGTGTTAGTCCTAAATGGATAGTCGCATTCATTCCATAAGAAAGAATAATATTAGAAAAATCCATCAAAATTTCATCTTTATTCATAAGATAATATTATAAGGAATTTAGATTTTTTCTACCAGCTTTGCTGCTATATCTTGAAATGCTTTAGAAGTAGAAGAATCTGGATTTGAGAAAACTATTGGATTACCGCTGTCTCCACCCTTTCTTATTTCAGGATCTATTGGTATTTCACCCAAAAATGGAACATCGAATTTTTCAGCTATTGCCTTACCACCTCCGCGACCAAAGATATCAATAATTTGATCACCATTTTGCAAGTAGCTCATATTTTCTATTATTCCTAAAACAGGAACATTTAATTTTCTAAACATTTGAATACCACGTTTAACATCAATTAATGCGACATCTTGTGGAGTCGTAACTATTATTCCTCCACTTAAGGGGACGGTTTGAATTAGAGACAAATGAGCATCTCCCGTACCTGGTGGTAAATCTATTACTAAATTTTCAACTCCCTCCCATTCAACATCTTCGATAAATTGTTTGATTGCGCCATGAATCATTGGCCCTCTCCATATAACAGTATCTTCCTCATCTAATAAAAATCCTATCGACATCATTTTTATATTAAATTTTTCAATAGGAAGTATTTTTTCATCTTTAGTTGCCATTGGTTTTGATTCTATTCCGCACATTATAGGGATACTCGGTCCCCAAATATCTGCATCCATCAAACCAACGTTGTTAAGTAAAGAAGAAAAAGCTAAAGCTAAATTAACTGAAACAGTCGATTTTCCTACACCACCTTTTCCACTAGCAACAGCAATATATTTTTGAATTTTAGGTAATTTAGGATTTTTTTCAATTTGATCTGCCGACCCACCTATTTTTGATTCTTGTTTATGCTCATAAATTGAAAATTTTAATTGAGGAAACGACAAACCTTCTCTGGAAAATGCATTATGAATATCTTGTGTAATCTTTTTTGCAATTTCATTGTCTTCTTTTGGAAGCTCAAGAGAAATTACAATTTCTTTACCTGAATCGTCTATATCCTTAACTATTCCAAAAGATATAATATCTCTTGAGAAGCCAGGATAGTTTACTTCCTTAAGTAAGTTCGCAATCTTATCTTTTTTTTCCATATACTACATGCCAAGCTTGATTTTGGCTTCTTCACTCATCATGTTTGGATTCCATGGAGGATCCCATATGACTTCAACTATTACATTCTTTGCCCCTAAAGCATAAAGAGTATTTTCTACTTGCGAAGATATCATGCTACCCATTGAACAACCGGGCGTGGTTAGAGTCATTTGTATTTTGATATTGTTGTCAACGACATCTACGTTATATATAAGCCCTAAATCTACAATGCTCACAGGAAGCTCGGGATCCATGACATTTTTAAGTGCATCAATCACTTTTTCTTCATCAAAAGAAAAATCCTGATTTTCCTTTTTGTCCTTTTTAAAGGATTTCATCTTAATATTTGATGAATTATCAGTACCTTTATCTTCATTGATATTTTTCTTAAATAGTATCTTTTTCATAACCCTTTCATATTATACATAAAAATAATAAATCTTATATTTTTTTACATTGTTTGAGACTTATTTTATTATAAAATAACCTTAGTGTAATATGAGAAGAGAAACAAGAACTATTAGAGTAGGCGATGTAATGATTGGCTCTGGTCATCCAATACCAGTGCAAACCATGACCAAAACTGACACTAGAGATGTCGATTCAACAATCAAACAAATAAACGAAGTTGAAAAAGCAGGATGTCAAATTGTTAGATGTGCTGTCCCGGACGAAGAAGCAGCTAAGGCTTTAGAAAGAATTATTGCCGGTGTAAATATCCCTGTAATTGCAGATATACATTTTAGTTATAGATTAGCGTTAGATTCAATTAAGTCAGGAGTTAAAGCCTTAAGAATTAATCCAGGAAATATTGGTTCCAGAAAGAATATAGAAAAGGTTGTAAGCGCTATGAAAGTAGAGGGAATACCAATTAGAATCGGAGTTAATTCAGGTTCTTTAGAAAAAGATATATTGAGAAAACATGGTTCTCCTACATCAGACGCCTTAGTAGAAAGTGCAATGCGACATGTTGCTATTCTTGATGAATTAAATTTTAAAGATGTTAAAGTTTCAGTAAAATCAACTAGTGTAAAAATAATGCAAGAATCTTATAGAAAATTGGCTGCGTTAACCGACATACCTTTACATCTTGGAGTTACAGAGGCAGGAACTTTTGAAGTCGGTTCAGTAAAATCTGCTATAGGAATAGGTAGCCTTCTCTCTGAAGGGATTGGGGATACAATCAGGGTATCTTTGACCGATGATCCTATCAAAGAAGTGATCCTTGGAAACAACATACTTAAATCTTTAGGACATTTTAAAAATGGAATAGAGCTTATTTCATGTCCTGGTTGTGGTAGATTGGAAATTGATTTACAGAAATTGGTAAAGGAAACCGAGGAGAGGATAGTCAATCTTAAGCCAAAAAGGTCTTTAAAAGTAGCAATACTTGGTTGCGTAGTAAATGGTCCAGGTGAAGCTTCAGATGCAGATATAGGAATTGCCGGAGGTAGGTTTGGAAAAGGACAAATTTATAAGAATGGGAAACTTTTTAAGTCATGCAACGAAAGTGAATTAGTTGATATATTAGTTGAGGAGATCAAAAATCTAAATTGATTTAATATACAAAATTGAGATTATCAAATTTTTTATTATCAACCTTAAAAGAAGCTCCTGCAGACGCTGAGACTGAAAGTCACAAGCTAATGATTAGAGCAGGGATGATTAGAAAAGTCGCAGCCGGAATATATAATTTTTTACCCACTGGATTAAGAGTTTTTAGAAAAGTTGAAAATATTATAAGAGAAGAGATGAATAGGGCGAATGCAATTGAAGTAATGATGCCATTTGTCACACCTTCAGATTTATGGGAAAAAAGCGGCAGATGGGATGTATACGGAAAAGAGTTGCTACGATTTAAGGATAGGGCTGATAGAGACTTCTGTTTGGGTCCAACACATGAAGAAGTTGTTACAGATTTAGTTAATAGGGAAGTTAAATCATATAAAAATCTCCCTCTTACTGTATATCAAATACAGCCAAAATTTCGAGATGAAATTAGACCAAGATTTGGAATAATGAGAGCAAGAGAATTTGTTATGAAAGATGCTTATAGTTTTGATATTGACGAGAAAACCGGAGAGAAGTCATATAATGAAATGTTTGAAGCATATAAAAAAATCTTTCAAAGATGTGGTCTTACATTTAAAGCCGTACAAGCAGATTCAGGCAACATAGGAGGAAGTTCATCTCATGAATTTATGGTTCTAGCTGAAACTGGAGAAGATTTGATTCTCTCTTGTGACAAGTGTGAATTTGCTGCTAATGTTGAATCTGCATCTGTTAAACAAAATAAGATAGAAGAAAAAGAGGACTATTTACAACATGAACTGGTAGAAACACCTGGGATGATTACAGTAGATGATGTTGCTAAGTTTTTAAAAAGGAAAAAAGATAATGTAGTTAAAACTATGATTCTTTCAACAGATCAAGGATTAGAGGCAGTTTTGATAAGAGGAGATCACGAGCTTAGTTTGACTAAATATAAGAAAATAAGAAATTTGAATACTGTTGATTTAGCAAGTGCTGAAGAAATGAAAAAATTAGATACAGTTAAGGGTTTTTCAGGACCTTTGGAACTGAATATTGATATCTATTCTGATAATGCAATACAACTTATAAGCAATTTTGTAGTTGGTGCAAACAAGTCTGACAAACATTATATAAATGTTAATCCCGATAGAGATTTCAAAATTAAAGGGTTTGGAGATTTCAGGGAAGCACAAGATGGAGATTGCTGCCCTAATTGTAAAAATGGAAAATTAAAATCAATAAGAGGAATTGAAGTAGGCCATGTTTTCAAATTAGGAACAAAATATAGTGAGTCAATGGATGCAAAATTTGTTGATAAAAATGGTAAAGAGAAAAACTATTTCATGGGGTGTTATGGGATAGGAGTAGGTCGGGTTGTTGCAGCAGCAATAGAACAGAATTACGATGAGTATGGTATTAAATTGCCACCAGCAATAGCACCTTTTCGAGTGATAATCATACCAACCGATTCTAAAAACTCAGAAGTTCTAGAATTAAGTGAAAAATTATATCAGTTTTTGTTAAATCAGAATTATGATGTTCTTATTGACGACAGAGACGAAAATCCAGGATTTAAATTCAAAGATGCCGATTTAATCGGGGTACCTTTTCAACTTGTCATAGGACCGAAATCACTTGCTGATAACTCTATAGAATTTAAAAATAGAATTAACAATAAAAGCGAAAAAATTAACAAAGATGATTTTGAAAAAATAATCGAGTGCATAAATGGACAATAAAGACAAATTAATATTAGCATTAGATACTTCAGATATAGAAGAAATTAGCTCCATACTTAATGACGTCTCCCCTCCCTTGAACATTGTAAAAATAGGACCAATAGCTTTTCTTCCGAATTCAGAAAAAATAATTGAAATAATTCATTCAAAAAATCTTTCAGTTATGTTTGATTTTAAATTCTTTGATATACCAAATACAATCAAAAATTCTTTAAGATTTTTATTTGAAATAAATACCAAGATTTTTACAATACACTCACTGTCAGGCCCTGAAGCAATTAAGACTGTATCAGAAGAACTACTTACTTTAGAACAAGAATTAGGGATACCAAAGCCAGAAATGTTTGCGGTAACTATTTTAACAAGTTTTGATAAAAACCAATTGAAATCCATTGGCTTAGAAGAAAACATTGATGAAAATGTTCTAAGACTAGTTGAATTATCTATTAAAAGTGGTGTAGACGGGGTTGTTTGTTCTGGTGAAGAGATAGAGTTAATCAAAAGAAACTTTGGTGATTCTGTAAAAATTTTAGTTCCGGGTGTAAGAATGGAAAATAGAAACGATGATCAAAAAAGAATCATTACTCCAAAAGAGGCACTAAGCAAAGGAGCTGATTATATTGTCCTTGGTAGAACTCTAACGGAAGAACCAGATAAAAAGAAAAGAATTAATGATATAATTAAATCTTTATAATTATCTATAATTAGAGGTGCAAACTTATGGGATTAAATACACAAGTTGTAGGATACAAAACAGAAAAGAAAACAGTAAAAATAGAAAGTAGTTCTGTTGACAGATATCTTGATGCAGTTGAATCTAAAAATCCTTTGAATTTCTACAATATAAACAAATTCGCTCCACCTATGTTCAACGTAGCCTTAGAAATTTCTCATATTACTGAGCTCTGGAGTCTCGAAGAGATGCATGGAACTCAGGAGGATGTAGAAAGGAATGTGCTGATGCTTGTCCATGGAGAACAACAGATGAAATTCAATCGTCTTCTAAAAATCGACGAAGAAATTACTACACATGCCATAATTGAGAACATACAAGAAAAAGGTAGAAATTATATAGTTACATTAAAATCTATCCATGAAGATTCTAATTCAAAGGAAACAGGAACATCTACTTGGTCGTTATTTATAAGAGCAGAAGATTCTAAATTAGAAAAGAGTAGTGAAAAAAAAGAATCAAAACCCAAGAAAAAACCTATCGTAAAAGAGGAAACAAAAGAAATAATTATGAATAGTGATTTTCATGTACCAGAAGGAATAACTTACAAATATGCTGAAGCTTCAGGAGATAATAACAAAATACATATTGATCCTGAACATGCAAAAAAGGCTGGTTTGGATGGTGTAATAGTTCATGGATTGTGCACAATGGCAATGACAGTCGAGCAAATAACCGATAATCATTTAGGTGGATTTCCTGGAACTATTAAAGAAGTCGGTTTAAGATTTTCTAGCCCAGTGTGGCCAGGAGACAATTTGGAAGTTAAAGGGTGGAGTAGTGAGAGTGAAGAAAATTGTATTTTGTTTGATGTTAATAGATCAGGCTCTGCTACTAAAGTTATAAAAAGCGGTAGATTGAAATTTGAAAACGAACAACATATTGGTTTTTAAATATTAACAGCTTCTTTTTTTCTAGAGTTTGAATTAATAAAATCCTCGATAAATTTTCTTAATTCCGTAATCCCTTCGGATTTTAAGGATGAAATTACAGGTTGGGAGTATTTTGTTTTAATCGATTCTATTTCTTCCTCCGAAATTAAATCTATTTTATTAAAAACAATAATTCTTGGATGCTTTATCAAATTAGTTTTTAATAAAGTTTCTTCTACAGAATATATTTTTTCATCTAAATCTGGTTCTGACGAGTCAACTATATGAATTAGAATGTCAGATTCATTGATTTCTTCGAGAGTCGCTCTAAATGATGAAATTAAGTCATCAGGCAAATCACTTATAAATCCTACAGTATCAGTCAATAGAATTTCCAAATTATTTGAGAGGTATGTTTTTCGAGTAGTTGGATTTAATGTAGAAAAAGGCTTTGTGCTTTCGACTACATTAGATTTAGTTAGCTTGTTAAACAATGTTGATTTTCCTGCACAGGTATATCCAATTAATGATGCTGAAAAAAGCTCATTTTTCTCCCTATTTGTCCTTGTTTGAAATCTTCTCCTACTGAGGTCAGAAATTTGTTTTTCTAATATATTAATTCTTTTTCTTATATATCTTTTTCTTTGCTCACTCTTCTTTTCGCCTGGTCCTTTCGAGCGAATACCCCCGGCAATTTGAGAGAAGTCTTTCTTGAAAGTTCCTACATATCCAAAACCCGTTATTCTCGGTAATTCATACTTAAGCCTAGCTAGCTCAATTTGTGTATGTGCTTCTTTGGATTGCGCATTCTTTTCAAATATTTCCAATATTAATTCTGTTCTATCGCTAATTTTAATATTAGTTAATTTTGAGATTTCTTTAGATTGAATCGGTGACAGTTCATGATTAAATATTATGCTTGATGCGTCATGATATTTTGATTCGAGTAAAATTTCGTCTAATACTCCTTTGCCAATAAGAGTTCTAGAATCAAAGGTTTTTCTTAGTTGAGTTTTGTAGCCAACTATTTGTTTACCTAATGATTTGCATAGCTCTTCTAATTGATCAAGAGATTTATCTAAATCTCTTTTAGATTTATTTTCAACTATAGCAAGATAAACTCTTTCTTTCTTAGTATGTGAAATACTATCTTTGTCCGGAGAAGATTCGTTATTATCTTCTATTGTCCAAAAATTTTCATCATTTAATTCGTTTATGTCTTTAAAGTCTTTCGTTAACCACAGATTACTTTCTTTGTTATTATTTTTGGTGCATAGAGAAAACAAGATATTTTCTTTAGAATCTCTTCCTATAAGAATAAAGTTCCTAAATTTCGAATTAATAAAAGCAACCTTGTCTCTTTTCTCGAAACAAGTTTTTCTTTTGGTTATTGAAACTAATCTCTTATTGTTTGAAACAAGTTTATCCCTAAATTTAAGATTAAAATAATTTTCTAACTCCCATATTTCTCCAAGGAATACAAAATCAATCTTTCCTCTATTGTTGATTACAATATTTATATTTTTATCTATAGTTTCATGAACAGAATTTAGATATCTTAAGAATTCTTTACTGATTAATAGATTTGGAGATATTCTTTTTCTTAGTAGATTTTGTAGAAGTTTTTTTTCACTATTTTTAAGATTTTGTGTTTTTCCAAAAATTGTACTTATTTTCTTATCTCCTTAATTATTAACTTGAATCCATATCTTTGCTCCATACTCTTCTCGTCATCATATTTGATTTCTGACACCTCTTTTTTTTCATCTTCATTCAGCATTTCAAATGCATTTGCAGACAAAATTCGATTGTTAACTTCTATTTCAGCGTAATTGTTTTCTAGTAAATTCTTGTACCAATACGCATCTCTATTCTTTCTAGTTAAGTAAATAAAGCCATCCTTATAAACAACCTTTAATTTAATAGTTTTGAGTTTGTTTGTAGCTCTACTTAAAGTGGACACATTAGTAATGAAAGTCGAAGGAGATTCTATATCTAAAAGCATTCGTTAATATATAATATAACATTATAAGTATTTAACGTTAAGAAATGGTTAGTTTTGTAGATAATTTAAAAAAGTCAGCTAAGAACGAAGATATATTTGTTGAAGAAATTAGCAGAGCTGTTTTTATTCATTCTTTTGATATTGAAACAAGTTCCGATTCTGTATTGTTCCTCAATCATTCCAATAAAGGGATTTTCGTTTATAGGCAAGAAGATAACTTTATAGTTGTTGGATCTGTTATTAATGACAAAAAAAGAAAATTGATGCAATTACTTGTTTTAACTCTAGACAAAGAAGAAAATTGTCTTTTAGACAATACAGGAAACAAGATAAGTGAAGAAAATCTTATTCAGACTTTAATCAGTTGGCTAAAATAATATGTAACTCAAAGAAACAAGGCCAACTATAGAAAAAATAAATATAAATATTCCAATTATGTATGGAACGGCAACCAATTCGTATTCTTCTAATTTGTATGTATCCATTAGTTCTTTTAGTTTCTTAATCACAGATGTTATTATATATCATGATTCAATTTGAACAACCAATGTTTAGACCACCAAGTGAAGCCAATAGTCTTTTAATACAAGCCACTGTTGGATGTTCTCACAATCAATGTACATATTGCGCAATGTATAGACAACTGAATCAGAAGTTTAAAATTAGATCCAAAGAAGAGATTTTTAAAATAATCTCGGAGCGTTCATCTCCCGATTTTCGTAGATCGTTTATTGCGGATGGTAATGCACTTATAATGCCTACAAATAAGCTTGTAGATGTTATTAAGCAAATTAAAGTATCTAATCCAAATATGGAAAGAGTCTCTTTATATGGAAATGTAAAAGATATACTAAGAAAAAAAGAAGCAGAATTAAATGCTTTAGCTGAAGCTGGTCTGTCTTTGGTCTATATAGGTTTTGAAAGTGGAGATGATATAACTCTTAGTAGGATTAAAAAGGGCGCTAATAAAGAGCAAACTATCGAATCAATGATAAAGTTAAAAAATGCTGGAATTAAAGTATCCGGTATGGTTCTCTTGGGTGTAGGAGGAAAAGATAGAAGTATTATTCATGCTTATGAAACAGCTGATATGCTTACGAAAGGAGACCCTGATTATGTTGGGTTGTTATCGTTACAGTTAAGACCTGATGCGCCAATTTACAGTCTTTGGAAGAAAGGAGACTTTGAACTTCCTGATAAATTCCAACTTTTAAAAGAGCTGGAGATAATAGCTGAGAATACAGAACTTTCGAACGGATATTTCTTTTCAAACCATATTTCTAATTATTTACCTATAAAAGCAATCTATCCCAAAGATAAAGCAGAAATAGTTCAGAAAATAAAAAAAATTATCCTAGAAAAATCAGAAGAAGATTTAAGGCCAGAATATTATAGAGATATAGTGAATCAATATTGATTTTAGATAATTTTTATAATTAATCAGCCCTTACAATTATCGAATTAATTCAGTAAGATAATATGTATATAGGGAGGGATATCATGGATATATCTGTAACAACACCTGTCTTTGGATGCTCAGCAAATGATTTGGTTGGGATCGCCAGACTAGCAGAAGATTCGAATACTTATGCAATTTTATCACCGGAAGTTCCACCTTGGAGCGGACTTTCCAATGCTCATTTGTTATCTAATCATACCAAAGAAACAAAAATAGGTACTTGGATTTCAAATATTTATTTAAGACATTCAGTCATGTGTGCGGCTGAGGCTATGACCATACAAGAAGCAAGCGGAAACAGAATGCTTTTAGGTCTTGGTGTATCACATGCTCCTGTTAATGCTGCACTTGGTGTTGAAATGAATGATCCTATTGGTTCAATGAGAACATATGTAAACGAAATTCGGGAACATTTAGATGGCTCGTCTAAGCAAACTAGACTAAAAAGACAAGTTGAACCATTTCCTATTTATATCGCTGGACTTACTGAGAGAACAGCAGAATTAGCTGGTGAAGTAGCAGATGGACTAATGCCGTATCTAGCAACCCCAGATCATTTACAAAAATTGATTCAAGCCGGAAAAAAGGGGAGAGAGTCATCTTCACTTGAATCCGATTTGATAATGACCGCTGGTCTACCTTCTTTTATTTCAGAAGATTTAGATTTAGCAATTGCTTCTGCAAAAAAAGGACTTACAGGGTATTGCATGCTACCTTTCTACCAGAGAGTGCTTACGCTTGGTGGGTATGGAGATATAGTAGAAAAAATTAAAGGTGGAGAAAAGCCTGCAGAAGTACTAACTGATGAACTTGTTACACAGTTAGGATTAGTAGGTCCAATAAGCCAATGCAAAGAAGCACTTTCAAAGTGGAAAGATGCAGGAGTTGATATGGCAATCATAACTCCTAATCCTGTTGGAAAACAGACTCCTATAGAAATAATGGAGAATATCGTTCAGGTTATTGATTAATTTTCTTTCTATATAATGGTATCCTAAAGGCTTTATGATTGAATATAGAACTTTAACAAAACGAATGGAATTTTCTGCCTCTCATAGGTATTGGAATAATAATTGGAGTGAGAAAAAAAATCTGGAAGTTTTTGGAAAATGCACCAGTAAGTACGGTCATGGACACAATTATGTGCTTGAAACAACAATAGAGGGACCAGTTGATCCAGAAACAGGGATGATTATCAATATTTATCAATTAAAACCCATGATTAAAAGTGTTTTGAAAGAATTTGATCATAAATTTCTTAATGAAGATACTGATTATTTTGAAGAACTAATTCCTACCACAGAAAATTTTGCAAAAATATTATATGAATGTATAACAGAGAAACTAAAATGTGCAGATTGTAAATTACGAAAAGTGAGATTATACGAAACTAAAGATTTATTTGTTGAATATTGGAAAGAACAATGATTAAAGAGAAATGTACATTAACTAAGATATATTCTTTTAGCGCCGCCCATAGACTTCACAATGAAAACTTTTCTGATGAGAAGAACAAAGAAGTTTTTGGTAAATGCAATAATCCTCAAGGGCATGGTCATGATTATTACTTAGAGTTAACAGTTAAGGGAGATATAGCAGAAGATACAGGAATGATTGTGAATATTGAGGATTTAGACCAAGTTGTTTCTTCCATTATAGATGAATTAGATCATAAGAGATTAGATATAGAAATAGATTATTTTACAAAAGAAAGAGCATCAGGAGAAAACATAGCAAAATACTTGTGGAAGAATTTAGCTGACAAGATTCCAACACCTGGTAAATTATCACATATTAGATTATGGGAAACGTCAGAAAATTATTTTGATTACGAGGAATAGAGATGACAAAGAAGATAATTCACCTTTCATGGGATGAAATTTTAGCGAAAATTAAGTCAGCAAAAAAGAAGCATTCGATTACTTCAAAAACTAAGATTTATGGAGTGCCAAAAAATGGAATGATTTTATCCGGGTTCTTTGATTGTAAGAATGTATCTAATCCTGAAGATGCTGATATTATTTTGGACGACATAATAGATTCTGGTAGAACTAAGAAAAAATACAAGAAGCTTTATCCAAAGAAAAAATTTATAGCGCTTTATAGCAAAGATAAGAATGTTGATTGGGTAAACTTTCCATTTGAAAAACAAGTTGATGAAGACCAACAAGAAACCGTTGTGAGACTTTTAGAGATTATCGGTGAAGACCCTAATAGGGAAGGACTAAAAAATACACCAAAAAGATATTTAGATGCTTTTTCAGAATTTTTAAACCCTCCAGAATTTAATATAACTACCTTTGATGTAGAAAAAACTGATGAGATGATTGTGCAACTCGATATTCCATTTTATTCATTTTGCGAACACCACCTTTTACCTTTTTTTGGAAAAGGATACATAGCTTATATACCAAATAAGAAAATCGTAGGAATTAGTAAGCTTTCTAGAACTTTAGAAAAATTTTCTAGAAGATTACAAAACCAAGAAAGAATAACTAATCAGGTTGCCGATTACCTTGAATCTGAATTAGGAGCAAAGGGAGTTGGAGTAGTTTTAAAGGCTAGACATTTATGCATGGAAATGAGAGGAGTAAAAAAATCTGATACTCATACGGTTACTAGTAAGCTCCTTGGTTATTTTCGTACTGACGAAAGAACAAGAGCAGAATTTTTAAATTTAATAGGGAATCATAGAAACTAGATTTATGAGTGAAAAAGTAGCAGTAATAAGCGGTGGGACAAGTGGAATAGGAAAAAGTCTAGTTCTATTATTAATCAAAAATGGAATTAAAGTTGTTACTTTTTCAAGAAAAAAATCTAATATCAACCTTTTGCTCAAAGACTTTCAAGAGTACAAAAAGAATCTAATATGTTATCAAGGAGACGTAAGCAAAGAAAAAGATGTAAAACGTATTACAAAAAGTGTAAAAAGTAAATTTAAAAGAATTGATTATTTAATTAATAATTCAGGAACGAATGTCCTCAGTCCTATAGAAAAAATAAAACTGAATGATTGGAGAAATATAATCGATGTAAATCTTACTGGTGCTTTTTTGTTAACAAAATCCTTCTTACCACTACTAAAAAAAGATTCTCTTATATTAAACATGGGCTCTTTAGCTTCAAGAAATGGTTTTCCAAACTGGGGTGCTTATTGTGCTTCAAAATATGGACTCAAGGGTTTTACTGAAGCATTAAGAGAAGAGGTAAGACCTAAAAAGATTAGAGTTGTTCATGCCGAAATTGGCGCAACAGATACAGCTATTTGGGATAATTTAGGGGGAAATTGGGATCGTTCTGGGATGATGCAAGATATGGAAGTTGCTGAAGTTCTATACAATTCTATTACAAATAAAAAATCTGTTAATGTTGATGAAATATTCCTAATGCCACCTGGTGGTATAATGTAATGAGCAAAAAAGAAATGAATATTGAAGAAATTGATAACAAATTGTTAAATTTATTGCAATCCAATTTTCCTTTAACTACTTCTCCTTACAAGGATTTGGGCGACTTGTTATCTATTACAGAGGAAGAAGTAATAGAAAGAACTCAAAAGTTGAAAGAGGTTCAATACATAAGACAAATTAGTGCTATTTTTGATACTAGAAGCATGAAATATAAATCAACTCTTGTTGCGATGGCTTTTGATGAAGAAAAGCTTGATACTGCTGCCCATGTTATCAATTCTCATCCTGGTGTAACACATAACTACAAGAGAAACCACTTTTTTAATCTTTGGTTTACTTTAGCTGTGCCTCCAGATAGTAAATTAGGACTTGAACAGACTGTTGATTTGCTAAGTAATCTATCTCATTCTAAATCAACAAGGATTCTTCCTACTCTAAAATTATTTAAAATAGGAGTTAAGTTGGATATGACAGGAGAAGATTCTTTGTCATCAAAAGATGAAAACTTTTATGGTGAGGAAAATATCTCTACCGATTACGTATTCAATGAGAAAGATATCAATATAATAAAGGAAGTTCAAGAGGACTTACCCTTAACACCTAATCCATTTAAAGAAATTGGATTAAAACTTAATATCAGTGCAGAAGAAGTGATTGATAATTTAAAAATATTTAACAAAGCAGGAATAATGAGAAGAGTTGCAGCGATTTTACATCACAGAAAAGCAGGATTCAGAGCTAATGCAATGGGAGTATGGAAAGTCCCAGAAGATATGATTGAATCTATTGCACCAAAAATGGCCAGCTTTAAATCCGTAAGTCATTGTTATAGAAGACCTACTTACCCAGATTGGCCTTATTCTCTCTTTACTATGATTCATGGCCGTTCAGCTAAAGACTGCAATTCCTTAATCAAAAAACTATCAGATATTACTGGTATCAAAGAGTATGATGCTCTATATAGTTCAAAAGAATATAAGAAAACCAGACTTAAATATTTTTCAGATGAATATAAAACATGGGAGAATCAATACGGAAGGGAAGAAGATGTTATCAGTATTAACAATTAATCATAATAATTCAGATATTTCATTCTTAGAAAACTTTTCTTTTAGCAAGAATGATTTAGAGCTTGCACTTAATTCTTTAAATAAAGAGTCTTTTGTAGAAGAATGTTTCATTCTATCAACATGTAATAGAGTAGAAATATATGTTTATAGTAAATCTGAAAATATAGAATCAGAAATTATTCAATTTATCTCTGAATTTCATAAATTTAAAATGGACAAATCACCGATTACGTACCAATTTTTTCACGAAAAAGATGCAATTTATCATTTAATAAAAGTCGCATCTGGTACTGATTCTATGGTATTTGGAGAACCCCAAATTATTAATCAAATTAAACAAAGTTATAATGCTGCCAATTCTATTGGCACTATCGGATTATATTTGCATAAACTTATTCATATATCTCTCTTTACAGCAAAGAGGGTCAGAAGTGAAACATCCGTAGGAAAGAAGGGAGATTCTATAGGCTCATTAGTTGTTTATTTAAGCAAAAAAATATTTGATGAGTTAAAAAGTAAGAGTGCTTTAGTTTTAGGAACTGGTGAAATATCCCAATTAATTGTTTCTTACCTTAGAAAGAATGGGTGCTCTAAAATATTTGTTGCTAGTAAAGATGTTAAAAATGCAATAACTTTTTCTGATAGAAATTCATGCAAACCAGTGATTTTGGATAATATAGATAAATATTTATCAGAAGTAGATATGGTTTTTACAGCAAGCGGATCTGATAATTTTTTAATTACAAAAGAAAGAATGGAAAGTGTACTACATCTTAAAAGAGATAAACATATTTTTATTGTTGATATTGCGGTACCTAGAGATATAGATCCTAGAGTAGGGGATTTAGATAAATGTTTCTTGTATGACTTAGATGATTTAAAATCAATTATCCATAAGGATTTTGGTGGAAATGAAAAAGGTATAGAGGAAGCATCAAAAATAATACAAGAATCTGTTGATTTATATTTGAGTTGGGAGAATACAAACGATTCTAAGGAAATAATAAAAGCATTAAGTGAGCATGTTTTTAATATTGTAAATTCTGAACTCTCACAATCAGGAGACAAAAAGGACTTAGAGTTATTGTCTAAAAGAATTTCAAATAAAATATTACATGTACCAATCAATAGAGTAAAAACTGAGTCGAACATCAAAGAGAATCTATACTTAAAAGTTCTTTCGGATATTTTTGATTTAGATCAATCAGTAAACAATGTTGTTAATCTAGAAAATGAAAAGAAACTTAAGAATAGGAACTAGATCTAGCAAATTAGCACTTTGGCAAGCCAATTTTGTAAAAGATTATCTTATTAATAATCATCCGGATTTAAATGTAATTATTGTACCAATTACAACTGAAGGTGATATAAACCAAGAAGAATTTTCTGATACCAATTTAAATAAAGGAATCTTTGTTAAAGAAATTGAGGATTCCTTGATTAATAAAGAGATTGATATTGCTATTCATAGCTATAAAGATTTGCCAGCTTTTTTACCTAATGAATTAGAAATAATAGGTGTATCAAACAGGGAAGACTCTAGAGATGTATTGATATCAGAATTAAATAAAAACTTAAATGACTTTGCTAAAGATTCAGAAATTGGAACTGGAAGCCCTAGAAGAACAGAACAAATAAAGATTTTAAATCCAGAAATAGTTGTCAAACCAATAAGAGGTAATGTTGACACTAGGATTGAGAAAATGAAAAAAGGTGAATACGATGGAATAGTTTTAGCTTTTGCTGGGATTAAAAGGTTAGGGTTAGAAGAAAATGTTGCTTATATATTTGATTATGAAGAAATAGTTCCAGCCCCTTTACAAGGATTTTTAGCTGTAGAAGCTAGAAAAAACGAAGATTTATCCCAATATTTTCAAAAGTTTTCTACCGAAAGAGATTCTCTGGTAGCAAATTATGAAAGTAGATTTTTAAAAGATATAAATCTAGACTGCGATTTTCCTGTAGGTTTTTGTATGAGAATAGACAAAGATAATGTTATTTTGGATTATTTTCTTAAAGGCAAGAAGGGCTCAATAAAAAACCATTTGGAAGTTAACCTTAATGATATTGATTCTACTTATAAAAAAATCATGGAAGTTTTAAGACCTTTAATTTGACTTAACGAAAAATTTAAATAATATAAAAAAGCGGGGTGGAGCAGTCTGGTAGCTCGTTGGGCTCATAACCCAAAGGTCGGGGGTTCAAATCCCTCCTCCGCAACCAAACTAAACTCGGCCTTTTTCTTCACTAACACAATTAGACTCAAAATCAGGTGCTACAGTTTTTGCTTTATATAAATGGCGTAAATTTTAGAAATTTGATAAACTCTAAATATGAAGATGACTTTTTTAAGATATTTATGTTTTGGAGCTGTGGTGATATTTCTTTCTCTTTATTTTGACATACCTACACCTCTCGACTCCCCACATCGCAGGGATACAAAAAAATGTAATAAGTTTTTGAAACAATTTAACGAAAAACTCCCTCTCACTATAAATGATTTTACAACTTTGGTGTCTATTTCTTTTTCTGTATCAACGTCCACTACTGTAGTAACAAATGTTCTAAGTTTGAATAGTTCCAAATTGATGCAAGAATATAAGATGTCCTATGATGATCTTGTTCTTGCATTGCCAAATGCAACAGGCATAACAAAAAGTTCAGTAATGCAAATTGCATGTGATCCAAAGAAAAATTTCTTTTTTATTAGTAATATGAGATATGATTATATTTACGAATTTGATAAAGGAGAAGTTATATGGAGATTTTCTTTTTATGAAAAAGACTGTACTTGATTATTGATTTCATAAATTT